>JAZQHR010000030.1:0-9643 GCA_045540695.1 Clostridia bacterium | reverse complement strand
AACGACATGGCTACGATCCGACTTGTAAGCTTATTATTTTCATCGTAGAAGAACATAAGCTCTATACCCGAGTCATTTCCGCCTTCAAGCTCTGTAAATGTAGCTGTGTTTGCATCGCCCCACATTTTAGCTGTACCGTCGTTATAGTCAACACGTCTACACATACCAACTGCGGCTCTGCCAAAGCCCTGTGCGTATTTTGCAGATTTTCTGTTATTCCACGCTTCCACAACTGCCTGGGCAATTCTTTCAGCAAGATAGTCTGCAGCTTCATCTGCGTTCATAAAGTCGTCGCCTTTAGCACTTACCTTTGCCTGATACTGCTTTTCCTCAGGAAGGAAACGGTTAAGCACATCTTTTGTAGTACCAACATCTCGTGAATTATCACCCTTACGGCTGTACACGTGAGATGTGTGTGTATGTGTTGCATTTATTATAATCTTATTTACATCTATATCTTTACATTTTTCAGATATAATACCTCTTGCCTGATTTATAAGTCCAACTCCAACACTTCCAAGGTCGCACGAACATATAATTAACTGTTCATCGTCTGACTCAACCGCAAGTGCGGTAACTGTAATAGGAGTTTCTACATACTCCGAAATTCTCTCAAAAAACTGTCCTGCAAGACCTATTTTCTTGTCAGGAGTAATACTTACCTCTGACCAACCTACCTGTAATTTTCCCATAACTATCGCCTCATTTTTCGATTTTTCATCATTTAAGGCATCTCAGCCCTACTTAAATGATTGTTATTATTATAATACCATTACTTATATATAAATGTCAACAAAAATATCGGTTTATTTTTCGTTTTTTTACATTTCGAAATCAAACCAAAAGCTAAAATTCATTTAATTGACACGCCAATTTATCTGTGATATACTCATATCAAAGTCAGATTCGGAGGTATAATATGGTAGCCGATAAAAGAAAACAAGAAATACTTGATATATTAAAAACAGATGGAAGTGTAAGGGTAACTGAACTTAGTGAAAAATTTAATGTTTCGGAAGTTACTGTTAGAAATTATCTTTCCGATATGGAAAAGAAAGGTCTTCTTTCTCGTATTCATGGTGGTGCGATAAGCTCGTACAAACCATACTACAGTATGAATATGACACAAAGACTTGAAACAAATCAGTCAGAAAAAGTTGATATAGCAAACAAGATTGCACAGTTTATAGAACCAAACGATACTATTATGCTTAATTCGGGAACTACTACCCTACTTACATTTAGGAAGTTTCCTGCATCGTATAACTTAAACATAGTAACAAACTCTATTGCTATAGCTCTTGAAGCATCGAGCAATCCGAACTACAATGTTGTACTTATTGGAGGTTCTATAAATACAAAGTATCAGTTCTCATTTGGCACAGATGCTATCTCGCAACTTAGAAATTATCACGCAGATAAATTTATACTATCTGTCGACGGAATAGATGCTATAAATGGTTTTACCACCTACTATGACAAGGAAGCTGAAGTAGACAGAGTAATGATAGAGCAGTCGGATAAATGCATTGTAGCGGCTGACTACTCAAAATTCCACCATAGTGCATTTGTTAAAATATCCGACCTGTCTGTAGCAAATTATATAGTTACAAACAGTGAGGTGGATGAAGAATCAACAAGCATATTCAAAGAGCTTGGTGTTGAATTGGTTATTTAATTTAATACGATATAAAAAAGTTTAATGTTAAGTGTGACAGTCGTATAACTATAAAAAGACTTTCTCGAAAGAGAAAGTCTTTTTGGGTCCAGGGTGTCCCTGTTCGATAGGAAAAGCCCTCCTTGCCTAAAGGAGGGGGGACCGCTTTAGCGGTGGGAGGATTCTGGAGAGGTTAGATAAGCGATAAGAAATTGTAAACATTGAGTAAAATGTAAGTGCGTCCATCTATTTTGCCGTTCAAAATGCCCCGCCGGAGGCAAGAAAAAAAATATAGATAATATTAACACTATGATATATAAGTGCTTATCTCACTTTGTTCCCTCGGGTTGCACTAAAAAAGTCAGGCATTGCTAGATAACTAGAACCTGACTTTTTTACAGTTATTTTTTAAAAATATCATTTGAATTTTCTAAGAATTTCATCAAATGGTGTCTTTACGCTCGACTGAAAGTTTGGGTGTAGTTAGTAAATAATAAAACAGTATGTTTTATTATTTACACCTTTAACGGTGAACTTTTTCACTTTAAAATATCTTTGAAAAATTCAGCCGACGTTTTCCCGTGAGGTCGGTTTACTCTTTTTAACTCAAATAAGTTTGGATTTTCGCGTGATATGCTGCTAAAACCACTTTCCGACGATATAGATGCTTTATAGCCCATTTCCTTTATGACCATAAATGATTCATCCGATATAAAACCAAACGGATATGTAAATGCCGTTGGCTTATACCCTGTATTTTCGTATATAAGTGTGTCTGTCTTCTTCAGGTCACTAAAAAGCATTCTCTGATATTCGTCAGTTGATTCGCCGCCTAGCTTCTTGCTTCCTTTTCTATGCCCTAGCGAATGAAGGTCATACGAATGATTTTGCAATTCTACATAACCCGAATCTGCCATTTCCTTTGCCTGCTCCCATGTGATATGCGTGTAATATGCATTTTCTTCACCTGTTTTAGAATATTGTTCGGAATATTTTCCGATAAGCGAAAATATCGCCTTGGTGTTATATTTTTTCAGTATTGGGTATGCATACAGATAATTATTGTAATAACCATCGTCAAAAGTTATTAGTATAGGTTTTTCAGGAAGCGGCGTCCCCTTTTCCACATAGTTTATAAGATCAGATATAAATACGCCTGTATATCCTTTTTGCTTAATATACTTTATATCTTCTTCGAACTGTGCGGGCGTAATAACATACTTTCCGGAGCGTGTGGTGTCTTTCAATATGCTGTGATACATTACTCCAGGTATTTTTATATCATTAGAAACATTTGCTACGGTTATAGCGTTAAGATTATATTTTCCAACCGAATACCCTACTACAATCATTATATAAAGGAAAACAACCATAAACCTTTTAAACATACATTTCACCCCGATAAAACAATATACGTGCGAAATGTATTATTTATTACATAAAAAACGACTGCTATATAATATAACAGTCGCTAATATCAATATAAAATTGTTGCTCCGCCAACTACTACATCACCATCGTAAAACACCACTGACTGACCCGGAGTAACAGCCCTTTGCGGATTATCAAACTCTACTTTTATTTTACCATTTTCATAAGGATAAACTGTACATGGAACTTCCTTTTGATTGTATCGGACCTTACATTTTACCTTTACCGGCTCTGTAAGTGTGTCAAACGAAATAAAATTTGCATTATCCGCTACAAGATACTCCTTATACTCTGTACCTTTTTCTCCAAGAATTACCGTATTATTTTGAGCATCAACCTTTACGACAAACATCGGCTTACCAAATGCTCCAAGCCCTTTTCGCTGTCCAACGGTATAGTGTACTATTCCGCGATGTTTTCCTATTACATTGCCGTTGACGTCCAAAAAATCACCCTCTGGGAAAACTTTTCCAACTCTTCTCTCGATAAACCCTGCGTAGTCATTATCGGCTACAAAACAGATTTCCTGACTGTCAGGCTTATTTGCTACATCTATGCCGATTTTCTCGGCAATGTGTCTTATCTCATCTTTTTCATACTCGCCAAGTGGCATTAAAATACGCGAAAGCTTATCCTGTGTCAGATTATAAAGCACATACGTTTGGTCTTTTGCGTCAGTTTTTGATTTTTTTAGCAGATATCTTTTTGACACATCGTCATACTCAACAGTTGCATAATGACCGGTTGCTATATAATCTATGCCCATTTCATCTGCTTTTTTAAGCATAGCATCAAATTTTATGTGCTTATTACAAGCGATACACGGATTAGGTGTTCTGCCATTTAAGTATTCATCAGTAAAATATTCGATAACTTTTTTATCAAACAAATCTTTAAAATCAAACACATAAAACGAAATGCCAAGCTTTTCAGCAACTTTTTTGGCATCACGAACTGCCAATGAGCTATTGCATCCGTCACTGTCAGTATTTTCAGGGCAAAGCTGAAGAGTTACACCCACAACATCATAACCTTCTTCTTTCAAAAGATATGCTGCTACTGATGAATCTACTCCGCCACTCATTCCAAGCATTACTTTTTTGCGCAAAATCCATTTCTCCTTATTTATCTAATGATACTATTATTTGCTTAGGACATGCTTCTATACACGCTCCGCAAGATGTACATTTATCATAATCAATCTTTGCAAGATTATCATTTACAGTTATAGCATCTGCTTCGCATTTCTTTGTACAAAGTCTGCAGCCTATGCAACCATTTGTGCAAACGTCTTTTACCACAACGCCTTTGTCCTTTGAGTTACACTGAACAAAAGCAGATTTTGTATTATACGGCACAAGAGATATTAGTCCCTTAGGACAAGCTCTTGTACAAGCTCCACAGCCTGTGCATTTTTCTTTGTCAACACACGCAACACCGTCTACAACAGATATAGCATCAAAGCTACATACATTTACACAGCTGCCAAGTCCCATACATCCATACTCACACGCCTTTGGTCCGCCGGCAAGTCTTGATGCTGCTTCACACGAAATAGTACCTTCGTATATGTATTTATTCTTTGCTGCATCACATGTGCCTCTGCACGCAACTACAGCGTATTTTCTTATTATTTCGCCCATTTCGGTACCCATAATCTCTGATATAGCTTTCGCCTTTTCTACGGTCATAAGATTACAACGGGTGGAATCCGCACCATTTTCTACTATTTCCTTTGCAAACGCACTACATCCTGCATATCCGCATCCACCACAGTTTGCACCGGGAAGGATTTCGCAAACCTTATCTATTCTTTCGTCACTATCTACTTTGAACACTATAGATGCAAATGCCAAAACAGCACCAAACACAAGTCCCATTGCACCGACTGCTACAGCAGGTATGATTATACTATTCATCTATACACACCTCCTAAAAGCTTAAGCCCTGAAATCCCAAAAACGCAATAGAAAGAAGTCCTGCTGTGATAAGTGTTATAGGAAATCCTTTTAATGCCTTAGGGATATCATTATTATTTTCAATTCGTTCTCTTACGCCCGAAAACAGCACTATTGCAAGTGTAAATCCGATAGCCGCAGAAAATGAATACCACATAGACTGAAGTAGTGTATAATTTCGCTGAACATTTATTATAGCCACTCCAAGCACTGCACAGTTTGTGGTTATAAGCGGAAGGTATATTCCAAGTGCGTTATAAAGTGCAGGTGCTACTTTTGCAACAAACATTTCTACAAACTGCACAAGTGCAGCTATAACAAGTATAAATGATATTGTCTGAAGATACTCGGCATCCAGTGGCACAAGTATAAATTTTTGCACAAGCCATGTCATAACAGATGCAAGCACCATTACAAATGTAACCGCCATACCCATACCGATGGCGGTATCAGTCTTTTTGGACACGCCTAAAAACGGGCATATACCAAGAAATTTTACTAAAACAAAATTTTCCACAAATATAGCGGTAATCGCCATAACTAAAAATTCACCAATTACATTCATTTCTTAGATGCCCCCTTTTTATCAGTAATAATATTTATAACTGCAAGTATACATCCAAGTGCAATAAACGCTCCCGGTGGAAGTATAAATATAAGTGCAGGGTTAAAGCTTTCACCAAATACAGGTATATTTAAAAATGTACCATTACCCAAAAGTTCTCTTACTGTGCCAAGGATAGTAAGTCCAAGTGTAAAGCCAAGTCCCATACCAAGCCCGTCAAACACTGAAGGAAGTGCTTTATTTTTAGATGCAAAGCTTTCCGCTCTTGCAAGGATGATACAGTTTACAACGATAAGAGGTATGTATAGTCCAAGTGATGCTGATATACTTGGAAGGTATGCTTTTAAAAGCATTTCTATAACCGATACAAATGTAGCTATAATTACTACATACGATGCTATTCTTATCTTTGCAGGAATGCATTTTTTAAGAAGTGATATTACAAGGTTTGAACACACAAGTACAAATGTAGCCGATAGTCCCATACCTATAGCATTTGAAACAGACGTAGTAACCGCAAGTGTAGGACACATACCAAGAAGCTGTATTAGTGTGGGATTTTCTTCAATTATTCCGTTTCGAAGTGCATCTAAGCACGCGTTTTGTTTTTTCATTAAAATCCCCTCCTCTACTCAAGCGTTCCTACGTATTTTAGCGCCGCATTTACACCTTCTGTTACCGCTTTCGAAGTGATTGTAGCACCGCTAATTGCAGATATCTCATTTCCGTTTGGCATACCTGATTTTATAACCGATATTCCCTCTTCAAGACCATAATACTGTTTTGTAAACTCTTCATTTGATGCTTTTGCTCCAAGTCCCGGTGTTTCACTAAGTGATGTGATTTTCACACCTGTAACAGTTTTTTGTTTGCATACACCGATTATCATTTCAATATTTCCGCCAAAGCCAGGAACAGAAACATTTACAGTGTATCCCATAATATCACCATCTTTTTTACCATAAGATGCAGATGTGATGTATTCAGGATATTCTCCGCCTATTTCTTCAAATGTTTCTCCGCCTGGAAGAACCTCAAGCATCGCGGATTTTATATTTTGCTCGTTTATATAAGCTATGGTATCCTTTGTTACTGCATTACACACGGTAAGAATCAATGTGGATATAAATGCTATAGCTAAAAGGATGAGTGATAATTTTATTATAGAACCTTTATTTTCCATTTTTCTTCACCTCACCAAATATTTTCGGTCTGGTATACTTATCAATAAACGGAACACAAATATTCATAATAAGTATAGCATAAGTAACTCCCTCCGGATATCCGCCATACACACGTATGACCTCAGTGATAAATCCGGCACCTATTGCAAATATTACCGCACCCTTTTTGGTCATAGGTGTGGTAACGTAATCTGTAGCCATAAAGAATGCCGCAAGCATTACTCCGCCTGACAAAATACTATATATAAAATCATTAGCTATATTTGCCTTGTCCCCAAAGATTACAGCAAAAATACCAACTGAAAGAATATATGCAACAGGTATATGCCAGGTAATAACCTTAGTAAACAAAAGATACAAACCACCGATAAGTATGCATATAGCACTCACCTCACCTATACATCCGGGAACATTTCCAAATATAAGGTCAAAGTAGCTTGCTTCAAACACATCTCCCGTAGCTTTAATTACGCTAAGCGGAGTAGCAGACGAAACTGCATCTGGTGTTTTGCCAAATAGATTTAAAGAGGTATGCGGCATTACAAAGCTTGTCATTTCAACCGGCCAGCTTGCAAGAAGAAATGCTCTTGCAGCAAGTGCAGGATTGACGATGTTTTTTCCTATTCCGCCAAAAAAACCTTTAACAACTATTATAGCAAATATATCTCCTACCACAACCATATAATATGGCACAGTTACAGGCAAACAAAATGCTATGAGCATTCCTGTAACTACTGCACTCATATCGCCTATAGGTGATTCTTTTCTTAGAAGCTTATTCCATATATACTCAGATACTACGCACGCTATCACTGACACAATCGTAAGCATAAGTGCTCTTATTCCAAAGAAATACACCGAGCCTACAAGTGCAGGAACAAGACCTATTATTACATCTGTCATAGTCTTTGCTACGCTGTCTTCCTGACGTATATGTGGTGAAACTGACATTATTAGTTTGTTTTCCATATTCCTACACCTCCTATGCTTTCTTTCTCTGTGCAGATATTTTCTGCTTCATTAACTTAATCTGTTCTACCACACGCAAATTACTCTGACACTGATATGCACATACACCACATTCGATGCAATCCATAATGTGATATTCAAGACATTTTTCGATATTTCCAGCGCTTGCGTATTCGTTTAAGAATACCGGCATAAGTCGCATAGGACATTTTTCAACACATTTACCACAACGAATACATGGAGTGGCTTTTACGTTTGAAGCTTCCTCATCAGTAAATGCTAAAAGTGCTGAAGTACCTTTTATAACAGGAACATTTAAATCAAACTGAGTCATCCCCATCATAGGACCGCCCATTATAATTTTCTTTGGTTCGCATCTAAATCCACCGGCAGCTTCAAATACATCTTTAAATGGTGTACCTACTCTTACACGAAAATTTCTATGTGTTTTAACTGCGTCGCCCGATACAGTAACTACTCTGGTAAAAATAGGTTTGCGCTTTGTAATGGCATTGTATACCGCTGTACATGTATCAACGTTATCTACCACTACGCCGACATCTGCCGGAAGTCCCCCACTTGGTACTTCACGTTTTGTAATGGCATATATAAGATGCTTCTCACTTCCTTGAGGATATTTCGTTTTAAGCACCTTCACACTAATGCCTTTTTTATTTTTACATATATCTGACATAACCTTAATCGCATCAGGTTTGTTTTGTTCAATTCCTATGTATGCTTTATCAACGCCAAGTATTTTCATTATAAGCTCTAGTCCGCCAACTACTATTTCTGGCATTTCAAGCATTACTCTATGGTCAGATGTAAGATATGGTTCGCACTCCGCACCATTCAATATCACACATTCTATCTTTTTGTCCGGTGGTGGATTAAGCTTAATGTGTGTAGGAAATGTTGCTCCGCCAAGGCCAACAACTCCTGTTTCTCTTATTATTTTAATCATATCTTCTCTACTTAGAGAATTATAATCTGTTCTATCGTAGATGGAATCACAAAGCGTATCATTGCCATCATTTTCTATTACAATTGATTCAACCATATTTCCATTTGGATGGCGACGTTTTTCAATTGCCACAACTTTTCCCGATACTGTGGAATGTATAGGGCTTGACACAAAAGCATCTGTATCCGCTATTTTTTGTCCCATAAGGACACTATCTCCAACCGACACTACAGGAACACACGGTGCACCAATATGCTGTGATACAGGATAAACCATTATATCAGATGCCTTTAAATCCGATATCGGAATATTCCGTGTAGCTTGTTTTTTATCGTTTGGATGAAGTCCACCTTTAAACGTAAATAATTCCATCTATTTCCCTCCTTGGTAAATACATACGCATTTACAATTATACTATTTCATTTTACCATACTATTAAAAAAAAATCAATTATTTGATAAAAACACAGTACGATAACAAACAAAAAGTATAATTTTATAAATTAGTTAAATAAAAAACAAAAACTGTCCTATCAAACTAAAAAGTTTAACAAGACAGTTTATGTATATTTAAATTGTTAATTCACTATTGAAAATCAATTGTTATTTTTACTTTGATAATCATTCATCTGATCCATTAGTGCATCCATATTAGCCGGTTTTTTACCACCTGAATATGTACTTGTACCTTTCTCACTTTCCGCCTGTGTTCTGTTTGTAGTATGTGCTGAACCTGACGAATTATTAGTTGACGGAGTGGATGGTTTAGGTGTCGGTGTTGGAGCAGGCTGTGGTGTTGGAGTAGGCTCAGGTGTTGGAGTAGGCTCAGGTGCCGGCATAGGTCTTACTATTCCCGGAGAAGGTGAAGTTTGCGGTTCATACGGTGTTACATAATCCTCCTGAGTACTTGGTGTAT
>JAZQHR010000029.1:0-2878 GCA_045540695.1 Clostridia bacterium | reverse complement strand
TGACTTTTTTAGTGCAACCCGAGGGAACAGAAGATTTTTAATATACACTAAGCTTACGTTCCCGAGTTTGCACGTGCAGTTGAATTTTTTAAAAATGAGTCTTGATAATTTCTTGAATTTTATCAATAGGTGCGGCAGGGGTTGTTAGGGGCTTTGCTGATGAAGCCCCTGACACAAAAGAAAAGATAATTAAACTTTAAAAGCAAGTTAAACACTTATATATCATAATGTTAATGGATGTTTGCAATTTCATACTACTTAATGGACATCTCAGAAATCCTCCCACCGCTAAAGCGGTCCCCCCTCCTTTAGGCAAGGAGGGCTTTTCCTCCCGACCAGGGGCCCCATGGACCAAAAAAAGACTTTCTCTTTCGAGAAAGTCTTTTTACAGTTATATTAATGCCACTCTTGCGTCACATCTTTTCTATCTCTTTAACTCTTCTATACAGTCCTCACAGACTATTTTATCCTTATATGTAGTTACGTTCTTTGCATTACCGCAGAATATACACGCAGGCTCGTATTTTTTAAGCACTACTGTGTTGCCCTCCACGTATATTTCAAGCGCGTCTTTTACTGATATTTCAAGTGTTCTTCTAAGCTCGATTGGAAGAACTATTCTACCAAGTTCGTCAACTTTTCTTACTATTCCTGTCGATTTAAGCATTCAAAAAACCTCCTTTTTTCCCTTTGTAAAATGTAATATAACATAATTTGACAAATAAGTCAATTAAATCAAAGTTAAATTTTTTCATATATTTTGTGAACAAAAATATAAATAATATGAGGGGGATATCGACTGTGAAAAGCTGTATCTTATGGGTTGTATTTACATCGATGCTTGTGCTGGGGATTCCATTTTTAATGATAAATGTTGCTCCCGAAAATGATACCACACCAACAAAAACGGTTAAGGTGTTTTTTAAAGATGAAGGAAAAATACTCGAAATGGATTTTGAAGAATATATAAAGGGCGTTGTTATGGCTGAAATGCCTGCATCGTTCGAGATAGAAGCACTAAAGGCACAGGCAGTAGCGGCACGCTCGTATGCGCTCGACAAAATGAAAACCGCCAAAGAGGAAAATGGTGCGGATGTTTGCACAGATTATGCACATTGTCAGGCATATATCACAGATGAAAAAGCACGCTCCAACTGGGGTGATGCTGCCGATGAAAACCTTAGAAAAATCGAAGCGGCAGTAAACGACACCAGGGGCATGATAATGACGTATGATGACCAGGTAGTAACTGCAGTATTTCATTCCACCAGCAGCGGAATCACTGAAAATGCAAAAGATGTATGGGGCAGTGATGTCCCCTACCTAAAAGGTGTAAAAAGTGTTGGCGAGGAGCTTAGCCCAAAATATTTATCAAGCGTTACCGTTGGCATAGAAGAATTTAAAACTGCACTTAAAACGCACAGCGAAACGATAGATTTTAAAAACCCAATTATAGGTGAAATATCCCGTAGCGACAGCGGTGGGGTAATAAGCATTTGTCTGTTTGGAGAAAGCTTTAAAGGCACACTTATAAGGAGCCTGTTTTCTCTTCGTTCAACCAATTTTGATATAAGCAGTGATGGTGAAAATGTGATTTTCAACGTAAAGGGAAACGGTCATGGCGTGGGAATGAGTCAGTACGGTGCAAATTATATGGCAAGTCAGGGCGAAACCTACGACAAAATACTTACGACCTATTACACAGGTGTAAAAATATGTGATATGAATGAATAACACTTCCATATTATGTAAATACTTAGTGTGACAGTATTTAACACATTATTGTCACACTAAATTGGAGGTGTACTACGATATGAAGAAAATTATAATAAAAAATCACTCAGAAAAGAAAAAGAGGGGCAAGTGGTATTATATCGTACTTGCAATAACCATTATGGTAGTAGGTGCCGTAGCGGCAATCACCAAAAACACTGCAGAACGAGTACTTAAGGACAATGTGGCAACAAGCGAAATTGCAATAGAAAAACCCACATTAGATGAGCCTGTTAAAAAGGTAATTACAGATAAAAAAGAAACTGAGCCGGTATCTTTAGTAAAAATGCCTGTTATTCCGCCCAAGCTTGAGTTTGTAAAACCGGTTACAGGTAAGGTAATAAAGGGACATTCCAATACAGAGCTTGTATACTCCAAAACTCTCGGCGACTGGCGTATACACAAGGGCGTGGATATAGCATGTGATATCGGCACAGATGTAATTTCATGTGAGGCGGGTGTGGTAGATGCAGTTTACCTTGACGACAGGCTGGGTTACACCATCATAATAAAGCACGCAAATGACATTCGCACAAAATACGCAAACCTCGATGCCGAAACTAACGTAAAAGCCGGACAAGCCGTAGAAAAAGGCAGTGTAATCGGTATGGTTGGTGATACGTCGGAGTTTGAAATAGCCGATGTGTCGCACCTTCATTTTGAGGTATTAAACGATACCGGCAATATTTCACCTGATTTGTATATAGCAGAATATAAATAAAAACACCCAAAAGACAGTCCTCAATAAAACAGTATAGTTATTTATGGTCTGTCAAGGGGGTGCACAGAGTAAAGCGCATCACATTTTATAGTGTGGTGTGCTTTTTCTCATATATGGGGTAAATGTCACGCAATAGAGGTTAAAAAATGCCCTGTTTTAGCGGTTTTCAAAACATGAAACTATCAGGGCGATGATTTTGTATTCAAATCCTCAAAAATAGGGTTCTATTGCGTGACAAAAATCTAAAAATCAGCACCTTTTGAAAAAGGGGATTTAAGTCCGTTTTTCGGCTTAAGTCCCCTTAACTGATATACTGCAAAAAAAGAACAGGTTTGTCAAAGGCGAGCATAGTTCGTGTATTTACCCTTGACTTGCCTGTTCTTT
>JAZQHR010000028.1:0-15667 GCA_045540695.1 Clostridia bacterium | reverse complement strand
CGGCGAGCCGGTTGTTATAGCAAACGCAGAAGGTGCTAGAACTACTCCTTCTGTAGTAGCATTTACAAAAACAGGTGAAAGACTTGTAGGTCAGGTTGCTAAAAGACAGGCAATCACAAACCCTGACAAGACTATTATCTCTATAAAGAGAGATATGGGCACAGACAAAAAGGTGGATATAGATGATAAAAAATATACACCACAGGAAATCTCTGCTATGATACTTCAGAAGCTAAAAGCTGATGCAGAAAGCTATCTTGGCGAAACTGTAAGCCAGGCTGTTATCACAGTTCCTGCATATTTCAGTGACGCTCAAAGACAGGCTACAAAGGATGCAGGTAGAGTTGCAGGACTAGAAGTTCTTCGTATTATAAACGAGCCTACTGCCGCTGCACTTGCTTATGGTATGGATAAGGATAACGAGCAGAAGATTATGGTTTACGACCTTGGTGGCGGTACATTTGACGTATCTATCCTTGAAATAGGCGATGGCGTGTTCGAAGTTCTTGCTACAAGCGGTAACAACCGTCTTGGTGGTGATGATTTTGACGAAAGAATTATTGATTACCTAGCATCAGAGTTTGAAAAAGAAAATGGTATAAATCTTAAAAATGATAAAATGGCACTACAGAGATTAAAGGAAGCTGCCGAAAAAGCTAAAATTGAGCTTTCGGGTGTTGCTACATCAAACATCAACCTACCATTTATCACTGCAGATGCTACAGGCCCTAAACACCTTGATGTTACACTTACAAGAGCAAAATTTGACGAGCTTACTGCTGACCTTGTTGAAAAGACTATGGAGCCTACAAGAAAAGCACTTGCTGACTCAGGCCTTCAGCCAAGCGAGATAAACAAGGTACTATTAGTTGGTGGTTCTTCAAGAATTCCTGCAGTTCAGGAAGCTGTTAAAAGACTTATTGGCTCTGAACCACACAAGGGCATTAACCCTGACGAGTGCGTTGCCATGGGTGCTGCTATTCAAGCGGGCGTACTTGGCGGTGAAGTAAAAGACCTTCTTCTACTAGACGTTACTCCGCTTTCACTTGGTATTGAAACTATGGGCGGTGTGTTTACAAAGCTAATCGAAAGAAACACTACTATCCCTACAAAGAAGAGCCAGATATTCTCAACTGCTGCTGATAATCAGACAAGTGTTGATATTCACGTTCTTCAGGGCGAAAGAGAAATGGCTGCATACAATAAAACTCTTGGAAACTTTGCACTTTCAGGCATTGCTCCGGCTCCAAGAGGTGTGCCTCAGATAGAGGTTACATTTGATATCGACGCAAATGGTATCGTTCACGTATCTGCAAAGGATATGGCTACAGGAAATGTTCAGGATATTACAATTACTGCAAGCTCAAACCTTTCAGACGAAGATATTGAAAAGGCTGTTAAAGAAGCAGAAAAATTTGCTGAAGAAGATAAAAAGAACAAAGAAGCTGTTGAAACAAGAAACAATGCAGATTCACTTGTATATCAGTGTGAAAAAGCACTTGGTGAACTTGGTGACAAGGTTGATGCCGCTGATAAATCTGAAATAGAAGCTAAAATAGCTGACGTTAAGAAAGCTCTTGAAGGTACAGATAACGATGCTATAAAGGCTGCTACTGATGAACTACAGAAGAAATTCTACGAAGTATCTACTAAAATGTATCAGCAGGCAAACCCACAGGGCGATCCAAATGCACAGGCAGGTGCTAATGAAGGTGCGCAGGGTGGCACTTATGAAGGCGACTACACAGTAGTTGATGACGAAAACAAAAACTAATTTATAGAAAGTTACAAAAACCCAAACTAATCTTTGGGTTTTTGTGCTTAAACCGAAGGGCTAGATTAGGTCGATGGGAGTTGAACCACATAAGGTTTTAAAACTCTACGACCTTAAACGCATAGAAATTTAGTGCAATTTCAATGCGGAGGACGAAGATAGGCTGTCGCCTTTTGAGGACGACAAATTGAAAGAGTGCAAATTTATAAAGTTTAAGGCTTGTGGGGTCCAATTCCCATCGGCCCATGGAGGACATTTTTAAATGGCTGATAAAAGAGATTATTACGAGGTGCTTGGAGTAAACAAGGGCGCGAGTGATGATGAGATAAAAAAAGCATACAGAAAGGTTGCTAAAAAGTATCATCCTGATATGAATCCCGGTGACAAAGAAGCCGAAGCAAAGTTTAAAGAAGCTAACGAGGCTTACGAGGTGCTTAGTGATTCTACCAAAAGGGCGAGATACGACCAGTATGGTCACGCAGGCACAGACCCTAACTTTGGTGCAGGTGGATTTGGCGGCGGATTCGGTGCAGAGGATTTTGATATTTCCGATATTTTTGGTTCATTCTTTGGCGGCGGATTTGGCGGAGGCGGAAGAAGCCGCAGAAACGGTCCAAAGAGAGGAGCCGATATACACGAAAGTATTCTTATTTCATTTGAAGAGGCAGCTTTTGGTACTACAAAGCAGATAAAAATATATAAAGTTGAGGACTGCGACGAATGTCACGGAACAGGTGCTAAAGATTCTAACGGCAGACAGACTTGTCCAAACTGTAACGGAACAGGTGAGGTAAGAACTACCCAGAGAACACCGCTTGGTTCGTTTGTAAATGTGTCTACCTGTTCAAGATGTAATGGTGAAGGAAGCATCATAACCAATCCTTGCGAAAAGTGTAAGGGTAAGGGTAAAATCAAACGTGCAAGAACTATCGATATTAACATTCCAAAGGGTATAAATCACGGCGAAACTATATCGTTTAGGGGAATGGGAAATGTTGGTCATAAAGGTGGCCCTGCAGGCGATCTATTGGTAACAGTATCAGTAAAGACACATCCTATATTTACAAGAAATGGAATAGATGTATTCTGCACAATCCCTATTACCTTTGTGCAGGCAACATTTGGTGCGGAGATTGATATACCTACACTTGAAGGTAAGATTAAATATGATATTCCTGAGGGTACACAGCCTGGAGCAACATTCAGACTTCGTGGAAAGGGTATACCTCATATAAGAACAGGTGCGAAGGGTGACCAGATTATAAAGGTATCTATTGAAGTGCCGAAAAATCTTAATTCCGAGCAGAAGGAAGCTCTTAAAAAGTTTGGTAGTCTGACAAATGATACCAATTACAAAGAACAGAGAAACTTCTTTGAAAAGATGAAAGATTATTTAAAGAATAAATAATGTCCGAAAGGGGCTAAATAAATATGAAATGTGAAAGATGCGGTGCTGAACTTATAGAAGGGATAGACAAGTGTATAAACTGCGGATATGATAATTCAAATGTGAACAACATAAGCGAAGAGGCAGAAGAAAAAAAGAGTGAAATTATTTGTACTCCGCAAGTGCCTTCTGTAATTGAAGTTAGCGAGGAAGAGGAAAAAGAATCCAAGAAAAAACGCGATTATAAAAAGATAATATTTACAACAATTTCAGTTGTAGTTGCACTAATTGTGCTTGTGCTTTGCTTTTATGCTTCATCGCTTATGAACAGGGGAGCACTAATGCTTGCTGGCACAAGCGATATGTCAGGTTTTGGTATGATGCAGATATTTGGAAATGTATCGTATGCAGGATTTGCAGAGGTGTTTTACGGGCTTTCATTTGTGGTAAGAGCAGTGGGTATAGTAGCTGCGTATTTTATAGTATACTGTGGACTTAAACGCAAATAAATACTTCTTTTATTGGTAATAATATATAGAAATCATATATTTTGTTAACGAATTGTTAAAAAAGTTTGACAAATCCATTCTTTTGTGGTATTATATATCTAACAGTTAGTTAAGAACTATATTCGATGAGATTATGGAGGAAATTACTAATGAAAAAAATCATGCTTACATCTTTGTGTTTGCTAATCTTTATTATAGCATTGAGCACAGTTGGTTACGCACAGAATTCTTATGAAGGTGTTGTAACTACAGAAGTTTTAAATGTTAGATCAATGGGTACTACAAACAGCAGTATTTTAGGCCAGGTATATGGCGGACAGACTGTAAAAATTATTGGCACTGATAATGGTTTTTATAAAATTGATTACAAAGGCATGGCAGCTTTTGTATGTGACGATTATGTAAGTGTTCGTGGTAATTCAGTTTCAAGAGGTAACAGAAGCAAAGGTCAGATGGTTGTTGAAACTGCCAAGAAATATATCGGCACACCGTATGTATATGGTGGTATGTCACCATCAGGATTTGATTGTTCGGGTTTTGTAAAATACATATACTCTCAGTATGGAGTTAGCTTATACAGAACTGCAGCAAGCCAGACTAGTAATGGTTACGCGGTTTCAAGATCAGAGCTAAGACAGGGAGATTTAGTATTTTTTGCTACTAATGGCTCAGGCGGTGGTATTTCTCACGTAGGTATATACGTAGGTGACGGATGCTTTATCCACTCACCAAGACCTGGAAAAGGCGTTGAGATTACACCAATGTCTTATGGCTATTACGCAGACACTTATGTTTGTTCAAGAAGAATATTCTAAATGTATTTAAGCGAGGGATTTATTCCTCGCTTTTTTATAGTTTTAAAGTATAAAATACTTGACTTTTCACAAAAATATGATAAAATAATAATATATTTAAAGGCTATGATGGAAAGAGTATTTTGAGATATTTGCTATGAGAGAGTCGCTTAAGGTGAGAGTGCGGCAGCAAACCTCATTAGAAAAACGCTCCGGAGCTTGCGGAAGAAAGCATTTTTGTTATTAGAACCGCACGTGATACTGCGTTAATGTATAAAAGAGGATTGGTTTTCCAATCAATTTGGGTGGTACCGCGGAAGCTATCTTTCGTCCCATAGGGGATAAAAGATAGCTCTTTTTGTTTTTAAATTGATTTTGTATAATAAAACTTGGAGGTAAGATAAATGCTTAGAACACACACTTGTAATGAACTTAGAGAAAGTGATATTGGAAAGGAAGTCGTGCTTTCGGGTTGGATAGATACTATCCGTGACCATGGCGGTGTACTTTTCGTTGACCTTCGTGACCATTATGGTATCACACAGGTAGTAGTATCGGATGATGCTATGTTAAAAGGTATTGCAAAGGAAACTGTTATAAAGATAGACGGCATAGTTTCTAAAAGAGATGAGGAAACTGTTAACTCAAAGCTTGAAACAGGTACTATCGAGGTAAAGGCGAATAAACTGGAAGTGCTTGGCCCATGTGAAAACACTGTTCCGTTTGAAATTGCAAACTCACTTGCTACAAGAGAGGATGTAAGACTTAAATATCGTTATCTTGACCTTAGAAATCCTAAAATTCACCAGAACATAGTTCTACGTTCAAAGATTATAAGTTACCTAAGAAAACAGATGGAAGAGCTTGGATTTATGGAAATTCAAACTCCTATTCTTACTGCTTCATCACCTGAAGGTGCACGTGACTATCTTGTGCCAAGCAGAAAGCATAAAGGTAAATTTTATGCACTTCCACAGGCACCACAGCAGTTTAAACAGCTACTTATGACATCAGGCTTTGATAAATATTTCCAGATTGCACCATGCTTTAGAGATGAAGATGCTCGTCAGGACAGATCACCTGGTGAATTCTATCAGCTTGACTTTGAAATGGCATTTGCTACTCAAGAGGATGTATTTGAGGTTGCTGAAAAGGTAGTATTCAATACATTCAAAGAGTTCACAGATAAAAAGGTGTCAGAGCCACCATTTACACGTATTACTTATGCTGATGCTATGGCTAAATACGGCTCGGATAAGCCTGACCTTAGAAACCCACTAATCATCCACGACCTTACAGAGTTCTTCTCTGGCGTTGAGTTCCCTCTATTTAAGGGTAAACCTGTTCGCGGTATAGTTGCAGATTGTTCGGGAAAATCTAAAAAATTCTTCGAAGATTCACTTAAATTTGCTACAAGCATCGGTATGAAAGGTCTTGGCTACCTTACTCTAACAGAAGGAGAGTACAAAGGTCCTATCGCTAAATTCCTATCTGATGAGCAGAAAGCTACACTTACCGAAATGGTATCTATCAAGGAAGGCGAAACACTATTCTTCATCTGCGATGCTATAAGCGTTGTAAACCGTCTTGCAGGTGAGATAAGAACATGGCTTGGTGAAACACTTGATATCATCAGAAAAGACTCTTATGAATTCTGCTTTATAGTAGATTTCCCTATGTACGAGCTAAATCCTGAAACAAATAAAATTGACTTTACACATAACCCATTCTCTATGCCGCAGGGTGGACTTGAAGCACTTGAAAACAAAGATCCGCTTGAAATATTTGCATATCAGTATGATATCGTATGTAACGGCGTTGAACTTTCATCAGGTGCGGTTAGAAACCATAACCCTCACGTTATGAGAAAAGCGTTTGAGATTGCAGGCTATGGCGAAGAAGACCTTAAAGCAAAATTCGGTGCTCTTTACACAGCATTCTCATTTGGTGCTCCTCCGCACGCAGGTATGGCACCGGGCGTTGACAGAATGGTTATGCTTATCGCTGAAGAAGATACTATTAGAGATGTTATCGCATTCCCTCTAAACGGAAATGCTCAGGACCTTATGATGGGTGCACCAAGCGAAGTAAGCGAGCAGCAGCTTCGTGAGGCAAATATCAGCATCAGAGAATAATAAAAGGGGGAAGCCACAATGGACTTAACTACTTTAATAAGACTTGAAAAGTTAAATCAGCTTTTGCTTACCGATGACGAAAGAGCAGATCTTATGTCATTTTTCGATAAGGCTGAAAGCGATTTTGAAAAATTAAACGAAGTAAATACAGAAAATACCGAGAGAATGGTACACGTAATGCCTATGACAAATGTCATAAGAGAAGACGTAGAGAAAAAAGTCTTTACCCGCGACCAGCTTCAGGCAGATGCGCCTGAGTCTATGGACGGCTACTGGCAGGTACCACGTTTGGTAGAATAATAGGGAGGATGAGTGAAAATGAATTTATACATCAGTAAATCAGATGATACTTCTGGTAAAAAAATCGTTTTAGACGATATGATACTAACTACGCACCTTCCTACATCGGCAGGCTCGAAAATGCTGGATGGTTATAAGAGCTTATTTCAAGCAGAGGTTGTTACAAAGCTTAAAGAAGCAGGTTACAATCCTTATGCAAAGGCAAATACAGGCGAGTTTGGACTAGGACTTCTTGGCGAAACATCATTCTTTGGTGCGTGCAGTGAAGATGGTAAGCTTAAAAATGCCGCAGCCGAGATAGTAAAATCAGGCGAAGCAGAAGCAGCCGTTGTTTTAGAGGTGAATGGCACATACACAAGAGCCGCAGCACTTGAAAATTTAGTATTTGTAAAACCAACTTACGGCACAGTATCAAGATTTGGTACTATACCTGCAGTGTGTTCTGGCGAAACGGTAAGTGTGCTTTCAAACAATGCTGAAGAATGTCGTAAGGTACTATGCACCATTTCAGGACATGACGATAAGGACGGCACAAGCCTTCCTGAAGATAAATGTGCACTTTTAAAATGTACTGCCGACAGAAGCGAAATAAAGAAAATAGCACTTGTTAAATCACTTTACAATACAGCAGATGATGATACAAAATCTATTATAGATGCATTTAAAAATAATGCAGATGTTGAAGTTGTTGAAATAGAGGCTGCAGAGCTTCTAAACGCAAAACCTGCATGGAATGTTCTTATGAGTGCAGAGCTTTGTAATAACGTTTCAAGATACGAAGGTGTTAAGTACGGCTATCGCTCAAAGAACTATACAAACATCGACGAGCTATACACAAACAGCAGAACAGAAGCATTCGGTTACCTTACAAAATCTACTATTTTGTTTGGATCTGAAACTCTTTCTGATGATAACTATATTAAGGTGTATGATAAATCGCTTCGTATGAGAAGAGTGCTTGTAGAGTATATGAATAACCTTCTTTCCGAATACGATGCACTACTTCTTCCTGCATGCTCAAAGAGAAGCTATACAGAGAAAGAAGCTAGTGAAAACAAATACATTTCGTATGACGAAAGTCTATACACTGCACCCGCTGCTATTACAGGACTTCCTGTAATGGTTGTAAATGGTGTTCAGCTAGTTGGTAAGGCATTTTCAGAAAACAGTCTTTTAGATCTGGCTAAAAAAATAGAAGGGGAGGGCAAATAATATGAAATTTGAAACAGTCATCGGTCTTGAGGTTCACGTAGAGCTTGCTACCGAATCAAAGATTTTTTGCTCATGCAGTGCTAAATTTGGCGCAGAACCAAATGACCACGTTTGCCCAGCATGCTGCGGTATGCCAGGTATGCTCCCAATAGTAAACAAACACGTAGTTGACCTTGGTATGACAGCCGGTATGATGCTAAACTGTGATATCAACCGCACTACTACATTTGATAAAAAGAGCTATTATTACCCAGACCTTCCATGCTCGTACCAGACTACACAGTGGTTTGCACCTATATGTGTAAATGGTGCTATAGAGATTGAAACATCTAAGGGTAAGAAGAGTGTTAGAATTAAACAGATTCACATGGAGGAGGACGCAGGTAAGCTTGTGCATGACGACTGGACAGATACATCACTTGTAGACTACAACAGAACAAGCGTTCCGCTAATCGAAATCGTAAGTCAGCCTGATTTATCAAGTGCTGAAGAAGTGCTTGCATATCTTGAAAGATTAAGAGAGCTTCTTAGATTTGCAAAGGTTTCTGATTGCCGTTGGGAGCAGGGGTCAATGCGTTGTGACGTAAACCTTTCTGTTCGTCCTGAAGGCTCGGATAAGCTTGGCGTAAGAACAGAAATGAAAAATATGAACTCACTTTCTGCCATTGCACGTGCTATTGAGTATGAAACTACAAGACATATCGATGCTATTAAAAACGGCACAGAAGAGCTTGTTCAGGAAACAAGACGTTGGGACGATGTAAAGGGTAAGAGCTATGCTATGAGAAATAAGGAAACTGCAGGCGACTACAGATATTTTCCAGACCCTAACATTATGCCTGTTGTTATAGATGATGAGTGGTATGGTAATATCAAAGCCTCTCTTCCTGAGCTTCCTGAAGTAAAGAAAGCAAGATATATTTCAGAATTAGAACTTACTGAATACGATGCTGAACAGATTACACAGAGCAGAGCTTTCTGTGATGTATTTGAAGAGGCTTATGAAGTGTGTAAGTCCGCAAAAGAGGTTGCAAACTGGCTTATCACTGATTGTATGACTATCCTTAATAAAAAACAGCAGACTGCAGATTCGCTTTCTATAAGCGGTGCATCTCTTGGTGAGCTTATTAAGCTTGTATCTGATGATAAGGTTACAAGAGGTAATGCAAAGAGAATACTTTCAGCTATGTTTGAAGGAGATATCAACCCTCTTGAATATGCGGAAAAGAATGGTCTTATCGTGTCTAACGATACAGGTAATATCGAAGCTATAGCAAAAGCGGTTGTTGAAGCTGATCCTAAATCAGTTGCCGACTATAAGAGTGGTAAGGAAAAAGCTCTTATGGCTCTGTTTGGCAAATGTATGAAGGAGCTTAAGGGTAACTGTAATCCGCAGGTATTAAGAGAAATTCTTATCAAGATTATAGACAATGCATAAGCAGGTGATATAATGGAATTTAAGGCTATGGTGTCTGACGAAAGTGCTATGAAAAGAGCAATAGTCAGAATATCACATGAGATTATCGAAAAAAATGAAAATTTAGATGATTTGTGCCTTGTTGGAATAAAAACCAGGGGTGTGCCTCTGGCAGAGAGAATCGCCGAGTGTATATCCAAGTTTGAAGGCAAAACCATAAACGTAGGCGTGCTTGATATTACTCTTCACAGGGATGACAGAACAGCTATGAAAGATGCCAATACACATTCAGGAACGGTTATCCCGTTTGATGTAAATGGCAAGAATATCGTTTTGGTGGATGATGTTATATATACGGGCAGAACTACCAGAGCCGCTATAGACGCTATTATTTCCCTTGGCAGACCTGCGAGAATCCAGCTTGCCGTAATGGTGGATAGGGGACACAGAGAGCTTCCTATAAGAGCCGATTACGTAGGTAAAAATATTCCAACCTCCAAAAGCGAGATTATAAAGGTAAGCATATCTGAAACGGATAATAAAGACAGTATAGAAATATTTGAAAAGTAATATAAAATCCCGAGGCTGATACCTCGGGATTTTTGTGTGTTTGCGATTTGATAATACCGTAGGGAACGACCTGTGTGTCGTTCCGTTATTTTTATAAAACCTCTTGATAAAATGAAAATGATGTGATATCATATAAAATGCGAAACCAATTAAATATTTTATACAGTGTTGAGGTATATTTTCTTTTTGAATAATATGCTTATTTTTGCATACGTTAATATTTGAATTTGATAAAAATGCAAATTCCATTTATTAACGTGTGTATATCTCATGCTGTATAAATTGGTTTCGCGACTGTCGGAGTTTGCGTTTTTTATGCGTCTGCTTCGGCGGGCGCATTTTTTAATTTACGGAGGTTTTATAATGAGAAAGGTATTAAGCATATTATTGAGTTTGGTGATGTTTATAACATTTGTGCCTACAGTGGGATATGCTGCGATGGGGGATTATGGAGGTAATGAAACTGGCGCTACTTGGTACTGGCCAATACACGGCTATTCATCCACCTCATCAGCATATTCTAAAATTACATCTTCTTATGGATTTCGTGGTGGAAGTTATAATAGGTTTCATAAAGGAGTAGATATAGGAGAGAGTCTTGGGACTACAGTATATCCTGTAAGGAGTGGCACCGTTTCTGTTGTAGATAATAGTACAGGAGGCTCAGAGGGACGTTCGATAATAATAAATCACAATGACGGGTATTGGTCTGTTTATATGCATTTGAGTAGTATTAACGTAAAGCAAGGACAGTCGGTTACAGCTAATACTAAAATAGGTGCCGTTGGAGGTTCTGGATACAACAGCGAATCTTATTACGCAAAACATCTCCATTTAGGAATACATTATGGCAATTCATTTAATTGGGAATGTAATGTTAATCCATGTCCGAGTGGCTATACGCGAATAGGCGATTCGTTACAAACTAGTGCAGGAGGATACCAAATTGGCTCGGCGTCAATTGCATATTCTGTAAACTACAATGCCGACGACTCCAACACAGACGAACCGCTAACACCAGGTAAACCTGTTTTTAACAATACCAAGACTATATATACAAATGAAGAAGAAATAACATTTACTTGGAATGTCACATCAAACACATCGTATTACAATTGGTATATAGACCAATATGATGCTAATAGTGAGGGGTATAAAGGTGATCACTACGTAAGATTAGGGCACGAAGATAGAGTAACATCTGTAACAAAGAAATTACCTGTCGGCAAGTATAGAGTAGAAGTTACGGCATATAACTCAAAGTATTACACAGATTCGGATTGGTATTATTTTGAGGTTATAGATGCATATCCGGGAAAACCATCTTTCAATAACACAAAGACCACGTACACAAACGAGGAAGAAATAGCATTTACTTGGAATGACACATCAAACACATCGTATTACAATTGGTATATAGATCAATATGATGCAAACAGTGAAGGTTATTCGGGTGACCACTATGTAAGAATTGGAAACGCATTAAGAATTGAATCTGTAACACGTACTTTACCTATCGGCAAATATAGAGTGCATGTGGTTGCATACAATTCCGCACATTATAAATCCTCTGATATGTATTATTTTGAAGTTATAGACGCATATCCGGGAAAGCCTTCCTTTAACAATACAAAGACCACGTACACAAACGAGGAAGAAATAACATTTACTTGGAATGACACATCAAACACATCGTATTACAATTGGTATATAGACCAATATGATGCAAACAGTGAAGGTTATTCAGGTGACCATTATGTAAGAATAGGAAATGAACAACGAATTAAGTCCGTAACACGGACTTTGCCGATAGGTAAATACAGAGTACATGTTGTTTCTTATAATGAATATTATCCATATCGTCACAATTCCTCTGACCTGTACTATTTTGAAGTAGTAGAAGCTACAAGTTTCACAGAAAGTATTGTAACAAAAAAAGATAGCCTTTATAGTGTAGAAATAACATTACATAACTTTACCACCCCTTATGATATACTCATTGTTGGTTACAAAGGAAATCAATTTATTACAATGAAAAGAATTCCGCATGACAAACAAAATTCTCCATATACTCTTGAGGGCGACATCGACCAAATTAAAGTAATGGTGTGGGACAGCTTAACTACACTTAAACCGCTATGCGTTTCGGAAGTTATTCCTATAAGCGAATGGCTGGGCTATTGATGAAAAAATAATAAAATGTAGGGGAGGGCGCTTGTCGACGTCCCGATAACGGTGCATCGTAAACGCTGCACCCTACAATAATTATCTAGTCTTTTTTATCTATCGGTTCAAACATTTTGCATTTGTTTTCGCTTAAAAGTCTTATCCATGGGCAGAGTGTGGTGCTGTCGAGATAGGCGAATTTTGCACCTGTTTTGCATTTTGAACATATTTTTTCGGGAGTGTGAGATTGCGTATGGTTTTTATGTTTCATATCTCATTCTCCAAAATTTTTATTGATAGATTATTATATGCATTTTGGTTAAAATGTGTTATTGTAGAATTTGTAGTGAAATAAAAAAACAGGCATTTAAAAATGCCTGTTTTTTTATTTCAATTATTATATTTTTATTCAGTTATGATAACTACAGAAGCTGCTTCAAATACACCATTAGTAGATGTACCAACTACGCTTACCGTGCTGCCAACGCCTACGTTAGCAAGTTTAGAATCTTTGCCTGTGATAGAGTTGTATACTTTTGCTTTCTCTTTAACAAATACCTGTCTGGTAATTGTCTGAGCTGTTGCGATGTCTGTGTATGTAAGCTGCATTAGACCATATGATGTGTTAACCATATCAACTCTACCTGTAATCTGGAACGCAGTTTCTACATCAGCAGTAGATATTTCTATAATAGTATTACCGCTTAGGATGATGTTGGCTGCTACGCCAAGTCTTAGACCATATATGTTAGATTCTTCGTTATCTAGTATAATGTCAGCGTTTCTTGCTAAAGCATATTCAGAAGACTGACCATTTATTTTTAATGAAACACTTGGAGTGTCTGATATAACGATTTTATCGATTATACCAGTTTTTGTAGAACTTGTGCTTATTGCAACTATATTGATGATTACGCCGTATTCAAGTGTGATAGATACTGAGTCACCAACGTATACTTCGCTTAGAGTTGAAGTTTTATTGTTTTTCTTAACTGTTACATTGTTGCTTACAGTGTACTGTGCAATTGAGTTATCTGAATTTGCAATTTCAATCATGAAATTAGGTGAAAGAATAATGTTTGATACAGTACCTTTTATAGTAGTAGTGCTTGTTTCAGCATCGATTATTATAACTTTACCACCAGATATAGTCATTTTAGCGTAATCGCCTGTTTCAAGCTTTGGAATAGATGAAGCTGAACCATTTTTAGTAACTATTACATTATCTGCAAGTGAGTATGTGTACTTTTCAGTTACTGAACCTTTGTATTTTTTAACAGTAATTGATTTTCCATTTGTTATTGCAGTTATTTCACCATCAGCCTCTTCGCGCTCACCTGTAAGCGTTGAGTCTATTGCGTATATAGATGAATCTTTAAGTGTAATTACAGCATCGTTTCCAACAGTTAGTTCTTTAAATTCTACGTTATTTCCGTTAAAAGTAAGTTTTACTGAATTTAAAATAGTATATGAAACGTTTTCGCCGTCTTTTGTTCTTAATGAGAATATCTTAGAGTCAGGGTCAACTTTTGTAATCATACCTGAAATGTATGAAAGCTTATTCATATCCTGTACTTTCTTAAGTACAACAGCAACCTGCGCTCTTGTAACAGCTGTAAGAGGAGAGAATATGTTGTCACCCATGCCCTGCATTATTTTCTGGCTTGTTACATATTCAACGTACTTTTTAGCAGCTGAAGGGATGTCCTTGGCATCATCATATGAAAGTGAAGATGCTGCTTTATCTTTAAGCTCATCTTCAGCACCAAGCGCTTTGGTTAGAAGTATTGCAGCTTCATATCTCATAAGACCTTTAGAAGCATTTGTTGAACCAATATAATCGTTTAGTTCATCTTCGGTGATAACACCTTTTGTAAGAAGGTAAGCAATTTCTTCATTACCATAATTTATAGGGTATGTTTCAAATACGTCTTTGTGTGTTTCAAGTGCTTTTTCTACTATTGTAGCGTTTTCTTCCTTGGCAGAACCAAGTATTCTTGCGATAAGCACTAGTGATTCAAGCTTTGTAACCTGATTTTCGGGTCTGAACGAACCATCTTCGTAACCCTTTACAATTTTTTCAGCGGCCATTGATTCGATAGCTTCCACAGCCCAGCTGTATTTTTCCTTTGGAACATCATTAAATGATGCTGCAAAACACTGTACTGACATTACAAGTACTGTGATGGCTGCTATAACAGCTGTAATTCTTTTAAATTTTTTCATTTTGAATAACCTCCCTAAATCATTTTTATTTGAAATAAAATTTGATTTCGTAATTTTGTGGTTGAGTATCTATATAGAATCAACCGGTAAAAATGGTATGGCGTTTAGCGAAAGGTCCGCCGTTTTTCCGCCAAGCATTTCATAGTATGCACTGCACGCTATCATAGCTGCGTTGTCTGTGCAAAGGACAGGCTCCGGATAATATATCTCGTACCCGTCTTTTCTGTTTTCGAGTTCCTGCCTTAATCTTGAGTTGCAGGCTACTCCGCCCGCGAGAGCTACTTTTTTTACTCCTGCTTTTTGTGCTGCACCTAGCAGATTGTCAACAAGTGTTTCTACAACGTTTCTTTGAAATCCTGCAGCAACGTCGGCGTTGTTTATGGTTTCGCCTTTTTGCTCTGCATTGTGAAGGTAGTTTATAACACCTGTCTTTATTCCGCTGAAGCTGAAGTCAAAATTATCTTTACCAAAGGATGTCTTTTTGAAGCTTATTAGGTCCTCGTTGCCTTCTTTTGCAAGCTTGTCTACCTTTGGACCACCCGGATACCCAAGTCCTAAAACTCTTGCAACCTTGTCAAAAGCTTCGCCTGCTGCATCATCGCGCGTTTGTCCAAGTATTTCGTATGTGTTGTAGTCTGCTACGTGAATTATGTGACTGTGTCCGCCTGATGCTACCAGAGCTACAAATGGTGGCTTAAGATCTTTGTGCGAAATATAATTTGCACATATATGGCCACGAATGTGGTGAACAGGTATAAGCGGAACCTTCAGCGTATATGCAAGTGCTTTTGCGGTTGATACTCCAACCAGCAGTGCCCCCACAAGTCCGGGTGCGTATGTAGTAGCTATAGCATCTACATCCTTTAGTGTAATACCGGCTTTTTCTATTGCTTCATCTATCACTGCGTTTATTATTGATAAATGTTCACGTGAAGCAATCTCCGGTACAACCCCGCCATATTTTTTGTGAATATCTATCTGTGTCGCTATGACGTTTGAAAGAACGTTTCGCCCGTCTTCCACGACTGCTGCTGATGTTTCATCACATGATGTTTCTATTCCTAAAATTAGTGACAACATATCACCGCCTTATGACTCAGTATAGGATTTTTGTCATCAGCACTGCATCTTCTGTGCCTTCGTAGTAGTTTTTTCTTGTGCCGACTATTTCAAATCC
>JAZQHR010000027.1:0-26310 GCA_045540695.1 Clostridia bacterium | reverse complement strand
CCATAGCAATTCTCCTTTTCTTGGCGTGTTGCCTTCATTTGCACACCTGATACTTCCATCATAGCAAAGGAGTGGCAAAATTGCAATAGGCGCTGACCGCAAGGGAAGAAAGTCAGAGATAAATATCTCTGCTGTTTTGACATACAAAATGTGAACAAAATGTAAACAATGGGGCAAGGGTTAGGAAAACCGATTTTTTTAGTGGAAAAATGCGAAGGTTTGTGGTATAATGCTAACGCATTCTATGGGGCTGGCCTCGCGTGCGTGTGTAATACGCTCCTGGGTGCGTGCAAAAACAAGACTAAAAAAACAAAAAACATATAAATTATGGAGGACAATAAGAATGGCAAAGAAGTATTGCTATCTCTTTACCGAAGGTAACGCAAGCATGCGCGAAATCCTCGGTGGCAAAGGCGCAAACCTGGCTGAGATGACCAACATTTTCAAGGCGAAGTTCCCTGAAAGAAACCCTGTTCCCCAGGGCTTCACAATCTCTACTGAGGCTTGCACACAGTATTACGAGGATGGCAGAAAGATTAACGATGCTATCCAGGCTGAAATTATGGAAAACATCGATAAGATGGAAGGTATCACCGGCAAAAAGTTTGGTGATAAAGAAAATCCGCTACTTGTATCAGTTCGTTCAGGTGCTAGAGCATCTATGCCTGGTATGATGGATACTATCCTTAACCTTGGTCTTAACGAAGACGTTGTTGAAGCTATGAGTGCTAAATCAGGTAACCCTCGTTGGGCTTGGGACTGCTACAGAAGATTCATCCAGATGTATTCTGACGTAGTTATGGAAGTTGGTAAGAAATATTTTGAACAGCTTATCGACGAAATGAAAGAAGAAAAAGGCGTTACTCAGGATATCGAGCTTACTGCTGAAGACCTAAAGGTTCTTGCTGGTAAGTTTAAAGATGAGTATAAGTCTAAAATCGGTAAAGATTTCCCTACTGATCCAAAGGAACAGCTTATGGGTGCTGTTGAAGCCGTATTCCGTTCTTGGGACAACCCTAGAGCAAACGTTTACAGAAGAGACAACGATATCCCTTATTCTTGGGGTACAGCTGTTAACGTACAGATGATGGCATTCGGTAACATGGGTGACGACTGCGGTACTGGTGTTGCATTTACTCGTGACCCAGCTACAGGTGACAGAGGTCTTATGGGTGAATTCCTTGTAAACGCACAGGGTGAAGACGTTGTTGCCGGCGTGCGTACTCCAATGCCTATCGCTCAGATGGCAGAAAAATTCCCAGAAGCATTCGAAGAGTTCAACAAGGTATGTGCTATCCTTGAAGATCACTACAGAGATATGCAGGATATGGAATTTACTATTGAAAATAGAAAACTTTATATGCTTCAGACTAGAAACGGTAAGAGAACAGCTAAAGCTGCTCTTAAGATTGCTTGTGACCTAGTTGATGAAGGTATGATCGATAAGAAGCAGGCTGTTGCTATGATCGATCCTAGAAACTTAGATACTCTTCTTCATCCACAGTTCGATGCTAAGGCTCTTAAAGCTGCAACTCCTGCAGGTAGAGGTCTTGGTGCATCTCCAGGTGCTGCATGCGGTAAAGTAGTATTCACTGCTGAAGATGCTGAAAGCTGGAATGCTAGAGGTGAAAAGGTTATCCTTGTTCGTCTTGAAACTTCACCAGAAGATATCACTGGTATGAAAGCATCTCAGGGTATCCTTACAGTTCGTGGTGGTATGACATCTCACGCTGCCGTTGTTGCTCGTGGTATGGGTACTTGCTGCGTATCTGGTTGTGGCGAAATCAACATGGACGAAGAAAACAAGAAATTTACTCTTGCTGGTAAGACTTATGTTGAAGGAGATTTCATCTCTATCGATGGTTCTACTGGTAATATTTATGATGGTATCATCCCTACAGTTGATGCTGAAATCGCTGGCGAATTCGGCAGAATAATGCAGTGGGCTGATGAGTTTAGAACTCTAAAAGTTAGAACAAACGCTGATACTCCAGCAGACGCTAAAAAGGCTAGAGAGCTTGGCGCTGAAGGTATCGGTCTTTGCCGTACAGAGCACATGTTCTTTGAAGCTGACAGAATCGCAGCATTTAGAGAAATGATTTGTTCAGATACAGTTGAAGAAAGAGAAGCTGCTCTTGATAAGATTCTTCCAATGCAGCAGGGCGATTTCGAAAAATTATATGAGGCTCTTGAAGGACATCCTGTTACAATCAGATTCCTTGACCCTCCACTACACGAATTCGTTCCAACTGAAGAAGCTGATATAGCTGCACTTGCTAAAGCAAAAGGCAAAACTGTTGAAGAAATCAAAGCTATAATCACTTCTCTTCATGAATTCAACCCAATGATGGGACATCGTGGTTGTCGTCTAGCTGTAACTTATCCTGAAATTGCTAAGATGCAGACTAGAGCGGTTATCAGAGCGGCTATCAATGTTAAGAAAGCTCATGCTGACTGGAACATTAAGCCTGAAATTATGATTCCGCTTGTTGGTGATATCAAAGAGCTTAAGTTTGTTAAAGCTGTTGTTGTTGAAGCTGCTGATGCTGAAATCGCTGCAGCAGGTGTAGAAATGTCTTATGAAGTTGGTACAATGATCGAGATTCCTCGTGCATGTATCACTGCTGATGACATTGCTAAAGAAGCTGAATTCTTCTGCTTCGGTACAAACGACCTAACTCAGATGACTTATGGTTTCTCAAGAGACGATGCTGGTAAGTTCCTAGATGCTTACTATGACACTAAAATCTTCGAGAACGATCCATTTGCTAAACTTGACCAGACTGGTGTAGGTAAGCTTATGGAAACAGCTATTAAGCTTGGTAAACCAGTTCGTCCATCACTACACGTTGGTATCTGTGGTGAGCACGGCGGTGACCCTGTATCTGTTGAATTCTGTCATAAGATTGGTCTTGACTACGTGTCATGTTCTCCATTCAGAGTGCCAATCGCTAGACTTGCAGCTGCACAGGCTAAAATTAAAGAAATGTAATTTAAGCTAATATTAGTTTAATAAATAAAGCACCCCAAGGAGTAATCTTTAGGGTGCTTTTAATTTCATTCATATTAAAAGCCTGATATGGTGTTTAAAAACACTATATCAGGCTAATTATTACATCATATCATTAAAGTACGATACATATTCAATAGTTTTCTCACCAGGAAACAAATAATCATAAAGCTCGACAAAATAATCGTCAGTCATACTTGCAATGTAGTCAACCACAATTTGATTTGGCTCAGTTTCATAATAATTATTCTTTAAATAGTATTTTCCAACATCATGAACAAAGTCAATGTGATGAATATATATTGGAGAAGTGAATTTTCGCTGTTTTAAGTCGCTTAAAAGCTTTGTGTATATCTTTTCAAACATTGGTGCTAAAATGTTTGATTTTACGTCGGAAATTGCTTTACTTTTGTAAATAATTTCATAATTGGCACTTTTGCTTTCTGCAAGGCTCTCATAGTATTCTTTGTCGATTTGTATGTAATCTTTTCCATAACTGTTTTCAACAATATTTACTATAAGGTTATTAATCATAAGTGCATTAAATTTTCCAATTGCAGAATTTTCAAACATCTCATCATCGTCAATAAGACCTGTTTTCATTGCGTCCTGTCTGTCTTTGCCAATATATGCGATAATATCGGATATTCTTACAACGCATCCTTCTAGTGTTGAAGATATAAGTGTAGCAGAATGATTTTTATCAGTGTAGCATTTTTCTACAGTTTTATCAAATTCTTTAAAATCGGATAGGGGAGCAGGAATATATTTTTCAAGCTCGATTTCACCATTATGACAAAGTATTCCATCTAGTACCTGAAGGCTGATATTATGGTTGAATATTCCATCAAGCACACGTACACTATGCACGTTATGATTGAAATACCTTCCTGTATGTGCGTTGTAAAGCTCATTTAAAAGGCTTTCTCCTGCGTGTCCAAACGGAGTATGACCAAGGTCATGACCTAGAGCAATTGCTTCTATAAGGTCAGTATTTAAGTTTAAAAGTCTACCTATATTTCGTGCTATTCGCGAAACTAACTGTACATGATATGCACGTCTTGAAATATCATCGTTTTTGTATAACGAAAATACCTGTGTTTTATCAGTATATCTGTTGTAATATGGACTGTGAAGAATTTTTTCTATATCTCTGACGTATGCAGGACGCCATAGATTAGCTTTATCATGGTCAGGGTTTCGTCTTATTGCCTCATCGACAAGCAGATGCTTATCCATAGTTTCTCTTCTTATTTTGTCCTGCAATTCTTCGGATAGAGAAATGTATTTTGCCATAATATACCTCCTTTGCATATATTATAAAAGACCATTTAAAAAATGGCCTTTCATATCAATTTATATTTTTGCTGTTCTATATCTTTCGCTTCCTTGAACTATTTTTTCTCTTTGAGAATTGTATAATTCAGGGTCAATAGCATAAGTAGGAACTACTTCGCTCATAACATTTCTTATGCGAGCCGGATCATTTGATTCAACGGCATTTTTAAGTGATATAAGATTTTCTTCGATTGTTTGTATATCGCTAAATGTAGGTCGTCCTACAAATATTTTGCTGTGTTCTGTCTGAGCAAGGTTTTCCTCATCCATTAGTAGCTCTTCGTATAGCTTTTCACCTTTTCTAAGTCCGGTTACTTCTATTTTAATATCTACATTTGGAGTGTAACCTGATAGCTTAATTAAGTTAAGTGCCAGGTCATATATTCTTACTGGTTTACCCATATCAAGTACGAATATTTCACCGCCACTTGCATAAGTAGATGCCTGAAGGACAAGCTGTGCAGCTTCCGGGATAGTCATAAAGAAACGTGTAATATTTTTGTGTGTAACTGTAACAGGTCCGCCTTCTTTAATTTGCTGTTTAAATAATGGAATTACCGAACCATTACTTCCTAATACATTACCAAATCTAACAGCAACAAACTCTGTTTTACTAACTGTCTGCATTGACTGAACTATCATTTCACAAAATCTTTTTGTAGCACCCATAATATTAGTAGGGTTTACAGCCTTATCAGTAGATATCATTACAAATTTTGATACACCATACTTGTCAGCACATTTAGCCATATTATATGTACCAAATATATTGTTTTTAATTGCTTCACCAGGGCTTTCTTCCATAAGTGGAACGTGTTTATGTGCAGCAGCGTGGAAAACAATATACGGCCTGTGAGTTTCAAAAATTTTGTCAAGTCTTTCTTTATCTCTTATGCTTGCCACAAGCACTCTTGTGTTTAATTCGGGATATTTTCGCATAAGCTCAGTTTGTATGTCGTATGCATTGTTTTCATAAATGTCAAGCATTACAAGACGGGCAGGGGAGAATTTTGCAATTTGTCTGCAAAGCTCACTTCCTATTGATCCAACACCTGTAACTAAAACAACTTTACCTTTGATATCTTCCGATATTTTATCATTGTCAAGTACTATTGGTTTTCTGGCTAATAAGTCGTCAACTGAAACATCACGTATCTGATTTATGATGCTTTGATTTTTTAGTATCTGCGACAATCCTGGGATGATTTTTACTTTACAATTAGTTCTGTTACATACAGTAATGATGTTTTGTAATTCCTCGTCCTCAGCTGATGGGATAGAAATAATAATCTCATCAACGTTGTTTTTCTCACATATACTTTCTATGTTATCTCTGGTGCCGATTACTTCAGCACCTGCAAGAATTGTTTTCTGCTTTAATGGATCATCATCAATTAGTCCTACAACTTTATAACCGTTTATAGCAGCTGACTGATGAAGATCGTTTAGTATCATTCTGGTAGATTCACCGGCACCAACTATAAGGATGTTTTTAGTTGTAGCTGTCGGAGATTTTCGAGAAATGTATTTTATATGTAAAAGTGCTATACGCATAATAATTCTGTATCCAACGATAAGCAGTACCTGGAAAATGCACGCTACAGTAAGTCTTCGTACAGGAAGTGCAAGATGTATGTTTGAAAAATGGTCAAAAATATATATTAATATGCAAGCAATTGAAGCAGTACAAATAGATATAAAAGTTAGCCTCAAATATTCTTTTGTTGATGAACTTGACCAAAGATATCTGTATACTTTAAAAATCTTAAATGATACAGAAAATGTTATTAACGAAATAATTATTGAATATGAAAAATTGCTTATGTAAGGTTTGTCAGTTAAAATCAAGGCGAAAACAAAATATGAAAGCAGTATACATGCCATATCGCATAACCAATATAGCATTTTTCTTTTGCTTGAAATAAATCTTTTCACGTGTGTATCCCCCATAATAAAATAAAATTAAATAACCATACCGCCGTTCGGACTAAGAACTTGTCCGGTAATAAAGTCTGCATTTTCAGATGCTAAAAATAAAATGGTATTTGCTATATCACGTGTTGTTCCAATTCTTTCGAGTGGTGTTTCATTTATAAGTTCATTTAATGTTTCGGTATCAATGTTTTTGTTCATATCTGTATCTATCAGCCCAGGTGCGACACAGTTTACACAAATATTTGATGGACCAAGCTCTTTTGCAAGTGCTTTTGTAAATCCTATTATCGCAGCCTTGGTAGTGGAGTAGGCAACCTCGCATGATGCACCGGTAATTCCCCATATTGATGATATGTTTATTATCTTACCACACTTTTTGTTAATCATATATGGAAGTGCCGCTTTTGTGCAATTAAACACTCCGTCAACATTTACGGCAAATATATCTCTCCACTTTTCGTAAGAAACATCACCAAATACATCTGTGTGAGAGATTGCAGCATTATTTACAAGTACATCAACTCCGCCAAATGTTTTTAAAGCAACATCAAACATTTTTTTTACATCAGCAGGATTTGAAACATCAGCGTGAACTGCTATAGAACCGGGAAGGTCTATGGCAAGCCTTTCAGCATTTTCTTTAGATGAATTATAATTTATAATAACATTATAACCATTTTCGTAAAATGCTTTTGCAGTTTCATATCCAATTCCCTTTGATGCCCCTGTAATAAGAACAGTTTTTTTGAACATTTAACCAACTCTTTTATAGTTATTTAAATAATTATATCATGGATTGTTATAAAAATCAATATTTACGTAAAATAACTGATATTTTTTTATAAATAAAAATTGTTATAATGGATAATAATATACCTCTGGCAAAGTTGAATGGGGTAATAGTAGTTAGTACAAGATTCAACTTAACAGAAAATGGTGCTTCGGCCATATAAAGCGGCAGCATTATATAAAGATTAGTAAACGCTGCCATAATTGTCATGATAACTGTACCAGAGAAAAGTGCTATTATAGCAGTAGATTTTGTCTTGTTGTGTAAATATACAAGACCTATCACAAAAACAAATACTCCGTTAACCATAAAGTTTGCAAATTCACCAACAAACCCTGTCGAGGTTATAGTACAATGAATAACATTTTTAATAAGCTCAATTAAAACACCTGCAACTGGACCTAGCGAGAGTGCTCCAATTATTGCTGGTAAATCTGAAAATTCAATCTCTAAAAAACCTGCAACTTTTAGTCCCATAACACTTCCTAAAAACTGAAGTATGCACGCAGCAGCGGAAAGTACACCAATTTTTGTAATATGATTTGTTTTCATAGTGATTCCTCCAAATAAAAATTGCCCTGCAAAAATGCAGGGCAAAATAATTATTGTTTTAAATATTTTTCTTCTTTCATCCAGACTGTACTGTCGGCTTTGGAATTACACCAAATCATGCCATAAGGCTCGTGGGCTATAACCACCGGTGGGGAATTTCGCCCCGCCCTGAAGAACTATTTAGTTTTTATTTTTATTAATACATTCCCATGCCGCCTGGCATTCCAGCACCAGCAGCTGCGTTTGCATTAGGGTCTTCCTTGTCTGCAACAAGACTTTCTGTAGTTAGAAGTGTTTTTGCTACGCTTGCGGCATTTTGAAGTGCACTTCTTGTAACTTTAGTAGGGTCTACGATACCTTCTTTAACCATGTCAACATATTCCTCAGTAAGGAAGTTAAATCCAATACCGACTTTACTTTCTTTAATCTTGTCGATTATAACAGCACCTTCAAGGCCTGCATTTTTAGCAATCTGCTTAACAGGTTCTTCTAAAGCTTTTAGAACTATCTGGACACCTGTCTTTTCATCGCCATCAAGTGAAGCCATAAGCTTTTCTACAGATGCGATAGCGTTAATGTATGATGTACCACCACCTGATACGATACCTTCTTCAACTGCAGCCTTTGTAGCAGCTAGAGCGTCCTCTATACGAAGCTTCATTTCTTTCATTTCAGCTTCAGTAGCGGCACCAACTTTAATTACCGCAACACCGCCTGCAAGCTTAGCAAGTCTTTCCTGAAGTTTTTCTTTGTCAAATTCAGAAGTTGTTTCTTCAATCTGATTTTTAATCTGGTTAACTCTGTCTTTTATAGCATCTTTGTCACCGTTACCATCAACGATAATAGTGTTTTCTTTTTGAACTTTAACCTGTTTTGCACGGCCTAACATTTCAATAGTAGTTTCTTTTAAATCAAGACCAAGCTCGTCAGAGATAACCTGACCGCCAGTTAGAATGGCAATATCACGAAGCATTTCTTTTCTTCTGTCACCAAAACCTGGGGCTTTAACACCGATACATACAAATGTACCTCTTAATTTGTTAAGAACAAGTGTAGTAAGTGCTTCACCTTCGATATCTTCAGCAACGATAAGAAGCTTTTTACCCTGCTGAACAATCTGTTCAAGTACAGGTAGTATTTCCTGAATATTAGAAATTTTCTTATCTGTAATTAAGATATAAGCATCATCTAGTACTGCTTCCATCTTGTCAGTGTCAGTTACCATATAAGGAGATATATATCCTCTGTCAAACTGCATACCTTCTACAACTTCGCAGTATGTGTTTGCAGTTTTTGACTCTTCAACAGTGATAACGCCATCGCTTGTAACTTTTTCCATAGCATCAGCGATTAAGTTACCGATGTTTTCATCAGCAGAAGATACTGCAGCAACTCTTGCGATATCATCTTTACCGTTTACTTTTTTGCTTGTAGTTAAAATGTACTCAACTGCAGTATCAACAGCCTTCTGAATACCTTTTTTAACTATCATAGGGTTAGCACCTGCAGCAACGTTTTTAAGACCTTCTCTTATAAGAGCCTGAGCAAGTAGGGTAGCGGTAGTTGTACCATCACCTGCAACGTCGTTTGTTCTTGTAGCAACCTCTTTTACAAGCTGTGCGCCCATATTTTCAAATGCATCTTCAAGTTCGATTTCTTTAGCAATTGTAACACCATCATTTGTGATAAGCGGTGAACCAAATTTTTTGTCAAGGACAACGTTTCTTCCTTTTGGACCAAGTGTTATTTTAACAGTATCAGCAAGCTTATTAACGCCTGCTTCAAGTGCGCGTCTAGCTTCTTCTCCGTATAAAATCTGTTTAGCCATTATAAAATCCTCCTTAAAATGTCTTACTCAACTATAGCAAGAATGTCATTTTGTCTTATAATAATATATTCAACGCCATCAAGTTTTACCTCGGTACCTGCGTACTTACTAGTAAGAACTTTGTCGCCGACTTTAACTTCCATTTTTATTTCTTTTCCTTCTACTATACCGCCAGGACCAACAGCTACAACTTCTGCTACCTGTGGTTTTTCCTTTGCAGCGCCGGCAAGTATAATGCCGCTTTTTGTAGTTTCTTCTGCTTCTACCATTTTGATAACTACTTTATCGCCTAATGGTTTGATGTTCATATTTATTACCTCCAATATATTGTGCGTTTAGCACTCCTTTTGGTTGAGTGCTAATTTCAATGTTATTATGATATCAAAATAATCATATAATGTCAATGAGTAATTTGTAAATTATATGTTAATTATATGTTAATTAGGATAGCTTTTACTAATTTAGAAAATTTATCTTTAACCTTTTCGCCTGTTTCGTTTACTTCATCAGATGATATCTTGTTTCCGGTAATGCCCGCAGCCACGTTTGTGATGCAGGATATACCCAGTACCTTCATACCACAGTGATTTGCACATATAACCTCTGCGACAGTTGACATACCTACTGCATCTGCCCCAAGTATGCCAAGCATTTTTATTTCAGCAGGTGTTTCAAAGCATGGACCTGACATATATGCATATACACCTGTTTTAATGTTTATGCCAACACTGTTTGCCGATGCTATAGCTTTTTGTCTTAATTCAATATCATAAGCATTTGTCATATCGTTAAATCGTGGACCAAAATAATCGAGGTTTTCGCCGCGTAACGGATTATCACTGCAAAGTTTAATATGGTCGGTTATAATCATTAAATCGCCAACCGAAAAGTCTTTGTTTATTCCGCCGGCTGCGTTAGTGACAATAAGTGTTTCTACACCAAGCATTGATAGTACTCTTATAGGATATACAGTTTCCTGCATAGAATATCCTTCGTAATAATGAAGTCTGCCATTTAGCAAGATAACATCTTCGTTATTTATTTTACCAAATATCAATTCGCCTTTGTGGCCTGGTGCAGTTGATGATTTGAAATGGGGAATATCATTATATGATATTATATTTTTATCACTAATTTCATCGGCCAGTGTGTGAAGCCCTGAACCAAGAACAACAGCTTTTTTTGGAATGTTATTTACTTTTGAAGATATGAAAGCTACGCTTTCTTTTATATTATCAATTAAAGACATATTTTTCCTCGTAATATTATACGTTAAATCTAAATAAGATTATATCGCCGTCATTTACAACGTATTCTTTTCCCTCGAGTCTTACTAAACCTTTTTCTTTTGCAGCTGCGTGTGAGCCGTTTGCCATAAGGTCATCGTAAGCAACAACTTCAGCTCTAATAAATCCTCTTTCAAAATCAGTATGAATTTTTCCTGCTGCTTGTGGTGCCTTGGTACCTTTTGTAATGGTCCACGCTCTTACTTCGGGTTCACCAGCTGTTAAGTAGCTTATAAGACCAAGTAGAGAATAACTTTTCTTTATAAGTCTGTTAAGACCTGATTCTTCGAGTCCCATATCATGCAAAAATTCAAGCTTTTCTTCGTCGGTAAACGAAGAAATTTCTTCTTCAATTTTAGCGGAAATAGGGAGTACCTCTGAATTTTCCTTTGCAGCTATTTCAGTAAGCTCGGCAATAAGCTTGTTGTTTTCTATGCCATTTATAAAATCATCTTCCGATACGTTAGCTGCGTATATAACCGGCTTTAATGTAAGAAGTGATATTTCCTTAAGTATTTCTTCGTCTTCTTTTGAATATTCAAGACTTCTTGCAGGAAGTCCGCTTTCTAGAGTAGCTTTTATTTTTTCTAAAAGTTCTAGTTCAACGGCATACTTTTTATCGCCTGATTTAAGCATTTTCTTTGTTCTGTCAATTCTTTTGTCAATCATCTCGACATCGGCAAATATTAGCTCAAAATTTATAGTTTCTATATCTCTTGCAGGTCCAATAGAGCCGTCAACGTGAACGATGTTAGGGTCTTCAAAGCATCTTACAACGTGAACAATCGCATCAACTTCTCTAATGTGAGAAAGGAACTTGTTTCCAAGACCTTCACCTTTACTTGCACCTTTAACTAGTCCTGCTATGTCAACAAATTCAACTGTTGCAGGAGTAACTTTCTTAGGATTATACATTTCACTAAGCTTGTCTAGTCTTTCGTCTGGAACAGCAACAATACCAACATTAGGCTCGATTGTACAGAATGGATAGTTCGCAGATTCTGCACCTGCCTGTGTTATCGCATTAAACAGCGTACTTTTACCAACGTTTGGAAGTCCAACTATACCTAATTTCATATTTATCTACATCTCCTTATATTCCAATGTTTCTGGCTTGGTGTGATACAAAGCCTAACAACTTTTTTCTTGGCTATATTTCTTAAAAATTTACAATTAAAAATTATATCATATTATTATATAATAGTCAATTATTCTGCAATTTTTTGTTTCAAATTATTGATGAAATGGAGTTATAGATTGACAATCTATTATGACTTCTTTTTAAATTTTGAAGGTGTTGTTTCTGTGATGCTTCTAAAAACCTTTCTGAAATGATTTTCGGAATTAAAGCCAACCAGTCTGCTTATCGTAGAAATAGAATAGTTACTATTTTCTAAGTATTTTATTGCATTATTAATTTTGATTGAATTCAAAAAATTAACAGGTGTTTGTCCTAATTCCTTTTGAAACAAGTGGTAAAGCGTAGACTCACTAACACAACACCTTTTTGCTAAATCGGAAATAGAAAAATCATTATTCCAATTATCAGTAATGAATTCAATCGCTGTTTGCAAGGCTTTATCGTATGAAATATTCGACTGCACCATTTGAGGAAGCACTTTTTTAAGCAGTTTATAAAACAATGAAAATGCTTCCAATTCCTTAATATAGTCGATTGACAATATATTGGCTATTTTTAATAGGTCATTCTTGATTTCTTTATCGCAACAAATAATTTGAGGTTCATATCGAAACTGCTCATAGTGCATAAAACAACTCACATAAATTACTTCAATTTCAGGGCTTCCGTGCCACTCGGAATAACAATAAATATTCTCCGGAATAAATACGATATCCCCTTCGTTTACATTGAGCTTTTTATTCAAATAGATATAGGTTCCGCTACCTTTTATTATAACTCCAACCCGGGTTTTCCTTTGATTGCTATTTCCACGGCAAAAATGATAATTATTAAATATATGCTTTGATGCGGAAAGCTCCGAGACATATATTTTTTGGACTTGCATCTTTTTACACCTCCGACACAGCACAATTGCAGAATAGTTACTTTTTTTACAGTATACCATATTGAACAGATTTTTGCAAGATGATATAGTGAAAAAAACAATAGGGAGGATTAACGATGGAATTTAAAAATAAAACTGTCATAATTACAGGTGCATCTGTCGGAATTGGCAAGGCGACTGCCATCGAATTTGCAAGAAACGGAGCAAATGTATGCATTGTTGATGTCAATGCAGAAGGTCTTGATACTCTTGCCGAGGAAATCAAATCAATTGGAGCAAATGTATCATCATACATTTGTGATGTGAGCGATGAACAAAGAGTCCATGAGATAACTCAGGAAATTATTAACCAATATGGCAAAATTGATATTTTAGTTAATAACGCAGGACTTTGGAGAATGCGGAAGCTGTTTGCAGAAACAACGAGTGACGATTGGAAGAAAATAATTAACGTGAATATTTTAGGGTTGATGTATTTTACACACGAAGCCCTTCCTGGCATGATAGAAAATTCTTATGGTAGGATTATTAATATCGGTTCGGTTGCAGGCGTGTACGGCAATGCGAATATGGTTCCTTACTCAATGACAAAAGGTGCAGTAAGCTCGTTTACAAAAGCACTGGCAAAAGAGGTTGCTGACAAAGGAATCACAGTAAACAATGTTGTTCCCGGAAGTGTAAGAAATGAGGGTGCAAATCGCGAAACAGAGCTTTGCTACATGGGAAGACGCGGAGAATTAGAAGAATATGCATACTTGATTTGTTTTTTAGCCAGTGATAAGGCGGCATATATATCAGGGCAAGATTATCGAATTGATGGTTGCAGAAAGAAAAATTAATGGAGTGCAGAATATGGATTTTACAGGAAAAACAGCAATTTCAACGGGAGCAGCATCAGGAATGGGACTTTTATTTGCTCAAAACTGGGTAGAGCTTGGCGGAAATGTTGTATTATGCGATGTTAATGAAAAAGTTTTGAACGAAAAGGTTGAAGAAATAAATTCAAAAAGAAAAGGCAAGGCGATTGGTATAGTTTGCGATGTACGTGACTATGCTCAAGTTTGTAATATTAGAGATAAAGCGGTTGAGGTATTTGGCACTATTGATGTTATGTGCAATTTTGCAGGTGGTACGGCTGTGCGTATGCAAAAGGTTGACAGAGAAAAGCATCCTGAGTTTCCCGACGTTCCTATTGATGTTTACGATTGGGGAATTGACGTAAATTTAAAAGGACCTTTTTATTTTGCGCATGCAGTATTAAAGCAGATGAGAGAGCAAAAAAGTGGTCTTATCATCAACATCGGCTCAATCACTGGACAGGAAGGTGACGGATACGGAATGGATTATCCGACATCAAAAGCAGGACTTATGTTTGGATTGACAAAGTCTATTGCACAATACGGCTCGAAATATGGCATCAGATGCGTATGTGTTTCACCAGGACCTGTGTTGACGCGTGAGGCAATGGCAAATATGAAGACATTGCTTGGGCGAGCAGCCGAGCCGCAGGAGATTATAGATTTAATTCTGTTTATAGCATCTGATAAAGGCCAATTTATAAATGGCGAAAACATTATGATTGATGGTGGCAGAAATGCTGCCGGAAGGAGCTGCTGACATATGAAGCCTACATTTTTAAATCAAAATCGTCCATTGATTACAGGGATGATATTGAAGGATAATCCTGACAGCATAAGATTTGCAGTAAAGAATTCCATCTATGATGGAGCAGACTGTCTTGGCATACAGCTTGAGCGCCTGAAAAAAGAATACAAAAACGAAGAAAATTATGAAAAGATATTTGCTGCGTGTTCCGGACACCCAGTATATATAACCAATTACCGAGGGAAAGAAAACACCGGATTTTCAGACGAAGAACTTGCAGACGGGCTTTTGACGGCACTGTCCTGTGGTGCAACACTTGGCGATGTTCCGGCAAGCTGGTTTGATTCAGATAGCGGAATGGGTATAGGTCTTGAGCTTTCTATGAAACAATCTGCCATTGATAAACAGATGCGTTTGATTGATAAAATCCATCAAATGGGAAAAGAAGCTTTAATGTCTTCTCATGTGCTAAAATTTGCTTCAGCAGAAACAGTTTTGGAAATTGCCCATGAACAACAACGAAGAGGTGCTGATATTGTCAAAATTGTAACAGCAGCAAATTCTGACGAAGAGCAAATGGAAAATTTAAGAATAAATACGTTGCTAAAAAAAGAATTAAAGGTTCCGTTTTTGTTCTTATCCGGCGGCACACATTCTAAAATCCATAGAATGATTGGGCCTCAACTTGGCTGTGTTTCTTATCTTGCAGTGAGAGAGCATGATGAGCGTGCTGTACCCACTCAGCCTACAATCAAGGCAGCAAAGGCTGTGCGGGATAATCTTGATTATTTGCCGGATATTACAGAGAAAGGATGTAAATTATGAAAGCAATACTTGTAAATAATGATAAGAGTTTAAGATGGGATGAGGTTCCGAATCCTGTTCTTACTGAAGATGAAGTTTTAATAAAAGTTGAATATGCGGCTCTAAATCGTGCAGACCTTATGCAAAGAGAGGGCGACTATCCACCGCCCGAAGGCTGTCCTGAATGGATGGGGCTAGAAGTTTCAGGCGAAATTGTTGAAATGACAGAGGGCGCAAAAGCAAAATCAAATTACAAAATCGGCGATAAAGTTTGTGCACTGCTTGGTGGTGGCGGTTATGCAGAATTTGTTTCTGTCAGATTTGATATGTGTATGCCTGTACCAAAGAATTGTACAATGGCAGAAGCTGCGGCGATCCCCGAAGCATTCGCAACTGCATATTTGAAGCTATTTATTGAAGGTCATGCTAAAGCAGGTGATACATTGCTTATGCAGGCAGGAGCAAGTGGACTTGCCAGCGTTATTATCCCTATGGCAAAAGCATTTGGCTTGCGTGTTATTACAACGGTTATAAGTGATCCTGAAAATATTCAGCACCTTGGTGCTGACCTCGTAGTTGACACAAGAGAGAAAAACCTGCCTGAAATACTAAAAAAAGAAGAAGCACAAGGCAGGGCTGTTGATATTGCTATTGACTGTCTTGGCGGTCAAAATCTTGGTGACTGTCTGCCATATGTAAAATATGGATGTCGTTGGATAGTAATTGCGGCTCTTGCCGGAGCAAATACAACTATTGACCTTAAAAATATTTACAAAAAGAACATCAGGATTGTTGGCAGTACGCTTCGTTCACGCACTCCTGAAATGAAAGCTGAAATTCTCGCAAATCTTGTCAATGAGGTGTGGGAAAAGGTAGCGAACGGTGAGATAAAGCCTACCGTATATAAGGTTCTCCCGATTACAGAAGCCGAAGAAGCACACGATATTCTTTACCGTGGTGAAAATATAGGCAAGGTAGTGCTGAAGGTACAATGAAGATTGTAGCATTAAAATACGGAGAATCAGTATTCGGTGAAAACTATATTTTTAAAGGTGGCAGAAAAGATGTTCTTTTGCCGATTACATTTACAATCTATTTGGTACAAACCGAAAATAAGAATATACTTGTGGATGTAGGTTGCGATGATGGTGCAGGCTTTGAAATGTCGATATTCAAAAAGCCGGTTGACGTATTAAAAGAATACGGTCTTTCTCCAAATGATATTACTGATGTTATCATTACGCATTCTCACCACGACCACATAGAAGCTATCAGATATTATGAGAATGCCGATGTACACATTCAAAAAGATGAATATACTGCGGCAAAAAAGTACATTCCAACAAGCTTTGATATTCATTTGATTGATGATGAATTCTCATTATCGGAGAACATACGTATAAGGAAAATTGGGGGACATTCCGTTGGCTCCTGTATCGTTTTAGCAGATAACTATGTGCTGTGTGGTGATGAATGTTATTATGTAAAATGCTTAACAGACAGAATCTGTACAGGTTCATCCTATAACAAAGAAGCGAGTGAAAAGTTTATCGTAGAATTCAGCAAAAATAAGTACATTCCACTATTGTTTCATGATAGCAAAATTTTGCAAGGAAGGTTAGGTTATTCTATTATTAAAAACTAAATATTATAATCAAGATGGTAATTCAATAAGAATTGTCTTCTTGTGCTTTTTATGAATATTCTTTCTGACACAGAAAAATATTCAAGGGGCGTACCGCAATCAAATCGGTACGCCCTTAATTTTAGGTTATAAAAAGAACACTATTGCCCGGAACGAACAATAGTGTGACATATAGAAAAAAGGTGCATGAACGACTATACCAAGTTTCATATTTATCTACATCTCCTTATATTCCAATGTTTCTGGCTTGGTGTGATACAAAGCCTAACAACTTTTTTCTTGGCTATATTTCTTAAAAATTTACAATTAAAAGTTATATCATATTATTATATAATAGTCAATTATTCTGCGTTTATTTTATGCTAATTTTTGACAAATGTTTATAACTAAGGTATAATATCTTTAAAATAAATATCATTTGATTATTTAGGAGTACGTCATGACTAAACAAAAAAATTACAAAAAGACGCTGATTGCCTGTTACCTTGGCTTTGTTACACAGGCTATAACAGCTAATTTTACTCCACTGTTGTTTTTAACATTTAAAGGTTCTTATGGGATTTCGCTTGAAAAGATTGCGATTATTCCTTTGGTTTTTTATTTAACACAATTACTTATAGACCTTGTGGCTACCAAATATGCAGATAAAATAGGATATAGAACATGTGTTGTTGCATCTCAAGTTTTATCGTCTGTTGGACTTGCGTTAATGGCGTTTTTGCCAGAGATACTTCCAATGCCATTTGTAGGTATTTTAATATCTGTAATACTTTATGCAATTGGAAGCGGTCTTGTTGAAGTATTACTTAGTCCAATTGTTGAGGCATGTCCCTTCGAAAATAAAGATGGAATGATGAGTCTTTTACACTCATTTTACTGCTGGGGTGCAACAGGTGTTATTTTAGGTTCCACCATATTTTTCACTGTTTTTGGATTAGAGAACTGGAAAATACTCACCTTGATTTGGGCGCTTGTACCATTGTACAATACATTTAATTTTATAAATTGTCCTATTGAACGTTTAATTGAAGATGGAAAGAGTATGGGTGTAAAACAGCTTCTAAAAGCACCACTCTTTTGGTTAATGATATTACTTATGGTTTGCTCTGGTGCATCTGAGGCAACTATGACTCAGTGGACATCTGCGTTTACCGAAGCAGCTATTGGAATTTCAAAAACTATGGGAGATATAGCAGGTCCGTGCTTATTCGCTATGTTTATGGGTATTACTCGTATGTTGTACGGAAAGTTTAGTGAAAAGCTTAATCTTAATAAGGTAATGCTTATTTGTGCAATGGTATGTGTTGTTTGCTATTTGTTAGCTTCGTTATCTGCAATGCCAATTTTAGGACTTGCAGGTTGTGCATTTTGTGGCTTTGCAGTTGGTATTATGTGGCCTGGATCTATTTGCATATCATCTCAGAACTTTCCAAGAGGCGGAACGGCAATGTTTGCATTTTTGGCTCTAGCGGGTGATTTAGGTGCAGCTATAAGTCCCACAATGGTTGGAACGATTTCTGAAATGGTAGGGGGAAACCTTAAAACAGGCTTGTTTGTAGCTACAATCTTTCCCGCCATACTTGTGTGTGGATTGTTATTTTTAAATATAAAAGTCAGTAAAGCAAAATGTGAATAATAAATTTATTTAGTTAAACACTATGTACATTACTTGTGGCAGTTCAATGCGACTGCCACTTTTTTAAATTTATTGCCATTTTAGCACTATTTTCTACTTTATATTGCTAACTTTCGACTATTTGCTTGTTATTTTATATTAAAATTGATATAATTTTAAAAAAATACGAGGAAGTGTAATAAATGAATTTATATGCAAATTTACATACACACTCTACACATTCGGATGGAGTGTATTCGCCAACAGAACTTGTAAAAGTTGCAAAAACAGAAGGGTATAAGGCTATAGCATTGTCTGACCACGATATTGGTACAGGATATCCTGAATTTAAAGCTGCATGTGAGAAAGAGGGACTTGAGTACATATTTGCTGTTGAATTTTCAGTTTTTGAACCAGACAACTATCATATTGTGGGATTTGATTTTGATCCTGAATATCCCGAGATAAAAGAATATTTTGCAGAGATGGAAAGAAGAAGTAAGCATATAAATAAATGTTGCTTTGAAGAAGCTGTCGCAAATGGTAATATAAAAGGCATTACATGGGAAGAAATACTTGAAGATAATAAGGAAATAGCTACAGTATGCAATAATCATATTTTTAGAACAATGCTTAAAAAAGGCCTAGTTAAGCAGGAAGAATATATGGATTGGTTTGACACTAATTTCAGATATCAAAGACCAAAATATGATGTTGGATATGAGTTTAAAAACTTAGATGATTTGGTTAAAATGATAAAAGCTGCAGGTGGATTTGCTGTCCTTGCTCATCCACTAGACAGACATATGGATAATATTGATGAAATTATAGCATCGGGTGTAGAAGGCATAGAGGTGTGGCATCCTGATTTAAATGAAGAACAGAGAAAAAGAGCTTACCAGATAGGCATTGAGAAAAATCTTTATATTTCAGGTGGCTGTGATCATTCGGGACTTTGTGGTGGATTATACTCAGGCTTTAAAGATGAGGAAACACTAAAAAAATCATTTCATTATATTAAGCCACTATCAGTCGGTACTACCGAGCAGTATTTCAGAGAAATTAAAGAAAGAAAGATAAACAGATAATAATGTATTCTCTTAAAATAACCTCAACTAACTTTTAGTTTGGGTTATTTTTGTGTGTAAAAAATACTTAATAATATTTATAAAATTTATATTGATTTTTTTTGAGTAAGAATATATAATATAACTATATGATGTTAACAAGGAGGATGATTTACATGGCAAGTATTACAAAAGACACTATTATTGCTGATGTTCTTAAAATAGATGCAGGTACAGCTCCATTCTTTTTAGAGATTGGTATGCACTGTCTTGGTTGTCCGTCAGCAAGTGGAGAAACAGTTGAGGAAGCATGCGCTGTTCATGGCGTTGATGTTGATGAATTACTTGATAAGATCAACACATATCTTGCAAATAAATAATTATAAAAGATAATAAAGCACAGTATCACGTATATGATACTGTTGCTTTACTTTCTCTTTATATTATTTGCATGTTGTGAATGATAAATAAAGTTTTCTCAAGGCGACGGATGTTAATAGTCGTCTTTTTATATTTATTTGGGGTGAAATTTATGAACGATAAAACAAAGGTGAATATTCGAATTTATGACCAGGATTATACAATCGTTGGTACAGAAAAAGAAGAGTACATACAAAAAATTGCATTGTATGTAGATAAAAAAATGCGAGAAATGGCTTTTGCTACAAACAACAGTTTAAAGCCACACATGCTTGCAGTACTTTCAGCCGTTAATATTTGCGACGAATATTATAAGCTTAAAGAAAAAACTGAACATCTTGATGGAGTGGAAAAGAAGGCTAGTGAAGAAACTGAAGCACTTTCCAACAAAAACAAGATGCTAAAGAAAGAAAATGATTATTTGAAAGAAGAAATACAAAATCTTAAAATAGAGCTTGCAAGAAGAGAAGCAAGAAGAGAAGGAAGATAAATTGTCTAATAATCCTGAAATATTATCGCCTGCAGGAAATTATGAATGCTTTATTGCTGCAGTTGAAAATGGTGCAGATGCTGTATATGTAGGCGGGAAAAATTTTAGTGCAAGAAAAAATGCCGTTAACTTTTCTGATGAGGAACTGCTAATGGCTGTTTCTTATGCCCATAATCGTGATTGCAAAGTATATGTTACACTAAATACTTTGGTGACAGATGATGAAATTCCTGATGTATTTAAGTTTATCAATTATTGCTATAATATCGGCATTGATGCACTTATAGTGCAGGATTTGTCGATTGTTTCATTAGTAAGGGAATATTTCCCTGATTTTCCTATTCATGCAAGTACGCAAATGACAATATATTCGCTTGATGGCGTTAGGATGGCCAAAAAGCTTGGCTTTAAAAGAGTGGTATTGTCACGAGAACTATCTGAAAATGAAATAAAATATATATGTGAAAATACTGACCTTGAGATAGAAGTATTTGTACACGGAGCTATTTGTGTAAGCTATTCAGGTCAGTGTCTTTTAAGCAGTATGATAGGACAGAGAAGTGGTAACAGAGGCAACTGTGCACAGCCTTGCAGAATGCCGTATAATCTTTATGACAAAAGCGGTGTTAAGCTTACAGAAAGTGAAAAATATATTTTAAGTCCAAAAGATATGTGTCTTTTGGATAAAGTAGATAGACTTAAAAAATGTGGTGTAAAATCCTTTAAAATAGAGGGAAGAATGAAAAATAAAGAATATGTATCAACTGTTACAAGACTGTATGCTAAAGCACGTGATGGTGAACATATTTCGGATAGTGATATGCATGACGTTGAAAATATTTTTTCGCGTTCAGGATTTACCAATGCATATTTTAATGACAAAAAGACAGATAAAAGCTTTTTAAATTTTGATAATAGTAATGATGATGTGTACAAAAAGATTGATAAAGATACTCTTCAAAAAGCACGTGATACTATTTTTGAAAATACCAGAAAAATAAAAATTGATGCATTTGTATGTGCTAAGGTGAATGATTATTTTACCTTAAGAGTTACAGATGGTAACAATGAAGTATATGTAAAAAGTGATAACACTTTGCAAAAAGCATTATCAAAACCTACAACTGCTGATGTAATAAAGAGACAGCTTGAAAAATTAGGGGACACACCTTTTGAATTAGCATCGGTTAATATAGAAAATGATGCGGATATTTTTGTTTCACTAAGTGAACTTAACAAGCTTAGACGAGATGCTGTTGATAAGCTTACAAATGCAAGATGCAAGCTTAGCAGAGAAGAGAAAAATGTTGATTTACCTCAGCTTAGAATGTGTGATAAACCTTCTAAAACTATTACATACAGAGCTGAAGTATTAACATTGTCACAGGCAAAATATCTTTTAAATAAAGGTTTTGAAAAGATTTTTGTCCCGTATAATGTTGTAATAGAAAATCTTGATTTTTTCCGTGAAAATAAGAATGCTTTCGTATGTGTGCTTCCGGTTGTATCGCGCGATAAATATAATTTTGATTTTGATAAAGTTTCATTTATGGAGCTTTCTGTCTCAAATATCGGTCAGATAGAAAAGTATGGAAAGGATGCCTATGCTCAGCATAATATAAATGCATTTAATTCTTATGCATTAGATGAGTATAAATATCTTGGGATTAAGAGCGTGGTATTGTCACCGGAGCTTAATATAGACCATATAAAGAAAATAAGTGCTGATATAGAAACAGAGATAATTGTATACGGCAGACTTCCTGTAATGAATATGGAAAACTGTGTTGTAAGAGCAATATATAATAAGTGTAATTGTGATAATAACGGCTACTATGTTTTAAAGGACAGAATTTCCAAGGATTTTCCTGTTTTTACAAACAAATACAACTGCACAAATACTATTTATAATTCCGCGCCAATATGTATGTCGGATAAGGTCAACGAATTAAGTAAGTTAAATGTAAATTGTTTTAGGTTTATTTTTACTACAGAAACAGAAAATGAAATTGACAATATTTTAAACTTATATAAAAAAGGAATTAAACCTGATTTTGATTTTACCAGGGGCCATTTTTACCGAGGTGCATTATGAGATATATAACCTTTGGTGATAAGCTTGTTATGGTGTGTGTGATACTTATTTCTATTCTTATCTCGATTGTTTTCGTGTTTGGTTTTAAATATGGCGGAGAATTATATGTTGAAATAGTATCAGACGGAAAAGAATATGCATCATATCCTTTAAATAATTTTGAAAAAATAATTGAAATTGATAATAAATTTGGATATAATGAAATAAGGATTTATAATGGAAAAGTTTGGGTGACAGCAAGTGATTGCGATGAACAAACCGAAATAAACGAAAGTCCAATATATAAAGAAGGACAAATGCTGGTTTGCCTTCCGCACAGACTTGTAGTAAGTATTGTTTCTGGTAAAAGAAATATTGACGGAGTAACATATTGATATGAAAAAATATAACGTATCAAAATTCATAGGAATTTCAGTTCTGTGTTCTCTTGCAGTGGCACTGCAGATTATTGAAAATATTATTCCGATTATTCCGTCTGTACCTGGAGGAAAGCTTGGCATTGCAAATGCCGTTGTATTATTGGTACTCATAACGTATGGTGGAAAATATGCCATTTTATTAAGTATACTTAAAACAGTTATTGCAAATCTACTTCATGGTGGTATAAGTGCGATGATGTATGGCATTTTTGGGGCAATATTAAGTGTGCTTGCAATGATGTGTGCATATAGAATATTTTCAAAAAAACTTAGTCCAATAGGTATAAGTATTATCGGTGCCGTTTTTCACAATTTTGGTCAGGTGCTGTTGTCAAGCATTATACTTCAAAATGTAAATATATTTAGTTATCTTCCGTTTTTGATGATACTCTCACTGTTTAGCGGAAGCATAACAGGATTATGCGTGTTGTTTGCACTTAAATATTATAACAAAGGAATATAAGCTATGAAAAAATACGTGTTAGCGTCTAAATCACCACGAAGACGCGAGCTTCTCGAAAATATAAAACTTCAATTTGATGTTTGTGAAAGTAATGTAGATGAAGATATAGTTGATAAATCACTATCTCCTGAGCTATATGTACGCGAACTTGCACTTTTAAAGGCAACAGATGTTGCTAAAAAGTATAAGGGGCAGGAGGTATATATAATAGGCTCCGATACAGTGGTAGCGATTGACGGGCAAATACTTGGAAAGCCTGTTGATAATGAAGATGCTGTAAATATGCTTAAAACCCTTAGCGGAAGAGAGCATTTTGTATATACTGGAGTTTGTGTCGTTAACGCAAAGAATCTTGAAGCATGCTCGGATTTTGAGGTTACATGCGTAAAGTTTAGAGAACTTTCCGACGACGATATAGATAAATATCTTTCAAAGGATAATGTGCTTGATAAAGCCGGTGCGTATGGTATTCAGGGTGTTGCGGGTGTGTTTGTTGAATGCATTAAAGGTGATTATTTTAATATTGTCGGTTTACCTGTACACAAATTGTCAATAATACTAAAAAATGAATTTCAAATCAATATACTAGATTAACAGTCAGGAAAGGAAGCAAATATATGAAAAAAGACATTGGAATTGACCTTGGAACTGCCAACACATTGGTTCATTTGAAATCTAAAGGAATAGTTGTAAACGAGCCATCTGTTGTTGCTATAAATAAAGAATCCGGACAGGTGCTTGCAGTAGGCGATGAAGCAAAGCAAATGCTTGGAAGAACACCGGGTAATATAGTTGCTATAAGACCTTTAAAAGATGGCGTAATTGCGGACTTTGACGTTACTCAGGCAATGCTTAAATATTTTATTAAAAAAGCATATCCGGGAAATGGATTTATAAAACCACGTGTAATAGTATGTGTGCCATCAGGTGTTACAGAAGTAGAAAAAAGAGCAGTTGAAGAAGCTACTGTTCAGGCTGGTGCAAGAGAAGTATACTTAATAGAAGAACCAATGGCTGCTGCTATTGGAGCGAATCTTCCTGTCGAAACAGCTACCGGAAGTATGGTAGTTGATATTGGCGGTGGTACAAGCGAGGTAGCGGTTATATCGCTTGGAGGTATTGTAGCTAGCGTATCGCTTAGAATGGCTGGTGACGAGTTCGACAACGCTATTATTCAATATATCAAAAAAATGTACAACTTAATGACAGGAGAAAGAACAGCTGAAGCTATTAAAATAGAAATTGGCTCTGCTTATCCTGGCTTTGAAGAAAAAACAATGGAAGTAAAAGGCCGTGACCTTATGACTGGTCTACCTAAAACGATTGTTATATCATCAGATGATGTGCGTGAAGCACTTAAAGAGCCTGTTGAAGCTATAATAAATGCAATTAAATCAACACTCGAAAAGACTCCGCCGGAGTTATCGTCAGATATTATGGACAGAGGTATTACACTTACAGGCGGTGGAGCACTTTTAAGAGGGCTGGATAAGCTTATAGAGGCTAAAACAGGTATGCCTGTAAATATTGCTGATACACCACTTAACTGTGTTGTTATGGGAACAGGTAAAGTGCTTGATGAAATAGAAACATTAAAAAGTGTATTGCTTAATCTCAGAAGAAAATAACTATTGAACGGTTTGATATAGATGTCATTTTTTGCTCGAAATAAAATTAAAATATTGCTTGGTGCTATTACAGTATTTTTCATTATTGTAATGGCTTTGTCAAGTATACCAAAAGACACTTCAGGCATTGTCGGAAACGCTTTGGGTATGCTTCTTTCGCCTGCACAAAAGGTTGTTAATAAGATAGTTTCATCCACTGAGGATTTTATGGTATTTATTATAAATATGAAAAGCTATCAAAAGGATAATGAAGCATTAAAAGAAGAGCTTTCTTCACTTTACGCCGAGGTGCGTGAAACGGAAGATTTGAAAAAAGAAAACGAAAACCTTAGAAATATGCTGGAATTAAAATCACGTGAGGTGCAATATGACCTTGTTGCATGTGAGATAATATCGCGTGAGTCTGATAACTGGTATTGTCTTTTTACATTAGATAAAGGTCAAAACTACGGATTAAGTAAAAACGATGCTGTAATCACATCCGATGGCTTGGTTGGACATATTTATGACGTTGGGAATAACTGGGCAAAGGTTATAACTATTATAGATTCTACCAGTTCGGTAGGAGCGGTTATAAAACGTACAGGGGATACAGCGATTATAGAAGGAAGTCTTGATTTTCAAAACGAAAACAAATGTAAGCTTACTTATTTGTCTAATAACGCAAGTATAACCGAAGGCGACTATGTTGAAACTTCAGGTATGGGTGGAATATATCCTGCAGGATTGTACATTGGTAAGGTAAAAGAGATTGTTTCCGATCCGAATGGTATTACTCAGCAAGCAATTGTTGAAACAGCGGTTGGATTTGGCGATTTAAGACATGTATTTGTAATTAAGGGAGAAGTAAAGTAGTGAAAATTGTTCTTCATTATGTTATTTTTTTAATATTATTTATATTACAGACAGTGGTTAGCCGTTATATAAGCTTTGGAGGTGTATTTCCAAATCTTATATTTGTGTATGTAATTTGTCTTTGTTTGCGTTTTTCGGATATCAACTCAATTATTCTTGCCACTGTTTCAGGCTTGATAATTGATCTGTACAGAGGACAGACGATAGGGTTTAACGCATTGTTTTTTATGTATTTTGCTATTGCTACATCCTTTTTTGGCACAAACTTCTTTAGAGGCAGAAAGGTGGTTACTCTTCTTTATACAGCGGTTTCAACGATTATATATGAGATAATATATTATATACTATTCTTTGCAATATGGAATAATGGTGGTAGCTTCAATCATGTTACATACACCGTTTTTATAGAAGCATTATGCAATTCAATATGTGTTTTGC
>JAZQHR010000026.1:0-2264 GCA_045540695.1 Clostridia bacterium | reverse complement strand
CCACTCGTCCTTAAAATCATCAATACGTTTTAGTCCCACATCGGTGATATGGTAATATTTGCGAAGTCTGCCGCCATGTTCTGCGGTACGAACTGTCAGCATATCTGCTGTTTCCAAGCGTTTTAAAATGGTATATAAAGTTGATTCCGAAAGCTCAATATACGGCTTCATATCCTTGATAATTTTGTAGCCGTACGAATCTTCGCTCTTAATTGCTGCTAAAACGCAGATATCCAATAGACCTCTTTTAAGTTGAATATCCATATCATACCTCCTTTTATGTAATACATCATATCACGAGGTATGCAGTTTGTCAATGGATTTTGATAAAAAAAGCAGACAGTAAAGCATACTGTCTGCTATCGTAAATAAACTGTATTAAGTTGGTATTATTCCCACTCGCTCCCGAAAACTGTGACTTAAACAATTTTGTATGGGTATTTTTACTCACATTATCGAGAGTGTTCAGATTATCCATAAAATATGGACTATCAAGATTTTTGTTGTCACTATGTTGTCAGCGACTGTTACTATTATAACAAAAAATTATCTGTTTTCAATAGTTTGAGAAAAGATTTCCGCCTCGATCTGATTTGTTAACTCGGTGAGGTAAAAGTATAGCTTGTCTTTTGCATCCGAGTAATTCATACTAAAAGCTTTGTTTGTCAATCCTTTTAATATGTCATCCTCAATTAAATCACTTTCAGAAAGATACTGACCTAAACCATAATGTGCAAGGCAATTCCTAAAGGATCTATCTTTCATAGAATCATTGATGTAAAAGGTTGTTCCGTTTGCGGCATTTAATTCTTTGATAAAATCACAAAGGTAGTAATACTGAAGATATGCAAACTTGAACTTTTGCGGAATCTCCTCAACAAAGTATTGATCTATAAATTCGATAGCATAATTAACACTACAAAGAATTGAAAAGAGTAAAAAGCCAAGCTCCGTTTTAATTTTTAGCGGGCAATTCTTATAAAAATTATAGTCCTCATACTTTACTAAAACACTATCATCGTAGTTGTATGGTGGGAAGTTCTGGCAATTGAAAAATCCTGCAATTTTTCCCGAAACCACACTAATATCTCTAATCCAAGGACCGATTTCCTTGTTGTTCAAAGTATCTACCGGAGTATATAAAGCGCATAAAATCGTGTTTCCGCAGAAATGGCCATTACACAGGTCAGTCCCCACGTTGTAATATCCCAATAGTTTTTCACGCAGGCTACGGATCTTATAAAAATAGTTATCGCTTGCCTTAAACTTCTCCATCAAAGCCGACAAAAAATCTGAATATGGCAGTTCATATAACTTATGGCCTTGACGCAAGGCGGTGTAATATGCTTTCTCTGTATCGGTAAATTGAGGCGCTCCCAATCCAAGTTTTTGACACCACTGTTCTGCGCCATCTGCGAATATACCAATGTACGGCTGGCTCATCATAATATAGTTGCTACTTATATTCTTCGCATTTCGCTGAATAATGGTCAAGGTGTAAAGAAACCTAGCGTCTGCTTGAATCAATTCATAAGCAGCTTTCTGAACAGTATTTAACATATTACACTCCCCCTTTCCTGTGTATTTTACCCTTAAAAACATTATATCACAAAAATATCGCTTTTTCCACTGTATAGATAAAAGGCGTCGCACAAAGCGACGCCTTAAATTATAACTGCTGCTTTTTTCTTAGAACTTCATTAAGCTTTTCTGTATTCCTTTTGATTATGGAATAAATTATCGCCCAAATCACAATATATCCAACAACAAAAATTGCCGTGAATACTACAATCGGCATTACACCAAAATCCAGCCAATCGTTGAGCAGATAGGTGACGAGGTAGCTGATATATAAAACACCGCCGTGAATCAAAATTGCCACCATCAAAGGCAACCGTTCGATTTGATAAATAGCATTCATACCTCCCGCAATAAAAGCAAGCGCAGTGATTGAAAATATTCCAATACAGACCTGATTTACAGATAGCGTTTCAACAGCGGAAGTCTGTTGCAATATCAGATATACAATAGTCAAAACAATCGGGCCAATACCGGCAGCTACAAAGCCACGGCGCAAAAATTCTAACACAAATTTTTTCATACTCCTTCGTACCTCCTTTTGATTTCCGCAAAACAACGTCGGGAAACATACTCCCGATAACCACATTGAAACACGGCATCCACACCGCCGCTGAACACCGCATCAAATCGTGCAATACAGTGTTCATTGGCAAGGGTAGATTTGTTAATGCGGATGAAATAAG
>JAZQHR010000025.1:0-5971 GCA_045540695.1 Clostridia bacterium | reverse complement strand
GTAGACCAGGCTGGCATATCGAGTGCAGTGCTATGGCAAACAGATATCTTGGTGAAACTATAGATATCCACTCGGGCGGTCAGGACTTAATATTCCCGCACCACGAAAATGAGATTGCGCAGAGCGAATGTGCAAATGGCTGTCAGTTTGCAAATTATTGGCTTCACAATGGTTATATAAACGTTGATAACCGCAAAATGTCAAAGTCACTTAATAACTTCTTTACAGTACGTGATGTTGCTAAGGAATTTGACTATGAAGTTATAAGATTTTTCATGCTTTCTGCTCATTATAGAAACCCTATCAACTTTAGTCATGACCTATTAAAACAGGCTGAAGCAGGACTTGAGAGAATATACACTTGCATAGATAATTTAGAATTCTTAAAATCAAATGCAAAAGACGGAAATGATGCCGATATCGATAAAGCTTTGGAAGAATTTAAAGCGAAATTCATTGAAACTATGGACGATGATATAAATACAGCAGATGCTATATCTGTAATATTTGATATAGTAAAATATCTAAATGTAAATGCGAATGAAACTACACCTGCATCATCGCTTGAAAATGCTATCTCTCTTATAAGAGAGCTTGGAAGCGTTCTTGGTGTACTAAAAAAATCTGACAAAGATATGCTTGACGAGGATATCGAAAAGCTTATCGAAGAAAGAAACAATGCAAGAAAAGAAAAGAATTTCGCGCGTGCAGATGAAATCCGCGATATGCTTAAAAATATGGGCATTGTACTTGAAGATACACCGCAGGGTGTAAAATGGAAGAGGGCATAATGTTGTTTGATTTTGAACTTGACATAAGTATAAACGAATATTCACCGCTTGTTCTTGCGTATGTGGGCGATGCAGTGTATGAGATATTTATTAGAACCAAGCTTTCAAGTGGTGTAAATATGCCTGTTAATAAACTTCATAAGGAAGCTACTCGATTTGTTCGTGCAAAGTCACAAAGTAAAATTTCGCACTTCCTTGAGGACAAGCTTACAGAAGAAGAGTTAAGAGTATATAAAAGGGGCAGAAACGCCTCATCAAATACTCATGCTAAAAATGCCGATATAGTTGACTATCGTCACGCAACAGGCTTTGAGGCACTTGTCGGTTATCTGTACTTGTCTAAAAATGAAGAAAGACTTAATGAAATTCTTGAACTAAGCTATAACTACATAATAGAAAATGAATAGATAGTCAAACTTTTTCCAAAAATATATATACTTTGTATTTTTGGAGTGATAATATTTGAATAAAGCTATAAAAGATTATCTTATAATTATGCTTGGCTCACTGCTAATAGCAATAGGGGTCAATTGGTTTTTAGTACCGCATAAGATTGCCGCAGGCGGTGCAAGCGGTATAGGTACTATACTTTATGTAATGCTTGGTGTTCCTATATCTGTGACCGCACTTATTATAAATGTGTCACTTCTTATAGCAGGATATAGAAATCTATCTAAAGCATCGTTTTTAAAAGCACTTTTTGGAATGCTTGCGTTATCTTTGTTTCTGGGTATTACATCTGTGGTACATCCGTTTTCAAATGACGTGCTTTTATCGTCAATATATGGCGGGGTGATAGTTGGTGCAGGAGTGGGACTTGCTGTGTCAAGAAATGCTTCTACAGGCGGAACAGATTTTGCGGCAGTTATGCTAAATAAGCTTTACCCAAAGTTTTCGGTAGCTATGTATATACTTATTATAGATGCAATTATTATTTTGGCATCATCAATAGCGTTTGAAGATTTTTCGGTAATACTTTACGCAACGCTTTCTTTATACATTACCACGCGGATTGCTGACGATATCATAGAAGGCGTAGATTTTGCAAAGTCGATATATATTATATCCGACAAATGCGGCGAGATATCAAAATGCATTATAAACGATATTGGCAGAGGCGTTACGGGAATATATATACGTAAAATGTACTCTGAAAATGATGGTATGATGCTTATGTGTATCATAAGGAAAAATCAATTTTTGAAGCTTAAAAAGATAGTTAAAGATATAGATGAAAATGCTTTTATTATCCTTACCGATGTAAGAGAAGTACTAGGTGAAGGATTTAAAAATAAATAATTTTTGGGAGGTAAATACATTGAATAATGTTGAGCTTGCTAAAATAGCAAACAAAATAAGAAAAAATGCACTTACAGCAGTGTATAGCGCAGCATCAGGTCATCCCGGAGGTTCACTTTCAATAGCAGATATTTTGTCAGTTTTATATTTTGACGAAATGAACGTTGATGTAAAAAGCCCTAAAAATCCAGACAGAGATAGATTTGTTCTTTCAAAAGGACATTGTTCTCCTGCACTATACGGAGCACTAGCTGAGAAAGGATTTATTCCTAAAGAGGATATAAAAACCTTCAGACAGGCAGACAGCTACCTTCAGGGACATCCTGATATGAAGAATATTCCAGGTGTAGATATGTCTACCGGTTCGCTTGGACAGGGAATAAGCGCAGCAAATGGTATGGCACTTGCAGGTAAGCTTGATAATAAATCATACAGAGTATATTCTATACTTGGTGATGGCGAGCTTGAAGAAGGTCAGGTATGGGAGGCAGCGATGTTTGCAGCTCATTACAAACTTGACAATCTAGCAATTTTCGTTGACTTCAACGGACTTCAGATAGACGGAGATATTTCAAAGGTAATGTCACCGCTCCCAATCGATGAAAAATTCCGTTCGTTTGGCTGGAATGTTATCGTAATAAATGCTCACGATTATGACGAAATAAAAGCTGCTCTTAAGGCTGCTAAAGAAACAAAAGGCAAACCTACCGCTATTATAGCAAAGAGTATAAAAGGTAAAGATGTTTCATATATGGAAAATGAAGCAGGCTGGCATGGTAACGCACCAAATGCCGAGCAGTATGAAATAGGTATGAAAGATTTGGAAAATAAAGCGAAAGAATTGGAGGCGATGCTATAATGATGACAGATAAAAAACAGGCTACAAGAGAAGCGTACGGTATCGCACTTGCAAAGTATGGTAAGGATTATGACATTATCGTACTTGATGCTGACCTTTCAAAATCAACTAAAACAGATACATTTAAGAAAGAATTTCCCGAAAGATTTATAAACTGCGGTATCGCAGAGGGTAATATGATGTCTACAGCTGCTGGACTTGCATCTTGCGGTAAGATAGTATTTGCAAGCTCATTTGCAATGTTCGCTGCAGGCAGAGCATTTGAACAGATAAGAAACTCTATCTGCTATCCAAACCTTAACGTGAAAATCGGTGCAACACACGCAGGTATCTCAGTAGGCGAGGATGGTGCTACACATCAGTGCCTTGAAGATATTGCTATTATGAGAGCTATTCCAAATATGGTTGTTATAAACCCAGCTGACGGTGTTGAAGCAGTAGCTGCTGTTAAGGCTGCTATTGAGCACGATGGCCCATGCTACTTAAGATTTGGTAGACTAGCTACACCTATCATATTTGATGAGAATACATATAAATTTGAGCTTGGTAAGGGCGTTGAAATAGCTGATGGTAAGGATGTTACTATTGTTGCTACAGGTCTTATGGTTTCAGAAGCAATAAAGGCAAGAGAAATCCTAGCTAGCGAAGGCATTGACGCAGGTATCATAAATATCCACACTATTAAGCCGATTGATAAAGATATCATCGTAAAAGCCGCTAAAAAGACAGGTGCTATCGTTACATGCGAAGAGCACAACGTTATAGGTGGTCTTGGTAGTGCAGTTGCAGAAGTGTTAGCGGAAAACTGCCCATGCCTTATGGAAAGAGTGGGCACTAATGACGTATTTGGTAAATCAGGTAAACCCGCTGACCTTCTTAAAGAATACGGCTTAACTGCTGAAGGCATAGTAGAAAAAGTAAAAAAAGTTTTAGCAAAAAAATAAAAGGGGATAAAGGTATGAAAGCACTTGTTACCGGAGCAAGTTCGGGTATAGGACGAGATATAGCAAAGGTGTTGTCTGATATTGGATATGATCTTATACTTGTGGCAAGACGAACAGAACTTCTTGAAGAAGTAAAAGCAGGTCTTTCTACAAATGTCCGTATTATTACAGCTGATTTGTCGAGTGAAAAAGAATGCTTTGAGCTTTACGAAAAAACAAAAGATGAGAACATAGATATCCTTGTGAACAATGCCGGCTTTGGTGTGTTTGGCGAATTTACATCGTCGGATATTGAACGCGAACTTCAAATGATAAATGTAAACGTCAGAGCAGTGCATATTCTTACAAAGCTTTATTTGAAGGATTTTGTAAAAAAGGATAGCGGGCATATATTAAACGTTGCATCTATCGCGGCATTTTACGCAGGACCCCTTCTTTCGGGGTATTATGCATCTAAAAATTACGTATTAAGACTTTCTCAGGCTATAAGCGAAGAGCTTAAAAGCAATAAAAGTAACGTAAAAATAAGTGTGCTTTGTCCAGGGCCTGTTCATACCGAGTTTAATAAGGTAGCAAAGGTGAAATTTGCACTAAAAGGACTTAATAGTATGGATGTAGCAAGGTATGCTGTAAAGAAAATGCTAAAAGGCAAACTTATAATCATACCTGGATTTATCATTAGACTTGCAAAGACCTTTTCGCCACTTTTAAGTGATAATATTAAAATGAGATTTTTGCATAAAGTGCAAAAACAAAAAGTTTAAAAATAAGTCAAGATTTAAAGCGTAAAAATACTGAATTTTATTTGGTTATTTTTACGCTTTTTGTATGCGTTGTTTTGGTTAAAATGACTAATTTATTTTATTTTTCAAAAAGGGGTTGACATACTTTTTTATTATGATATAATACCCGAAAGGCAATAGATTTTAGCGTATTTTTGTGTGAAAATATGCCTTGATATTTATTGCCAAAAATTTAATTATGAGCACATTTTCGTGTGCCATACAGGAGTGATTTTTCTATGAACAAAAAAACATTGGAAAAAGAAAACTTTATACCTGATTTTGAGAGTCTTTTCGATGAGCCTGTAAGAGGTAAAAAAGCATCGCCACTTAGGATTATGCTTGGCCTTTTAAAGAACAATCGGAAGGATTTTTTGATTTCTACCATTATTTATTTTATTAAAAATATCGCGGTGTGGGTTATTCCTATTGTTACTGCAAACATTATAAATGCTGTAACATACCCGAATGCAAATACTATCAGAACTATATGGATAAATGTTATAGTGGTTTTAATTATGATTTTTCAAAACTTCTATACCCACAGACTTTATTCAAAATTCAATAGTTACGCACTGCGTTCTATAAGTGCAGGACTTAGAAATACAGTTATCAAAAAACTCCAGCATCTTTCTATTACATATCACAAAGAGATTGAATCAGGTAAACTTCAGTCGAAGTTTATAAGGGATATAGAGGCAGTTGAATTTCTTAATAACCACCTTATAAATTCATTTATCCCAGCAGTTGTCAGTCTTGTGGTTATTGTTTTTGTTACGCTTTCAAAAAACCCTCTATTAACACTATTTTACTTTTTGATAGTACCTGTAAACGTTGGGGTTGTGAGAATACTAAGGAATAAGATGAGAGATAATAACCGACGTTTCAGACGAGAAACCGAGGATATTTCGGCGAAGGTATCAGATATGATCGAAATGGTACCTGTAACTCGTGCACATGGCTTGGAAAACGAAGAAATAGCTAAGATTGAGAAAAATATAGAGAGGCTTAAACTAGCGGGTATCATAGCAGATAAAACACAAGCAACATTTGGTGCGTTGACGTGGATTACGAGCACTACACTAAGTATTCTGTGCCTTACAACAACGGCTATTTTGGCTTACAACGGTAAAATTGCAGTAGGAGATATCGTTTTGTATCAGTCATTTTTCTCACAAATGCTTGCAAGTGTGTCTGCACTTGTAGGTATTTATCCTGAACTTGCAAAAGGTGCAGAATCTATAACATCGCTTTCGGAAATAATGCAGTCGAACGATGTAGAGCATAACGAAGGCA
>JAZQHR010000024.1:0-6450 GCA_045540695.1 Clostridia bacterium | reverse complement strand
CTTGCACTTATATACAGTGAAACTAAGGCAACTGCTGCGGCGGTATATACTACATACCTTGTGAAAGGTGCACCGCTTACAGTTACTAAAAATCACATTTCCGACGGCTACGCACAGGCGGTTATCTGCAATAGCGGAAACGCAAACACTTGTAACGCAAACGGCATTGAGATAGCCGAGAAAATGAGCGAGCTTTTGGCGGATAAGCTTGGAATATCAGCAAGCGATGTAGTGGTAGCATCTACGGGCGTTATCGGTCAGCCACTTGACATTACACCTATCAAGGAGGGTATTACACCACTTGTTGATGGATTATCTGCAGACGGCGGTGAGGCTGCTGCAGAAGGTATAATGACTACCGACACTGTCAAAAAAGAGGTTGCAGTAGAGTTTGAGATTGGTGGCAAGGTGTGTAAAATGGGTGGTATCGCAAAGGGTAGCGGTATGATTCATCCTAATATGGCTACAATGCTTGTGTTTATCACAACCGATGCGGCAATTTCAAGTGAAATGTTACAGAAAGCATTATCAACTGATATAACAAATACGTTTAACATGGTAAGTGTTGACGGCGATACATCTACAAACGATATGGTTACAGTTCTTGCAAACGGTATGGCAGGAAATGAAACTATCACAAAAGACGATAATGATTTCAAGACATTTATGAAAGCACTTAATTCTATCACAGTTGCACTATGTAGAATGATAGCAGGCGACGGCGACGGTGCTACAAAGCTACTTGAATGTAAGGTGTCAGGTGCGGATAGCCTTGATACGGCAAAGACTGTTGCAAAGAGCGTAATCTGCTCAAGCCTACTTAAATCTGCAATGTTTGGTGCAGATGCAAACTGGGGTAGGGTGCTTTGTGCGATAGGCTATTCTGGTGCGGATGTAGATGTATCAAAGATAGATGTATCGTTTAAGTCACCAAAAGGTGAGATTGCAGTGTGCAAAAATGGTGCAGGCGTGGAATTTTCTGAAGAAAAGGCGAAGGAAATCTTGCTTGAAAGAGATATTGAAATAATAATAAGCGTAGGCGATGGCGAGTATTCGTCTACTGCGTGGGGTTGTGACCTTACTTATGACTACGTAAAAATAAACGGTGATTATCGTACTTGATGTTTTATAGAATATCAAAGTGGTTTGGAGGAAAATAAATGAAACAGCATACACTTTTTTCAAATGCCGAAAGGGCAGAGGTGCTAACTCAAGCACTTCCTTACATAAAGCGTTATAACGGCAAGATAGTAGTAATAAAATACGGCGGAAACGCTATGATAAATGAGCAGCTAAAACAACAGGTTATGGAGGACTTAGTCCTTCTATGGCTTATCGGTGTAAAAGTTGTACTTGTACACGGTGGCGGTCCTGAAATATCAGAGCTTATGGATAAGCTTGGAAAGAAGCCTGAATTTGTAGATGGGCTTCGAGTTACCGACAAGGAAACTGTTGATATAGTGCAAATGGTACTTGCAGGTAAGGTTAATAAAACCCTTGTAAACCTTCTTGAAATGAAGGGAGGTAAGGCGATGGGTATATCAGGTATGGATGGCAGACTTATAGAGGCTGTGCAGAAAGATGAGCGACTTGGCTATGTAGGTAAGATTACAAACACAAACATCGAGCCAGTACTTGACCTTCTTGAAAAAGGCTATATTCCTGTAATATCTACCCTTGGTTGTGACAAAGATGGTAACGCCTACAACATAAACGGCGATACTGCGGCGGCTTTTGTAGCAGGCGCGTTAAACGCAGAAAGCCTAATAATGATGACTGACATTGAAGGTGTTCTTCGTGACAAAGACGACCCTGACACTATCATCACAGGCCTTACAATTTCCGAAGCGGAAAAATTAAAATCAGAAGGCATCATATCAGGCGGTATGATACCAAAGGTTGACTGCTGTATTGAGGCTATTAACCGTGGTGTTGAAAAGGTAACAATAATGGACGGACGTGTACCTCACTCTATACTTATGGAGCTACTTACCGATGAAGGTGCAGGTACAATGATAACAGGTGATAAATAATGAATACATTTGAAATTGATAAAAAATACGTTGCTAATACATACAATCGTTTTCCTGTAAATGTTGTTTCGGGCAAAGGCTCGGAAGTGTTTGATGAAAACGGAAAAAGATACATAGATTTAGGGTCGGGCATAGGTGTAACTGCGTTTGGCATGTGCGATGATGTGTGGGCAGAGGCGGTTACAAAGCAGGTAAATACACTTCAGCACACATCAAATCTTTACTACACAGACCCTTGCGCAAAGCTGGCACAAATGCTATGCGAAAAGACAGGACTTAAAAAGGTGTTTTTTGCAAACTCGGGCGCAGAGTCAAATGAGTGCGCGATAAAAGTTGCAAGAAAATATGCCTCAGACAAAAAGGGTGCAGAATATTATAACATAATAACACTTGTAAACAGTTTTCATGGCAGAACTGTAACAACTCTTGCCGCAACAGGTCAGGAGCATTATCACGAACTATTCCAGCCATTAACTACGGGATTTTTACATACTCCTGCAAATGACATAGACGCACTTAAAAAGATGATAGATGAAAATAAAACTGCCGCTATTATGATAGAGTGCGTTCAGGGTGAGGGCGGTGTAATTGCTCTTGACGAAGAGTATGTGAAGGCGGTATATAAAATCTGTCAGGAAAACGACATACTTATGATAGTAGACGAGGTGCAGACAGGTAACGGCAGAACAGGTAAGATGTACGCGTATATGAATTTTGGCGTTTCGCCTGATATAGTTACTACTGCCAAAGGTCTTGGCGGTGGACTTCCGATAGGTGCGTGTATGCTTGGTGAGAAAACAGAAAACGTGCTTGGCTTTGGTGACCACGGCTCAACCTATGGCGGAAATCCTGTGTGCTCGGCAGGTGCAGTGAGTGTGATTGAGAGATTAGATGATGCATTTTTGGCAGAGGTTAAGGAAAAAGCAGAGTTTATATTTGACTTTTTTAAAGGTGTAGAAGGTGTCGAGAGTGTATCGGGTCTTGGTATGATGGTTGGAGTAAAGACCAAAGCAACTGCCAGCGACATTGTAAAAAAATGTATGGAAAAAGGTGTGCTACTCCTTACTGCGAAGGACAAAGTAAGACTACTCCCTGCATTAAACATACCAAAAGACGTGCTTAAAGAGGCACTTGAAATAATCAAATCTGTAATTGAGGAGATGAACTGATATGACAGAATTTAAAGGAAGAAGCTTTTTAAAGCTACTAGACTATACTCCTGATGAGATAAATAAGCTTATAGACTATGCAATGGAGCTTAAGGCGATGAAAAAGACGGGCAAACCGCACAAAATCTGCGAAGGCAAAAATATAGCACTTATATTTGAAAAGACAAGCACAAGAACAAGATGTGCATTTGAAGTTGCGGGATATGACCTTGGTATGAATGTAACATACCTTGACCCGTCCGGCTCGCAGATAGGAAAAAAGGAAAGCATCGCCGACACCGCAAGGGTGCTTGGCAGAATGTTTGACGGCATAGAATACCGCGGTTTTGGTCAGGAGATAGTGGAGGAGCTTGCTGCGCACGCAGGCGTGCCAGTGTGGGACGGACTTACAGACGAGTTTCACCCTACAGAGATACTTGCTGACTTTATGACTATCAAGGAGCATTTTGGAACTCTTGACGGTATCAAGCTTGTGTATATGGGCGATGCCAGATACAATATGGGAAATTCGCTTATGGTTGGATGTGCCAAGATGGGTATGCATTTTGTAGCATGTGCGCCGAAGGAATATTTCCCTGACAAAGAATTGGTTGACAAGTGTATGGAGGTTGCCAAAGAAACTGGTGCTAAAATAGAATTTATAGAAAATCCGGAAGAAGCTGTTAAAGGAGCAAGTGTTATATACACAGACGTTTGGGTATCTATGGGCGAACCTGATGAGGTGTGGAAGGAAAGAATAGAAGCACTGCTTCCATATCAGGTAAATAAGGCTCTTATGGCTATGGCAGGGGAAAATTGCAAATTTATGCACTGTCTGCCTGCATTTCACGATTTAAATACCACTATCGGTAAGGACATCTATGACAAATTTGGTCTGGATGCGCTTGAGGTTACAAACGAGGTGTTTGAAGGAAAACAGTCAATAGTATTTGACGAGGCGGAAAACAGAATGCACACCATAAAAGCAGTAATGGCGGCGACACTATGAAAAAAACAATCCCTCAGCCATCTTCGATGATAGCTCCCTTTACTTGGAGGGAGCCTTTGAACACATAAATCAAAGCCTCCCCTGTGTAAGGGGAGGTGCTTTTGCCTTTTGACAAAAGCGGAGGGGTTGTAAAAACATAAAAATTTACTGGAGAATAATTTATGAAAGAGCATATATATACCATACCTATAACCGATGCACTTACAAATAACTGTGGCTGCGTTCTTTGTACAATCGAAAAAAAGCTTGAGGAGGATGCACTTTGTTATTTTCTCGGCCCGTCGCTTATGGAACCTGATGGGAGAGAGATAACCAACAAAAAAGGTTTTTGTAAATCCCACCTTGATGCGATGATGACACGAAACAACCGACTTGGTCTTGCGCTGATGCTTGAAACGCATTTAAAGGAAATTGCAAATAGCCTTGAAATAAAGAAAAAGGGCGGAATGTTCTCAAAAGAAAGCACCGAGAAGCTGACAGCGGACAGTATTTACGAAGTGACAGAAGCCTGTGCAATCTGCGATAAGATAAATATGCAGATGAAAGCGGTAGCAAACAACCTTGCATATTTGTGGGGAAAAGAAGACGAATTTAAAAAGAATTTTGGAGCATCAAACGGTTTATGTTTAAAGCATACTGCACTTGCCATATCCGAAAGCTCAGCACTTGGCGGTAAAAAGAAGGAAGAATACATAGAAAAGCTTAAAAATATGCAAAAGGAAAAATTAACTAAACTTTCTGAAAATGTTCACGCATTTACACTATCATTTGATTACCGAAATGCAGGTAAAAAACTCACCGATGACGAGGTAAATTCTGTTGCAAATGCGATAAAAAATCTAACTGGATGTTGACATTTTATGGTGTCAAATAAAATTACGAAAAGACACGGTGTGTTTCCAATTAAATACGGACAGGCGGATGGCAGACATACAATCCCTCAGTCAGCTACGCTGACAGCTCCCTTTACACAAGGGAGCCTCCCGGATGGTACCTGGTGGCGTCTGCCTCTGCACTAAATTAATTGTTTGGTAAATTTAGCTTTGGGGGTATTTATATTGGGAATACACGCTGGCTTTATTAATGAAATGATATCAAAAAAACCTCCCCTTACACAGGGAAGGTTTTTTGTATTTTAATCTATTTTCATTATCATTTCAAGGATACGCTTTACGCACACTTCTATTTCTGGGCGAGTGATTTTACCCTCTTTAAGTGCTTTCATTACAGAATCGTGGTCGCCTTCAGGCATTTTTATATCGTTGCCTGCTTTTATTTCCTTGTATGGCTCTGCGGTGTTGTGCCAGTCAGATGTTACCATACCCTTGTATCCCCATTCACCGCGAAGGATGTTTGTAAGTGTATCGTAGTTTTCCGATGCTCTTACTCCGTTTACAACGTTGTATGCAGACATTATTGTCCATGGGTCAGATTCTTTTACTGCTATCTCAAAGCCTTTTAGATAAATCTCACGAAGTGCTCTTTCCGAAACGATAGAGTCGGACTCTTTTCTGTTCACCTCTTTGTTGTTCGCGCAGAAATGCTTAACCGATGCGGCAATGTGCTTTGACTGAATACCGCGTACCTTTGCTGCGGCAAACTTACCTGCTACAAGAGGGTCTTCTGAAAGATATTCGAAGTTTCTACCGCAAAGTGGGTTTCTGTGAATGTTTATAGCAGGAGTAAGCCATATACCCATATTGTTTTCCTTAACCTCGTCTGCACCTACCTGACCAATCTCATAGTTTAATTCGGGGTCCCACGTACAAGCAACCTGCGTAGCACAAGGGAAAGCGGTTGCGTATACGCCGTTTAAATGGCCGTGAACACGAAGTCCTGCAGGGCCGTCGGCAGTCATTACATTTGGAATGCCATATTTTTCTAAATCGCCCATACCTCTTGTAATTGCAACGCCTGTGTTTGGCTTGCCATATGTAAGAGATACAAGCTCATCGTCGGTAAGCTGTGCTAAAAATTCGTCCATTGTCACCTTTTCGTTAAATACATCTATAAGCGTTGCCTTTTCTTCAGGTGCTTTGGCAGTATTTACAGGGTAACTATTTTCAAATACGTTGTTTTCGCAAGGTGAAAGCTCTTCAAATGTGCCGTCAGAAAGCATTCTTTTTTCTAATCTCTTTGGCGCGCATTGTTGTGTAAGCTGACGTGTGATAGTGTCATTTTCTACTACGTATTCGTAGTCTGCCTTAACTGTGTTTCTTATAGAATTACCTACATAGAATGAGTAGTTGCCCTTTTCAAG
>JAZQHR010000023.1:0-7856 GCA_045540695.1 Clostridia bacterium | reverse complement strand
GACAGCTCCCTTTACACAAGGGAGCCTTTGCTATGCTGATGCTAGTGTCTGCCAATACACATAATTAACATTTTAGAAAAAGTAGCATTGGGAGTTTTTATCTTGGGAATACACAGCGGCTTTACATTCAATCTTCGTTTTTGTATTTAAATTGTACTTTCAACACAAATTGTATACAATCTCTTGACTTTCGAGGTTAAATTGTATACAATCATTGTATACAATTTATAATGCGGAGGTATTTGCAAAATGAACATTGCACAGAAAATTATAAAATCGCATCTTGTATCAGGCGAAATGATACCTGGCGAGGAAATATCTATTAAAATTGACCAGACGCTTACACAGGACTCTACCGGTACTATGGCGTACCTTGAGTTTGAGGCGATTGGTATTCCAAGAGTAAAGACTAAAAAATCAGTTGCTTATATAGACCACAATACTATTCAGTCAGGCTTTGAAAATGCTGATGACCATAAGTACATTCAGACAGTCACCAAAAAACACGGTATACACTTTTCAAGACCAGGTAACGGTATCTGCCATCAGGTGCACCTTGAAAGATTTGGCGTACCTGGTATGACACTTCTTGGTTCGGACAGTCACACACCTACAGGCGGTGGTATAGGTATGCTTGCTATCGGTGCAGGCGGTCTTGATGTTGCAGTTGCTATGGGTGGCGGTGCGTACTACGTAACTATGCCAAAGGTGGTAAAGGTTAACCTTATCGGTAAATTAAAACCTTGGGTTGCCGCAAAGGATATCATCCTTGAAGTACTTCGTGTGCTAACTGTTAAAGGTGGTGTAGGTAAGGTAATAGAATACGGCGGCGAGGGTGTAAAAACTCTTTCTGTTCCTGAACGTTCTACCATCACAAATATGGGTGCAGAGCTTGGCGCAACTACTTCTATCTTCCCAAGTGACGAGGTTACAAAAGCATTTCTAAAAGCACAGGGCAGAGAAGAGGATTTCACCGAAATTAAGGCTGATGCCGATGCCGTGTACGATGAGGAAATCACTATCGACTTGTCAGCACTTACTCCAATGGCTGCAAAACCACACAGCCCTGATAACGTTGATACTGTAAAAAATATAGGTAAGATAAAAGTTGACCAGGTTGCCATCGGCAGCTGCACAAACTCATCATATATGGATATGATGAAGGTTGCAAAGATACTTAAAGGCAAAACCGTCCACGAGGATGTAAGCCTTGTTATCGCACCTGGTTCAAAGCAGGTGTTCAATATGATTTCACAAAACGGCGCACTTGCAGATATGATTTCCGCAGGCGCGAGAATACTTGAATCTGCGTGCGGACCATGTATAGGTATGGGACAGTCGCCAAAGACAAACGCGGTATCTCTTAGAACATTTAACAGAAACTTTGAAGGCAGAAGCGGAACAGTGTCTGCCCAGGTTTATCTTGTAAGTCCTGAGGTTGCTGCTGCATCAGCTATCACAGGCTATTTGACAGATCCAACTGAGCTGCTTTCTGATATGTCAAACGAAGTGAAAATGCCTGATAAATTCCTTATAAATGACAATATGGTGGTAGCTCCTGCACCTGAAGGAAATGACGTAGAAGTTGTTAGAGGTCCTAACATAAAGCCGTTCCCTGTAAACACTGCACTTGCAGAAAAGGTAACAGGAAAGGCACTTATAAAGGTAGAGGACAACATCACAACCGACCACATTATGCCATCAAATGCTAAGCTTTTGCCATATCGTTCAAACGTCCCTTATCTTTCGGAATATTGTTTGGTACCTTGTGACCCTGAGTTTCCAAAGAGAGCAAAAGAAAACGGCGGCGGATTTATCATCGCAGGATCAAACTACGGTCAGGGCTCAAGCCGTGAACACGCAGCACTTGCACCGCTTTACCTTGGCATAAAGGGCGTTATCGCAAAATCATTTGCACGTATTCACATGGCAAACCTTATAAATTCAGGTATCATTCCTATGACATTTGAAAATGAAGCAGATTACGACGATATTGATATGTACGATGAAATAGTTATAGATGATGCAATCACTCAGGTTAAGGGTGACGGCATTATGAAGATTAAAAACATCACTAAAAATAAAGAATACACAGTTAAGGTTACTCTTTCTGATCGCCAGAAGGATATGATAGTAGCAGGCGGACTACTTAACTACACAAGAGAAAAGGCAGGTATGTAATTATGGAACAGAAAATAAAAGCATCAGTAGAAAAATTTGAAGCACTTGTTAGAAATCAGCTTGAAAGAGTTGAAAGAATGAAAGCTGATAAGGATTTTATCGATTATGATAAACTAGACACAATCATCATCGGCGTAGTTGGCGGTGACGGTATCGGTCCTGCTATCACAAACGAGGCACACAGAATACTTGAATTTTTACTAAAAGATCAGGTTGACGCAGGCAAGATTGAATTTCGTGTGATAGACGGATGTACTATCGAAAACAGAGTTAAAGCAAATAAAGCTATTCCTGATGACGTGCTTGCAGAAATCAAAAAATGCCACGTTCTTCTAAAAGGTCCTACTACTACACCTAGAGCGGGCGACCCTTGGCCAAACATTGAGAGTGCAAACGTTGCTATGAGAAAAGAGCTTGATTTGTTCGCAAACGTTCGCCCTGTAAAGGTGCCTGAAAAAGGCATCGATTGGACATTCTACAGAGAAAACACCGAAGGCTCTTATGCACTTGGTTCAAATGGTGTCCACGTAAATGATGATTTGGCATTTGACTTTTGCGTAACTACTACCGAAGGTAGTGAGAGAATAGCAAGAGCAGCATTTGAATATGCGAAAAAGACTGGCAAGACACGCGTTACAGCCGTTACAAAGGCTAACGTTGTTAAAACTACCGACGGAAAATTCCTAAATATCTGTCAGGAAGTTGCAAAGGATTACCCAGGTATCGAGCTTGATGACTGGTACATCGATATTATGACAGCAAAGCTTGTTGACGAAAAGAGAAGAACACAGTTCCAGGTACTTGTTCTTCCAAACCTATACGGCGATATCCTAACTGACGAAGCAGCAGAGTTCCAGGGCGGTGTTGGTACTGCAGGAAGCTCTAATATCGGTAAGAAATACGCTATGTTTGAAGCTATTCATGGCTCAGCTCCACGTATGGTACAGGAAGGCAGAGATAAATACGCAGACCCATGCAGCATTATAAGAGCTGCTGTAATGCTTTTGGAGCATATTGGATTTGTAGATAAAGCGAAAAAGCTTGAAAGAGCGCTTGATATATGTATGTACGAGGAAAAGAAGCTTGTTATGACAGGCAGAGATACAGGCGCTACCTGTGCCCAGTTTGCAGATTATGTAATGGACACAGTAAAGTCGTTATAATATAGAAAGAATGAGGATTATATATGAAATGTGAGGGTGATAGACACTCGCTGGGTGTCAAGGTTTTTGAAGAGCTCAAAAACGATATCCTGAATTTAAATTATTTAAGTGGTGATACACTGGTTGAAAATTCTTTGTGTATGAAGTATAATGTAAGTAGAACTCCAGTTCGTGAAGCCTTAAAGCAACTCGAACAGGAAGGACTAATAAGTGTCGTTCCAAACAAAAGTGCGGTTGTCGTAGGTATCTCCGATGAAGATATTATCGATATTTTTGACATACGTATAAGGCTTGAGGGCCTTGCGGCTGCCAAGGCAGCAAAAAATATCGATGATAAGGAAATCGAGGACCTTAAAGAGAGCCTTGATATACTCTCGTCACATATCGAGGAAGGCAATTTTGAAAATATAGGAAGTATAGACACAAAATTTCACGATGTTATCTACAGAGCATCAAAGTCAAGTCCGCTAAGGACCATACTTCACAATTTTCATCATTATACCAAGATGGCGAGAACAAGATCATTTAAAGGACCTAACCGTGCTATGGCGACAATTTCCGAGCATAAGGCGATATTCGATGCTATTTGCAATCACAACTCAGAGCTTGCAATGAAGCTTTCAGTCGAACACGTCGAACATGCGAAGAACAATTATCTTCATATGCTGGAGGTGGATAGGGAATGCCTGAAAAAGTAGTTTCGCAGGCAGTTATCAAAAGGTTACCCAGATACTACAGATATCTAGGTGAGCTTTTGGAAAAACAAGTTTATAAGATTTCGTCAAAAAGCTTAAGTCAGAAAATGGGAGTTACCGCCTCCCAGATAAGACAAGATTTAAACTGCTTCGGTGGATTTGGTCAGCAAGGCTACGGCTATAACGTCGAGCTTTTGCACAAGAAAATCGGAGCAATTCTTGGCCTTGACAGAGGATTTAAAACTGTCATTATAGGTGCAGGACATCTTGGACACGCACTGGCAAATCATTCAAATTTTGAAAAACGTGGATTTAAGATGATAGGAATATTCGACTCTAATCCAGAACTTACAGGTACTAAAGTCGGTAAATGGACGGTGCAAGATTACACCGAGCTTTCCGATTTTGTAAAAACAGAAAAGCCTGATATTGCAATACTTGCTATCCCCAAAAATGCTGTAGATAGGGTGGCAAAGGAAGTAATAGAGTATGGAATAAAAGGAATATGGAATTTCTCTTACGGAGAATTAAAAGTGCCGGAAGGCATAGCGGTAGAAAATGTTCATTTAAGTGATTCTTTAATGACACTTTCGTACAAATTGACGGATTTATAAATAAGTTTTGAAAAATGCGTGGTTATGGTGGCCGCGCATTTTTGTTTTTATAAGCCTTCCCCTTGAGGGAAAGGTGGCAGCGTAGCTGACGGATGAGGTGGTGTTGGGAAACATTTAAGACTCCGATTGGGTTGTGCGATAAAGCCATCGTGTATTCCCGTGATAAAAACTCCCAAAGCTACATTTCCGAAATCGTTAGTTTTGTGTAGTGGCAGACAATTAGCATCTCATACATCGTAGGGAACGACCTGTGTGTCGTTCCGTTTAATATCAACAAATATTTTATCTCGTCTGCCGTCCGCCTGTCCGTTTTTACACGGAAACACACCATGTCTTTTTGTAGGGAACGGATTTATCCGTTCCGATTGCGGAATGCATAAATGCATTCCCTACAGGTACCCCCGACATATAAAAAATACTTGATAAAATATAAATAAAGTGTTATACTATGTTTACCACAAACCTAAAATTAAATAATAAAAATTATACCGCTGTGCATAATTTTAAAAAATCAACAGACACTTTTGCTTTGGTAAAAGTGTGCTCTCTAAATCTGTTGGTTTGTTGAATTATGCACAATATGGATTTTTAGGTTTGTGGTGAACCAGGGAGTGCATTTTTCGGTGTGTCACTTTGTGGCACACTTTTTTGTTTTAAAAAACAAATTTTTGGAAATACTACCTGTATATTTCTGATATGGAGGTAAAAAAGTTGAAACAATATTTAGCTATTGCAGATGTGGTTGCCAGAGAAATTCTTGATTCAAGGGGAAATCCTACTGTAGAAGTGGATGTTATTTTGGAAGATGGCGTAGTGGGCAGAGCAAGTGTGCCGTCTGGTGCATCGACAGGCATTTACGAGGCGGTTGAGCTAAGAGATAATGATAAATCTCGTTATCTGGGAAAAGGCGTTCAAAAGGCTGTTAAAAATGTCAATGAAATAATTTCTGATAAGCTAATCGGGATGAACGTTCTCGACCAGCGTCTTATTGACACCACTATGATACGTCTGGATGGTACTCAAAATAAAGCAAAGCTTGGTGCAAATGCCATACTTGGCGTTTCACTTGCCTGTGCTAAAGCAGCAGCAAACGCATTGGGACTTGAGCTGTATCAATATATCGGCGGTGCACATGCTCACGTACTTCCTACGCCAATGATGAATATTCTAAATGGTGGTGCTCATGCTAACAACAATGTGGATATTCAGGAGTTTATGATTATGCCTGTAGGTGCTCGCACCTTTGCTGAGGCACTCAGAATGTGTACAGAAGTATTTCACACTTTAAAATCTATTCTTGCATCAAAGGGTAATACAACTGCCGTTGGTGATGAGGGCGGTTTTGCACCATCGCTTGAAAAAGACGAGGATGCACTTGCGGTTATAGTAGAAGCTATAAATCAGGCGGGATATGATACTAATTTTAAATTTAAAATTGCCATTGATGCCGCCGCATCCGAATGGGTTACCGATGATGGATATTACGTGATGCCAAAGTCAGGCATCAGAAAAAACAAGCAGGAAATGGTGGACTATTGGAAGGACCTTTGCGAAAGATATCCTATTATATCTATAGAGGATGGAGTTGGCGAAGACGACTGGGAGGCGTGGAAGCTTCTTACAGATGCTTTAGGCGATAAGGTACAACTGGTGGGTGATGACCTTTTCGTTACAAATATCGAACGACTTTCAATTGGTATCGATAAAAAAGTAGCAAATTCTATTCTTATTAAATTAAATCAGATTGGCACACTAACCGAAACACTTGATGCTATAATGATTGCCAAAAGAGCTGGTTATACCGCTATCGTGTCACATCGTTCAGGTGAAACTGAGGATACCACTATTGCCGATATTGCAGTAGCTGTAAATGCAGGGCAGATTAAGACAGGTGCGCCATCTCGAAGTGACAGAGTATGTAAGTACAACCGACTTCTACGCATAGAAGAACAGCTTGGCGACATTTCAAAATATTACGGTGAAAATTCTTTCTATAATTTATAGTTAATATTTGTCCCCTCTTTTTATTTACTTATTTTTCGAATTGTGATATAATTTATATCAATCGTCTTTTAAGTTATAAAGAGGGGATAATTTATTATAAGGAAGATTATTATGAAACAATCTGCGAAAAATGTGACTTTAGCTGCTATAATTGCAGCAGTATATATTTCAGTAACGTTTATTTTTGCACCTATCAGCTTTGGTTATATACAGCTTAGAGTGTCGGAGGCACTTACGGTACTTCCGGTGTTTACGCCTGCGGCTATACCAGGATTGTTTGTGGGATGTATGCTTTCCAATCTGCTAATCGGCGGACTTGGATGGATAGACTTTGTGTTTGGAAGTCTTGCCACACTGATTGCAGCATTTTTGACATATAAACTAAGAAAAAATACTTTTGTAGCACTTATACCACCGGTAGTGGTTAATGCAGTTATTGTCGGTACGTATCTAGGATATCTTATTTATCCGGGCAGAAATTATCTAGTGTCTATATTGTTTACTTTTATAGGTCAGCTTTTGTCATGCTATGGATTTGGATATCCACTAAGTCTTTTGTTGAAAAAAACTAAAAATGACATTTTTAGATAAAAAAGTCTATTACTTTTACAACTGTTTTGTGACCTTTTTACAAGTTTAAATTTTTTCAAAAAAACTTTTAAAAAAGTGTTGACAATGAGGCGAAAAAGTGATAATATATACAAGTCGCGTGTGCGACAGTTGGTCTTTGAAAAATAAACAGCATAAAGTGTGTTCTCTGTTAAGAGAACTTTGAGTAACAAGCTTTTTAAGCTAGTAAAGTAATTTTGAGCTAACAAATTAACTCGTAAAATTTTAAGGCTTTAAGCCTTACGGATATTTTTTTAACGAGAGTTTGATCCTGGCTCAGGACGAACGCTGGCGGCGTGCCTAACACATGCAAGTCGAGCGAGAATTTAGTAATTGATCCCTTCGGGGTGATTTTGCTAAAGGAAAGCGGCGGACGGGTGAGTAACGCGTGAGTAACCTGCCCTTTGGAGTGGGATAACACAGAGAAATCTGTGCTAATACCGCATAAAATATGTTTACCGCATGATAGACATATCAAAGATTTATCGCCAAAGGATGGACTCGCGTCTGATTAGATAGTTGGTGAGGTAACGGCTCACCAAGTCGACGATCAGTAGCCGAACTGAGAGGTTGATCGGCCACATTGGGAC
>JAZQHR010000022.1:0-12260 GCA_045540695.1 Clostridia bacterium | reverse complement strand
AAATAAAAAAGGGAACGGAAAATCCGTTCCCAATTAAGTTAAGTTATTTAATTAGTCATTTAATGCAAAAGCTTCTGTTACAGGAACCATACCTGCAAGTGAATCCCAAATAAATACTTTAACGTTTACGTTATTAGCTTTGCTAGCTGTTGTGTTAAATAGCTGTGCATAGCCTTCGCTGTTTAGAGTATCGAAATCAACCATCTTGATATCTGTCATCTTACCGTCTTCGTAAAGAGCAGCTATAACTTCAGCATCCTGAGCAAGCATCATTACTGGGAATGTGAATACTGTATCACCCTTAACTGCTGAGCTTGTTCCGTTTACAAGGAAGTTACCTGTAATTACAGGAGCTGTAGCACCTGGGTAAACTTTTAGGTTATGAATATTACTTGTTGCATTCCAACCTGTTAAAACAGTAACTGTACCAGCAGCTGTGATAGGTTCTTCATCAGTAATATCAATTATCTGCTTTGTACCAAGATATACATCAATGTCTTTTGTTCCACCTTCATTTGCAGTAATAACTATTTTATGTTTTCTTACATATGTATAGTATGGACATTGAGCTTTATCAGCAAATGTTTCGCTAACAAGTGTAGTAGCTTCACCATCAAAGTTTCTTGTAAGTGAGTAACTATTACCTTCTGTTCTTAATACGTAGCTATCACCATCATCAGTTTTGTTGAATGTGATTGTTTCAGGGTTGTTGTAGTTACCATCACAATATGTTTCGATAGTGTAAGAACCGCCAAATAGACCTTCGTATGAAACTGATGCCTGACCATCTGTCTTATAGATACCATTAGCATTAACACCTGTACCTGAAGGAGTAAATCCATCAGCTTTAAGTGAGTCAAATGTATCTGCTGCTGTAAATGTCTTATCTAATATGAAGTTAGCTTTTGTAATATCTCTGTAGTATGATGTGTCAGCATAGTCAGGAGTGTACACCTTAACATAGCTTGCAGATACATCAGCCGAATAGTTTGATCCAATTCTAAGTGTACCTGAATATGTAGGTACAGCTACTTTAACATTTTCAAATAAAACGTTATTATTTACATATACAGTGATTGCACCATCTATGCTACCGTCACCATCTGCATCTTCTGTACCTTTAGTGAATACTGCTTTGATAACATTCTGTGCACTGCCTGTTTCTGTTTTTGCTACTTCAGCTAAAACTTCGCTGCCCTGTAATAGTACATATGATTTTTTAGAATAACTACCACCAGTACCATTACCTACAAATTTGTAACCATAGAAATCAAAATATGCGTTGTTTGCATATGGGAAAGCAGAATACTTAGCTTCTACTACAAAGCTTCCATCTACACTCTTAGTTCCCAAGTTAACATATCCATTCTGGTAATTTACAAATTTAATACCTGTATCACTGTAAGCACCAATTTGTCCTACAGTTATTCCTGATGGAATAGTATCTGCAGACCATCCGCCAAAACTCTGATCAACATACATAGTACCTGTGTGCTGCTGTACATATTCAGAACCTGTAACTATATAACCGCCTGTAGCAGCACCTGATGTGTTTACATCATAAGTATATTCATGTGCATTAACGCTTATCTGTTTAAGTCTTGATACAGATGAAGTAGCTGTAGCGTTGTTGTTTACAAAGTTTAGACCAATGTAACCAGATTTATCTGCAACTTCGCCTTCTGCAAATGTGTAAGATGCTGTAGCTTCGATAGCTGTACCTGCAGAATTCCATCTCTGTGCTTCGATGCCTGTATCAGTTACTTTAAATTCAAATTTTCTTGCAGCCTTGTTTGAAAGCCAAGAAGCGTTCTTGTCTTCTAGAGTAAGAAGAAGCTTAGGGTCACCATTTGCATCTGATGCATATAGGTGATAACCGCCGTACTGGTAGCTACCATTAGGACCTAAAGTAGCAATGAAAGTGTAGCCTGTATCAGATACACCTGTTGTACCATTACCATACTGAACAGCTTCAGCTAAAGTGTCTGCACCAAAGTGTACTACGTTAACACCTGTGTAGTTGTTTAGAGTAACTGAGAAAGTATATGGTGCATTACCTGCATCAAATGCTTCGTCCTTACGCATAGTAAGACCAGACTGTGTTGAGTCGTTTAGTACCTGAATACCGTCTTCCTCAAATGTGTAAGTTGTACCTTCATTACCTCTTGTAACAGTCCATCCATTTGGGATGGCAGATAGTCCCTCAAAACTCTGGTTAACCAAAGTAGAAGCGGGAACAGTGATTGCAGCTGCGCTAACAGCTACAGTAAACATGCTGAATACCATGATGATAGTTAGGCATAAAGCCATGAATTTTTTCATGTTTTCGTCCACCTTTTCTGTTTATTTTTTATATTATAACTTATCTTATATTTTACAGCAATACGTCAAATAAATCTATCGGCATTATAAACAAATAGAAAAAATATTTTTGTGCATTTTTTACAACTATGTTACAAAATGGTTAAATACAATATTTATAAAATGAAGCTTTCCGTAAGGAACGAATTTATCCGTTAAGTAAAAAGCGGAATGCATAAATGCATTCCCTACGGGTTGATATTAAACGTGCGCATATATAGGGACAAATCACGATTTGTCCGCAGGCGATTGGTGAATCACCCATACGGTGTGGTTTAAATTAGATTTGCGAAATAACATTCGGACAGTTGGGGACGCCCGTCCCTACACTCTTGTTATATTTAATATATATTTATACACATATTTATACATAAAAATATTTTTAAACATCACAAAAAGGATATCGATATGTCCATTTTACAAATCGATACCCTGCCAGCCAAATTCTAAAAGCTACATAACGCTAATATAATTAAGCAATCTTGTTTAGCTTAAGTGCTAACTGTGATTTCTTTCTTGCAACAGTATTTTTGTGCATAATACCTTTTGCAACAGCTTTGTCAAGCTTTTTAACAGTAAGAGTAAAAGCAGCTAGTGCTTCTTCTTTGTTAGCGTCAGCAACAAGAGCTTCAAATTTCTTTATAGAAGTTTTGATGTTTGTTTTTATCATCTGGTTTCTTAAAGTTTTAGTTTCGATAACTTTAACTCTTTTCTTAGCAGATTTAATATTAGGCATAATTTCACCTCCGTAAATGTACTCAACGAATAGTATTTTAACACACTTTTTTGATAAATGCAATAGTTAATTTGAAATTTTTTGAAATTTTTTACTTAAGCATCATTTCGCCGACCTTATATATATCTCCCGCACCCATAGTAATGACAATATCGTCTTTAGTCGCATTTTTCAAAACGTATTTTGCGATATCAGAAAATTCCTTCATATATATAGCACCATCAATTTTATCTGCAAGATCCTTTGACGAAACGACACCTGTATCTTTTTCGCGGGCAGCATAGATATCTGCCACCACTACTTTATCTGCAATAGAAAGAGCCTTAACAAAATCATTAAGAAGTGCTTTTGTACGTGTATAAGTATGCGGCTGGAATATACACCACACGTTATTTACTTTTAATTTTTTTGCACTTGTAAGTGTTGCGGTAATTTCGGTTGGATGATGAGCATAATCGTCAATTACTTTTATACCATTCACATCACCTTTATGCTCGTATCTTCTTTTTGTACCGCCAAAATGTGAGATTGCATCAAGAGTTATCTTCTTATCAAGTCCAAGGGCAACAGCACATGCATACGCTGCAACAGCATTTGTTACGTTATGTGCTCCAACCACCGAAAGCGATTCGTGGTGAATTTCACCATTTTTATCAATTATATCAAACTCGGCTGTGCCATCATCGTGATATGTGACATTATCAGCACGATAGTCGGCATCAGTTGAAAAACCAACTGTAACAACATTTGCAGTCGCATTTTCCACTGCCTTTAAGCACTCTGCATCATCGGCATTTGCTATAACTGTTCCATCAGGTGGTACAAGAGCCGCAAAGTCGGCAAATGCGTCGATAATATCATTTATATCCTTAAAATAGTCGAGATGGTCCTCGTCAACATTTAATATAACAGCAACCTTTGGGAAAAACTTTAAAAAACTTCTGGTATACTCGCATGCTTCGGTAAGAAAATACTCACTCTCACCTGTGCGGATATTTCCATTTATAATATCAAGCTCGCCGCCAACTGTAATTGTTGGGTCGGTATTATTTTCCATAAGCACGTATGCAAGCATTGAAGTGGTAGTGGTTTTACCATGAGTACCGGCAACTCCTATTGCTTTAGTAAATTCTTTCATTATACTACCAAGCATTTGAGCACGATCAATGGTCTTTATTCCCTTTTCTCGTGCTGCGACAAGCTCTGGATTATCATCCTTTACTGCCGCTGTGTATACTACAAGGTCAGGATTTTCAATATTGTCTGCACTATGACCAAAGCTTACTTTTGCACCATCGGCAACAAGGCCATCTATAATAGATGACTTATTCATATCAGAGCCTGACACCTTAACACCTCTTTTAATGAGTATCTCGGCGAGGCCTGACATACTTATGCCACCTATTCCTATAAAATGTACGTGATTATATTTATACAATGAAAACACTTCCAATCGTGTTATATTTAAGTTCTGCTTCGGAAAGGCTTCTCCCTAAAGAGAAGCTATCATCAAAAATGGCTGATTAGGTGTAGATAATTAGTACTGTTTATTCATTCCACCTCATCCACCGCAAGCGGTCCCCCTTCCCCTCAAGGGGAAGACTATTTTTTCCATAATTCTACAAAATAATTATAGCAAAATATTCCAAACAAATCAATATTTTTTATAATTATTGTATATTCTTGCCTTATTTTACGCATTATAAAACCACAAACTTTATTATAGGGAGATGTTTTACAATGGAAATCACAGATATACGTGTGCGTCAAATAACTCAGGAAGGCAAAATGAAGGCAGTTGTTTCGGTCACATTTGATAATTCATTTGTTGTTCACGATATAAAGGTTATAGAAGGGCAAGACAAGCTATTTATAGCTATGCCAAGCAGAAAAACTCCTGAAAATGAATTTAAGGACATTGCACATCCAATCAATATGGAAATGCGAGAGATGCTTCAGGAAAGAATTATCGACAGGTACAATTCGGCACTTATTGAAGAAGAAATTGCCGGCGATATGTAATTGAAAATTCCTTAAGAGGAAAATCTATGTGGAAGGGATAAATCCCTTCCCTACAATTGATTAAATTTAATATATTGCAGGGAACGCATAAATGCGTTCCGTTTTTTATTTTTCAAAAATATATTGATTTATTTTGAAAAAGGGTATAAAATGGTAATATATGTACTTTTAGGAGGTCAGATTATGTGGTGGAAGGCACAGGATATCGGTATTGACTTAGGTACCGCTTCCATTTTAGTTTATGTTAAAGGCAAAGGAATTGTGCTTAACGAGCCATCTGTTGTGGCGATAGATAAGCACTCTAAAAAGCTTCTTGCAGTTGGTAAAGAAGCACAGAATATGATTGGTAAGACACCGGGCAACATTGTAGCTATAAGACCTCTTAAGGATGGTGTTATATCTGACTACGAAGCTACACAGCTTATGATAAGATATATTTTAGACAAGGTATGTAAAAAATCGTTCTTCAAGCCAAGAGTAGTTGTGTGCGTACCAAGCATTGTTACAGAGGTTGAAAAAAAAGCCGTTATTGACGCAACCACTGGCGGCGGTGCAAGAAAGGCTTTTCTAATTGAAGAACCTATTGCTGCTGCTATCGGTGCGGGTATTGACATATCCAAGCCAAGCGGTAGTATGATAGTAGACATCGGTGGTGGCACAAGTGATATAGCTGTTATATCACTGGGCGGTATGGTTGTACACAATTCAATAAAGGTTGCCGGTGATGAGTTTGACCAGGCGATTATAAGATATGTTCGTAAGAAGTACAGCATTATAATTGGTGAAAGAACTGCCGAAAATCTAAAAAAGAACATTGGTTGTGTATACGAAAAAGATTTTGAAGTGAAGGATTATGTGAAAGGCAGAAGCCTAGTAACCGGTCTTCCAACTGTAGTGGAAATGACATCTACTGAAATGCTTGAAGCTCTTAAGGAAGATGCAGACAGTATAGTTGAGGCGGTTAAGGGAATACTTGAAGTGACACCTCCTGAGCTTATTGGTGACATAAGCACAAAGGGTATTATACTTACAGGTGGCGGCTCGCTTATAGATGGTTTGGACAAGCTTATTTCCGAACAGACAGGTCTTGATGTATATATTGCAAATGACCCTATTTCATGTGTAGCACAGGGTACAGGAATGTCGCTAGACCACGTTGAAACTTTTAATTATATGTAATAAATCTAATATTAAAGGGATGTGCAAAAAATGATATGCACATCCCTTTTTTTATTTATTCAGTTATTATTCTGTTATATTAACGTCAGGTGTTACCGGTACATCAACAGGAACAGTTTCATCCACATATGGTTGTTCAACAATCGGCTGTTCAACCAGTACATCAACAGGTGCATCAACCGGCACATCAATTGGAACATTTGATTGCGGTATATCGTCAGTTTCTTCCGGTATGTCATATGGGAATCCCGAAGGGAATCCTGAAGGCATACTTGGTACAACAACTTCTTCGCCATTAGTTGGCACATCTGTTGGAAGCTGTTCAGCCAACATTTCTTCTGTGGCACCAACATTTACAATCTTATTCGTTGGAAGATATATACTTTTTGAAACAAACTCAGTTTTTGATGTACCTCCGCTTTTTACCACCTTATATGTATTTATAGTGTAACCATTTGAACCATTTTGTTTAACAACAGTTTCCCCCGGTGCAAGTGCAGGGTCTACTACTTCCTTCACTTCAAATGCTCTCGAAGCAACGGTTTCGGTATATAATTCTATCTTGATATCGTCATCCTTTATACCCATTACTGCTATATAAAGGTTACCTCCCGATGCGGATGCGGTGATTTTAACCGGTGCTTTTCTATTATTTCTAAACACAAAATCTATTGCACCGTAAGATACTGTAGCATCACGTCCTAGAGGTACATAAGATACTGCAAGCGAATGGTTTCTTCTGGTAACAATCTCAAGGTTTGCATATAGTACAGCGTTGTACAATGTAGATGAAACCTGACATATACCTCCGCCTAGTCCGTCTACTATCTCATTACCCTGATATACTTTAGCATTACGGAAACCTGCTTCATAAGTTCGTGCACCTACCACATTGTTAAACGAGAAGCTTTCGCCCGGTGCCAATATTGTGCCGTTAATCTTACTTGCTGCAAGAGTAACGTTTTTAGTTCTTCCTGCATCACCGGCATTATAAGTAGAACTATATGAACCAAGTGTATCTTCAAAAGCTTTACCAAGCAGTTTGTTTAGTGTGATATTAGGATATGTAACCTTAACTGCTATCTCGTATGGCTCGGTATTTGTTTTATTTTCTTCTATTATTTTCTTTGCTGTTTCCTTATCAAACGATATACCTACAACGTGTTCTTCATACTGAAGGTTTTTCTCATCGGTGAAGTATGCATCCTTAGGCTCTCTTAGGTGTGTTTTAAAAAACTCGTCGATATCAAGCTGTTTTGCTTCAAGAGTCTTAAGCTCAACATTTATTTTTTCTTCAGTTTCAAATGTGCTAAGTGCAGTTACGATATTTTCATAAACCTTTTCCATATCAGCACCGTATCCGTCAACACCATTTAGTATAACAAGTTTTGCATCGTCTACAAGCTCAACCGAGTAATCCACTACAGGTGTTATACTGTTACCAAATTTATCATTTAATATATTATTAAGTTTGTCTGGGTCAAACGTGATTTCAAAAGGAATAACTTTCTTATTAAATTTAAGTGCAATTACATTTATGCATCTTTTAAATATATTTTCATCTCTTCCGTATTTATACGCATTATCTACAGTTGCTTCAAAGTCGTAATTAACTGCAAAGTCTTCTGTATAAATATTAAACTCCTCGCCGTTACATACAAATGAAACAGTTTCAGGAAGAGTGTCGTTTTTCAGTTCAAACAGATCAAGCGCTTCCGACTGACTTAATCCTCCAATATTTACATCTCCAGCATATATATTTTTGTATATATCCGTACTAAAGGTTGCTACTGCCAAATATGCAATAACAAGCACTAATATCACTACTATCGAAATTGTCACTATTCCCCATTTGCTTTTCAAAAAATTCTTCATATAAATGTCTCTCCATAAAATATTTGTATAACAAAATATGAACTTCATATATCCTATGCCGTTCATACCTTATTATACATAATTCGGGAGCATAAATCAATGCCCCCGAACTAAATATATTTATTATTTTACAAATAATTACATATTTGCGTGTTTTTTGTATACTTCGTATCTTTCTGCAAGGTCTTTTTCTGCTTTGTCAAATAACTGATCAGCTATTTCAGGGTAAGCCTGTTTAAGCTGTAGGTATCTGTTTTCACCAAGCATAAATTCCTTAACAGAGCCTGTAGGCTCTTTTGAATCAAGTACGAATGGGTTCTTGCCTTCTTTTGCAAGAGTTGGATTAAATCTCCATAAGTGCCAGTAACCAGCTTCAACCGCTTTCTTTTCTTCAAGAATAGTATTTGACATACCAATCTTGATACCATGGTTGATACATGGTGCGTAAGCGATGATTAGAGATGGACCATTGTAAGCTTCTGCTTCCTTGATAGCTTTGATAGTCTGAGCCATGTTAGCGCCAAGAGCTATCTGTGCTACGTATACGTAACCGTAAGTAGTAGCTATCATACCAAGGTCTTTCTTCTTAACCTTTTTACCTGATGCAGCAAATTTAGCAATCGCAGCAGTAGGTGTAGCCTTAGATGACTGACCACCTGTATTTGAGTAAACCTCTGTATCTACAACGAAGATGTTGATATCTTCGCCAGATGCGATTACGTGGTCAAGACCGCCGTAGCCAATATCATAAGCCCAGCCGTCACCACCGAATGCCCACTGTGATTTCTTAACAAGGAAATCTGTTCTGTCACTAATTTCCTTAAGTGGAGCGATAGAAAGGTCTGCATCTTTGATAAGCTCAACGATTTTTGCAGATGCTTCTTTTGAAGCTTCGCCATCGTTCATAACTTCCATCCAAGCCTTGAATGCATCTTCAAGCTCTTTAGAAACGCCGATTTCGATAGCTTCTTCCATTCTCATCTTAAGAGTATTTCTGATTTTCTTGTTTGCAAGAAGCATACCAAGACCGTACTCTGCGTTATCCTCAAATAGTGAGTTAGCCCAGGCAGGACCCTGACCTTTGTCATTCTTGCAGTATGGCATAGAAGGTGCACTACCGCCCCAGATTGATGTACAACCTGTAGCGTTTGCAACGATCATTCTGTCGCCAAATAGCTGAGTGATAAGTTTGATGTATGGAGTTTCACCACAACCTGCACACGCACCTGAGAATTCAAGAAGCGGCTGTGCGAACTGTGAACCTTTTACGTTATCTTTAGCCATTAGAGTATCCTTTACAGGAACGCTCATTGCGTAATCCCAGTTAGGAACTTCCTTGTCAAGCTGAGTATCGATAGGCTGCATAACAAGTGCTTTTTCTTTTGCAGGACAAACCTGAGCACAAACACCGCAGCCTAGACAGTCAGCAGCGCTAACCTGCATACGGAACTTAAGTCCCTTAAGCTGAGGACCGATAGCATCTTTAGCTACAAATCCTTCAGGTGCATTTGCCATTTCTTCTTCAGTAAGAAGTACAGGACGGATTGCTGCGTGAGGACAAACTAGTGAACACTGGTTACACTGGATACATTTGTCGATATCCCACTCTGGTACGTTTACTGCAACACCGCGTTTTTCGTAGCGTGAAGTACCTGTCATAAATGTACCGTCTTCAATGCCGTTAAATGTGCTTACAGGAAGCTTGTTACCCTTCTGTGCATTTACAGGCTCAACGATATCTGTGATGAATGCAGGCTTATCAGTAGCCTTAACGTCATCGTCTTTAGCATCCTTCCAAGATGCAGGTACGTCTATTTTAACAAGAGCTGTAAGAGCTTTGTCAACTGCTTCGCAGTTCATATCAACTATATTCTGACCTTTTTTACCATAAGTTTTGCTTATAGCATTCTTTAGTAGAGGAATAGCTTCGTCTAGAGGAATAACATTTGCAAGCTTAAAGAATGCACTCTGTGTTACCATGTTAATTCTTCCGCCAAGACCGATTGAAGATGCGATTTCAACCGCGTTTATAGTATAGAACTGAATATCGTTTTCAGCTATATATCTCTTCATGTGGCCAGGAAGCTTTTCTTCTAGTTCTTCAGGAGACCATACGCAGTTTAGAAGGAATGTTCCGCCCTTCTTAAGTCCTTCAAGTACATCGTACTGATATACGTAAGCAGGCTTATGACATGCGATATAGTCAGACTCATCAAGAAGGTAAGTAGATTTGATAGGGTTTTTACCAAATCTTAAGTGCGACATAGTTACGCCGCCTGATTTCTTAGAGTCGTAATCAAAATATGCCTGTGCATATAGGTCAGTGTTGTCACCGATAATCTTGATAGCGTCTTTGTTAGCACCAACAGTACCGTCCGAACCGAAGCCCCAGAATTTACAACGAGTAGTACCAACAGGTGCAGCGTTTACTTTTTCGCCAAGCTCAAGTGAAAGGTTAGTTACGTCGTCTACGATACCGATAGTAAAGCCGTTCTTTGGCTCTTTCGCATCAAGATTGTTATATACTGCTACTATCTGTGTAGGAGTAGTATCTTTTGAACCAAGACCGTATCTGCCGCCTACGATCATAGGAGCATCAGCTTTGCCTATAAATAGGTTACATACGTCAAGGTATAGAGGCTCACCAAGTGAACCAGGTTCTTTTGTTCTGTCAAGAACAGCAATTTTCTTAACTGTTTTTGGAAGAACGTCAAAGAAATATTTAGCGCTGAATGGTCTGTATAGGTGAACTTTAACTACGCCAACCTTCTGACCTGCAGCGTTAAGATAATCAACAGTTTCTTCTATAGTTTCACATACAGAACCCATAGCTATGATAACTTTTTCAGCATCAGGAGCACCATAGTAGTTAAATGGCTTGTACTCTCTGCCTGTGATTTTTGAAATTTCTTTCATGTAGTCATTAACTACATCAGGGATAGCATCGTAGAATTTGTTTGATGCTTCTCTGCCCTGGAAGTAGATATCTGCGTTCTGTGCAGTACCTCTTAGTACAGGATGTTCAGGATTTAGAGCTCTGTCTTTGAACTCTTTGATAGCGTCCATGTCTACTAATTTCTTTAAATCTTCATAATCCATAACTTCGATTTTCTGAATTTCGTGAGAAGTTCTGAAACCGTCAAAGAAATGTAAAAATGGAACTCTGCCCTTGATAGCTGCAAGGTGAGCAACACCGCCAAGGTCCATAGTTTCCTGAACTGAGCCTGACGCAAGAAGTGCATAACCTGTCTGACGACAAGCCATAACGTCCTGATGGTCACCGAAAATGTTTAGCGCGTGAGCAGCGATAGCTCTGGCACTAACGTGAATAACTGATGGTAAAAGCTCACCAGCCATTTTATACATATTTGGTATCATAAGAAGAAGTCCCTGAGATGCTGTGAAAGTGGTAGTTAAAGCACCACCCTGAAGCGAACCGTGAACTGCACCTGCAGCGCCCGCTTCTGACTGCATTTCGCACACATCTACAGTCTGTCCGAAAATATTCTTTAGACCGTGTGCACTCCAGTCGTCTACATATTCAGCCATAGTAGATGACGGAGTAATAGGATAGATAGATGCTACTTCTGTAAATGCATAGGCGCAATGTGCAGCAGCGCAGTTACCATCCATGGTTTTGAATTTTTTTGCCATTTCTATTCCTCCTTATAATTGTAAGAAAATTATATTTTTAATTCCATAAAAAATATTATATCATATTAGCTTTTTTATTTCAACAATTTTTGTGTTTTTTTACGAAAAAATTCGTCTATTCCTGATACTGATCAACGTACTCGCGAACACGTAGCGGTATACCCACTTTTTCGCAAAGGGCTTTGCTTTCTGAAATTTTCTCTTCGCCAATTACGTCGACAACTGTGAACATTACGTTTACGTCTTCCGCTTTGCAGTCGCACGCAAACTTTATAACTGCGGAAAGTGACTCTATACCAAATCTGCTCTTTGTTATAGCAAGGTATTCCTCGTTTGTCGGTGCATTTAAGCTTACCGAAACAGTGTCTACTCTCCCCCTAAGCATACTTGCGGTTGGCTTTTCGTGGATAAGGTCGGACAGTCCATTGGTATT
>JAZQHR010000021.1:0-2067 GCA_045540695.1 Clostridia bacterium | reverse complement strand
ACTATTATACGCCATTTTTATAAATATGTCAAGATGTTTTAAAATATGTTGACCTGGATTTGAATTTTTGTTATATTATATATGAGGTGAAAAAAATGAGTTTTCGTGAAGAGATGCTAAACTATCATTGCCCAAGATGGGACGAATTTCCTGATATAGACTTATATATGGACCAGGTGGTAAACATACTGGAAAAAAATCTAAGTATTTTTGAAGGAAGTTATCAGGGAAAAATAATAACTTCGTCTATGATAAACAATTACGTCAAGCAAAAGGTGGTTAAACCTCCGATTAATAAAAAATACGACAAAGTGCATTTGGCGTATCTGTTTGTGGTATGCACGCTAAAGCGAATAATGAGTATACCTGAGATATGCTCAGGTATAGAAATGACACTTAGAAAATATGATATATCAGAAATATATAATATATTTTGTGATGAATTGGAAAATGCCATTAAGAATGCTTTTCTGTGCAAAGAGGACCCTGGCCTATCGGACGATATGCCGATAGAAATACTTTTAATAAAATCAGTAGTCGGCTCAATCGCAAAACTTGAATACGCACATTACATCATAAATAATAAATAACAAAAACCCCGAAATGTTTTGGTATTTCGGGGCTTTTATATATTTTAGCGTTTTATTTTTTTTCAAGCTTTAATAGTGCTTTGCATATAGCAACAGTAATAATACTTGCCACTATTGCTTCAGGAACACCATTCATAACAATTATAGTCATTATTGCCTTATAAAGACCGTCTATAGCTCTGCCTGTTGCCTCGGCATACGCTTCACCAAAAAACAGATATATAAAGTTCATTACAAGAAGAGTATTTGTAAGTGAACCGGCAACACCTGACACAGCAAGCGCTATAGTCTGATGTTTATTCCTAAATGCTTTATATACATAGTGTGGCACTATACCCACAAGTATTCTCGGCACAAAGCATATCACAAGACTCCAGCCGTTTCCGCCAACTCCACCCACCGAATAAAACGGTGAAAATACAAATGATGTAACCGACGGGTTTGTAACAGTGTTTGCTATAAGGCTTGTTAAACCAAACAAGAATCCAAGCAATCCACCGTATTTTGCACCAAGCACTATTGAACCTACTATTACCGGAATATGTATAAGTGTCGCTTTCATAAAACCAAGCGGTATATAACCAAGGAACGGCACTAAAAACATTATAAGTATTATAGCTGCCAACAGTACAAATTTAACAAAGTCATGAAGTTTATTGTCACGCATTTTATCCATCTCCTGTAGTTTTTTTGTATTTTATCACAATAGTATGCATTTTTCAATACGTTTTTAAGCTTCTTATATATTTAAATGTCGCTTTTTCGCCATGCTCACTAAGCATCACAAGCCAGCTTTCCAAAAGCTCTGATGTTTCGGGGTGTATCTGACGTCTTTCCTTTCCTCGTGCAAAATACTCTATCGGATGATGCTGAGTATAGTTGTCCCCCTGATATATCTTACTTGCTGCAACTCGGTCACAAAACATTTCCTTTACATAATTTATAGGCATTTTCACAGGCTCAACCTTTTTTGTTTTAGGATTATAATCGTTCCAATACTCAAAATGGTGCTTGTTTCTGCCCTTGTGGTGAAGCCATGCATACGAAAATCCGTATACTTCTCTTTCGCCCTCATTAGGACTCCTTGTTCCTTTATAATATTTCGCACCTGTCCAAAATTCAGAAAACGAATACTTTGATAAATCGTGAAACAGCCCTTGCCAAAGTATTCCTGCCTTTGCACAATGATATATCACCTTGTGTCTGTGTTTTGTAATTGTATTAAAATGCTTTATAGGATGCATATTATTTCTTCTCCGTTATCAAATCTTTTACTATCTCTCCTGCCATTATAAGGCCTGCCACACTTGGTACATAAGATATACTTCCGCATGGTGGTCTTTTTTCATCGGAAACCACTTTTATAGCTTCTTCGCGTGAATAAACCACCTTAAGTTTTTTCACACCTCGGCTTTTTAGCTCCCTTCGCATCACCTTTGCAAGAGGGCATACAGACGTTTTGTATATGTCTGTCACT
>JAZQHR010000020.1:0-4835 GCA_045540695.1 Clostridia bacterium | reverse complement strand
TGGATGTTCTGGCTAGGTCCCCATACTACGTGATAACTATTTTCACGCATTTCCTGACCAAAACCAACACCAACTTTTTCTACTAATGCATCGTCAAATGTACAAGCAAGAAGTGTACCTCATGGCCACAATGTAGCCGGTGTACCAAATCTTATACCTGCAGGGCCATCAGTAAATGTTACTGTTGGTACGCTATATCCAACGTTACCCGTTTTATATCCTGAAACAAGTGTAGCAAGCTGAGTAGTAGTCATCTGTGCTACAAATTCTTCCATAGTGTTTTTGCCAGTAACTACATTTGCAAACGGAATTTCTTCTGTTGCAGTAGTAGTGTACTCTGCTTTTGTATAAGCAGGTGGTGTAGCAGTTTCTGTTCCTGCAGTTACAGTTTCAAGTGTGCCGTCTGCTTTATATACGTCGAAATTCTGTACAGGTGTAAGAGCTGTAGTAAGCTGTTTTACAACCTTATCCGAAACTACAGAATATGCATGAGCTTTTGTGTTGTTTCTTACAGAATTACCTACATAGAAATCATAGCTACCTGCTTCTAGTACGTAAGCTGCTTTATTACCTGTCTTTCCTCTGTCGTCATAGCTTGCCATGAAGTATAGAGGAAAAGTAATTGTTACAGTTTCAGAGGCACCTGGTGCTAAAAGAGAAGTTTTAGCATAGCCTTTTAGTTCTTTCGAAGGTTTTCCAAGGTCACCTTGTGGCGCAGAAGTATAAACCTGAACTACCTCTTTACCTGCAACGCTACCTGTGTTTGTAACCTTGGCAGTAACAGTAACCTCGCCTTTGCCATAATCAGTATCTTTTGTTTCATCAATAGAAACAGTAGTATCTGAAATAGTAAAGTCTGTATATGAAAGACCGAAACCAAACTCGTAGTTTACTTTGTCAGCATGACCATCAAATGTTTCAAACTGACGATAACCAACGTAAATGTCTTCCTGATATACAACATTTAGATTTTTCATATTCTGTGATGATAAATAGTCATTATAGCTTGATGCAAGTGTATCTACAAGCTTACCTGATGGGTTAACGGTTCCGCATAGGATATCCCACATAGCATTACCGCCTTCCATGCCAGGAAGCCATACAAGAAGTGCAGCATCGATATCTGCATCGTCTTTAAACCAAGTAGAATCAGACATACCTGCCCAGTTAAGAATTGCAACTACTTTATCAAAGCCTGCAGCCTTAACGTTAGCAATCAAAGTTTCTTCTTCAGGAAGAAGGTAATATGAGCCTCTGCCTGTTGACTTAGCTCTGTCAGTACCCTCACTTGAGAAACGTGAGATTACGATAACCGCAGTATTTGCACCTCTGTTTTTAGCAGCTGCAATAGAATCTGCAGTAATTTCAACTGCTTCGCCTGCGTTATCAGTTTTTGTCTTATATGTTTCATATATGTCAGACACAGTTGTATCCATTTTCACTTTTCCTGCTGCAACGGCATTTTTTAGACCGTCAAGCGGAGATACGTCCTGTTTTGATGTAACAACTGCTGAGCCACCACCACCTGGAACATAACCTGGGTAGTTGTAGCCTGCACCATCGTAGCCTTTAGCATGAACAATCTGTCCGATACCGAAAAGTGCTACTGTATCGTTTGAGCTTAGTGGAAGGGCATTAGCCGCTCCCACACTCTCATTTTTAAGTAAAACCATACCTTCACCGGCAGCCTCTCTTGCAAGAGCCTGGTTTCCGGCCGAAATCTTAGCATTTGCTGTAAGTGTTAGACCTGAAAGCATACCTACACACATAGCAACTGCCAATACTAATGATAATATCTTTTTAATTTTCATTATTATTTCCTCCTATATGCTAATATGCTTTATTCATTATATCCGTCTGTAAGTACATACGGAAGTTCAAGTGGTATCATACCGTCAACGCTATCCCAAGTAAATGCTTTAAGTTTAAGTCTTACACCGTCCGCATCACTTGTGTCAAACACCTTAATCTTAGGCGAGCCGTAGAAATCGTAAATATCAACTATTTTTGTATCAAATAGCTTATCCCCGTCAAATGCAGCTGCTATGATAGTACCTTCCTTGCCAACCTCTACAACTGGCATATAAAGGGAAGTTTTACCCTTTGCAGCAAGGCTGACAGTTGCATTGTTAACCTGATATTTTAGTGAATATGCAGGAGTATTAGATGCATTTACAGGTGTAGTATAAACCTTGATATATGGAATTGTAGTAGGAGTGTTTGTAGTGTATACACCTACACCACCTGAAACTATTGGGTCACCATCAGCATCGCCCGGCATATCAGTAAGAGCAAGCTTGAACGCACCACCCTTTAAGCTTATATCAAGTGTAACTGAACCATCATAGTTTGATTTAACATTAATCATGTTTACAGCAGCACTTGAATTAAAGCCTCCAAGACCACTGTTATTTGTATAAAGTACTGTAGATGTACCATCAAGTACTTTAGTTACTTTAACGGTATTTAGTCCGCCAATGCTACCATAATCTATCTTGTAGTAATTTGAAGCATCTGCGAAGTTTACATACGCACCTGCAGAGTTGTAGCTGAAATTACTCTTCCACTCAAATGAATAGTTACCAAAGAATGTGTTGTTAGCATATCTTATGCTTGATGAAGATGATGTTACCTTCATACCAGCACTTGTGAACGATGCCTTACTCTGTGCTTCGCTGTTTAAGATATATCCTGCTTCCTTAAGACCTGCAACTGAATCATTTTCGTTAAATGTCTTAGAGAAGATAAACGGATTTGTACATTCCTGAGTATCGTATAGCGATTCAACATTGGCATCGTATATCTTAACATTTGAAGTTGAGTTGAATGCCAATCCACAGTAACCGCTTGTGTATGGAGTAGCATCTTCAAATGATACCCTCTTAACCTCCGCACCTGATGAATTGTATATAACTGCACTTACTGTATTTCCATTAACCTCTATAGCATATTCAAGCTTTGTCTGCCATGGCTTTGTATATGAAGCTGAAGCCATAAGAGTTTTATCCTTGTATATTTTAAGAGTGTCCTTAGCATACTGCAATACATATCCCATAGCATCAGTATGTGGATTCCAAGTCGCACAACCACTTGCAGTAGGTGAAATTATCAAATACTCATAGTTGTTATAGTTACATGTAGTCATACTTGCACTAAATGCATATTTAGAGCCAAGGTTAATTGATGAGTTATAGTACACATAAGCTGTACCTAGGTTACCACCGTTCTCACCTATCATATTTGTATAGCCGGTTGAAGCATCCCAATTCATATTAGAACCCTTGTTACCGCCGCTTATCCAATTAGCAGGAGCAGCTCCAAGGTTTGCAAAGCTCTGGCTTACATGAACCTTTGGCGAACGAGCATAAGTAAATCCTGCGTCGTAGTAGTCGCCTGTAGCGTTTACGTCAACTGCGATAGTATACGGGTCACCCACTTTACCAGTACCTGAACCAAACATAGCATTTTCTGTATCAAGGTAGAACGCTGGTCTTACACCGATTGGTGTATAAGCCGGGTATTTACCATAACCGATAGTACCATCTGCATCTACATATCTTACATATTCAGGATATGCATCCCCTGCAGATGCATAAGGAGTTCTAAGCCAATATCTGTAGTTTTTGCTTGATGTAAGTGCCTGTGAATCTCTAAATTCCGAAGCATTTATAGCAGCACTTGAAGGCTTAGCCATATAATAATCACCAAGGTTAGCCTTTACAGTCTGCACCTGTGGAATATCAAGCAAGAACACCTTATCACTTGATGTTAACGAATATGTATCAGCATAGTTAGTTAATGCATCGTCAACATCAGAATTATATGTATGAGTAGTGGTACCCATTGTTGCAAGGTCAGCATCAACACTGTTTAATATATTTTTCTGTGAAACAGTCTTCATAGCGTTTCTTTCAAGCGCTGTAAAGTTGTCGTTTGATAGGAAGCCTGCCTCTTCGCTGTATTCGTTATATCCGCTCCATACGTTATCTTCGGTAGGCTCATTTCCACAACTGTATATAACTGTACCTGCGGCTGCATTTGAGTTTAGCCACAATCTAATGTTAGAATCGTTCCAATAGTTTGAACCATATTCTATTCTCGCATCGTCAATATCTCTTGCGTGTGAGCCAAGTGTGCTTTCACCCTTAGCGTCAAATGCTTTAAGTGAGATAATACTGTCGGCAAGCATTAGAGGACCGTTACTATCTATAGCAACGCATCTCCAAAGAATAGCTTCGTCGTTATATGTACCGATGGCTGCATAGTCGCCAACCTTCATATCAACATCAATTACTTCTACTTCGCCGTCTTCATACTCGTAGTATGTATATTCATCTACTGTAAGTGAAGCAGATGCTACACCACACTTAGTGTTATTCTGGCTTGTAAGATAGAACTTAATATCACCTGATGTAGAAGGTGCGCTGTCCGTAGCCTCACAAAGAAGTGTAGTACCATTTAGATACAAAGAAACTTTTCCTGCCTCAGTATCAACCTTAAAAGTATAATTCTGAAGACTCTGATAACCATAGTTGTAACCGCCATTGCTGTAGCCAACAGCAATAGAGTTAGCTGCACTGGCTGACGGGAAAGTACCTGATGAATTTTTTTTAAGTACCCAATAGTCACAATACTTCGAATCACTTGCCATGTGAAGTACGATTTTATAACCACCAATTATTACATACGGGCTCCAGTTGTAACAAGACATTTTAAAGTTAAAAGTATATGAATGTCCGTCAGTGTCAAACCCATTTGCATAGGTTAAGGTAGTGTTTTTCGAAGCAACCGCACGTATTGCGTCACTCGAAAAAGTATAGTTTGTATCCTTAGTG
>JAZQHR010000019.1:0-15403 GCA_045540695.1 Clostridia bacterium | reverse complement strand
GTGGTATTCTGCCTTGCCCACTGGAAAGGTGTAAACGCCTTTGGTACAAATGACGATACGCTAAGTGTAATACGAAGTCCCTTTGGACGCTTGTCCTTTTCAATGGCGTGGTACTGACCAACAACCTTCTTTCCAAGGTCGGCTATACCTGCTACATCATCTAGTGTTTCAAACGGAAGTCCTATCATAAAGTAAAGCTTTACGCTTGAATATCCACCGTTAAATGCTAAGCTTGCACCATTTAACAAATCCTCTTCTGTGATGCCTTTATTTATAACATCTCTCATTCTCTGCGTGCCTGCTTCAGGGGCAAAAGTAAGACTCGACTTTCTGACCTTCTGCACCTTTTCCATTAAGTCCATAGAGAACGAGTCAAGTCGAAGTGACGGAAGTGACAAGCTCACCTTTTTATCTTCGGTAATCTTTAAAAGATCATTTGTAAATGGTTCTAATTCTGTATAATCGCTTGTACTAAGTGATGAAAGCGAAATCTCCTCATAGCCTGTGTTTTTTAAAAGTCTGTCTGCGCAATCGGTTAGCACCCCTGCACTTTTTTCACGTACAGGGCGATATATCATACCCGCCTGACAAAATCTGCATCCGCGTATGCAACCGCGAAATACTTCTATCATCGCTCTGTCGTGTACTATCTCCTGAAACGGAACGATAAATTTATCAGGATAATACACGCTGTCGAGTTCTTTTATAATTCTCTTTTTAACTATCTTTGGTGCATCGCCAATCGGTGTAATAGCTTTTATAGTTCCATCTTCATTATAAGATATATCATAGAATGACGGAACATATATTCCTTCGATTTTTGATACTTCTTTTAGAAATTCTGCACGTGTACCGCCTTGCTTTTTCCATTCGGCATACACATCCATAACTTCCATATTCATTTCCTCACCTTCGCCAAGGCAGAAGAAATCGACAAAATCGGCAAGTGCTTCTGCACTGTACGCACACGGACCGCCTGCTATTACAAACGGATGGTCTTCACCTCTATCCTTTGAAAGCAAAGGAACATTCGCTAAATCTAGCATATTTATAATATTCGAATAGCTCATTTCGTACTGAAGAGTAAATCCCATAAAATCAAAATGCTCTACCGAGTCCATACTTTCAAGCGCAAAAAGAGGAATGTTTTCCCTTCGCATAACATCTTCCATATCAACCCAAGGCGCAAACACTCTCTCGCAGTATGTGTCCTCTCGCTCGTTTAAAAGGCTGTATAAAATCTTCATGCCAAGGTGCGACATTCCAACCTCGTATACGTCAGCAAAGCAAAATGCAAAACGTATATAATCATTTTTGTCAGTGTCCTTATGAATACTGTTAAACTCATTTCCAACGTATCTTGTAGGTTTGGTAACAAGTGGCAATATTTTATCTATCTTATCTTTTAAATTTACTATCTTTCGTGACATTTTAATAGTCCTTCCGCATTATTAGTCTATTTGCTCTTGCATTTGCACCCATATCAATAATGGTATCAAGCAATCTTTCCTGCGATACGTTTTCGATTAGATTTCCGTTATCATATATATGAATTTCAATCTTATACCCGTAGCCGATAAATCGTGCCACACTGGTAAGTAATTCACCTTTATCAATACCGACGTGATATACTCTGAACACCTTTTTATCGCATAAAATTTCATTTGTGTAAATGCTTTTTTGCAAATGAATATAATTTTTCTTTTCCTCTATTTGATTATACAACAAAAACACCCCAATAATCAACAAGGAAAAATTGAATTTCGTCATAATAAGCAAAAAAATTCCCGAAAAAGATAACGTTATGCCAATTATTTTTGAAAAAACAATCATTATCTTATGAGAATTTATATAACCTATTCTGCAACTTAGTACCGATTTTAGAAATTCACCTCCGTCTAGTGGAAGTGCAGGCAAAAGATTTATCAAAAAAAGTGCTAAGTTTGATGTGAAAAATATTCTATCGCTTGAAACAAGCATAAATATCATGCTGGCAAGTGGACCAGCTACAGATATTATCATTTTGTGAAACTCGTTTTGTATGATGTCTGTTTTTAAGTTTATGCCGTAGGGACATATACGAATATATGCAATTTTCTCTTTTAAAATAATGCACGCAAGAAGGTGTGACAGTTCGTGCAAAAATGCTGAAAAAAACACTACCGCAAGCACACCATACACACCAAACGCTATTGACAGTGCAAATACTATAAGGGTACTACGGCTAAAATAAATATGCTTACTTATTTTTATAAAAATTCACCGCCAGCTAAAAATATTTAAAACGGTAAGTATATTGATGGGTCGATAGGAATTTCATCCTCACGTATCTCAAAGTGAAGATGCGGTCCTGTAGCCAGACCTTCTGCACCTATCTCACCAATTTTTGTATTGTCATCTACTATTTCATCCACTATTACGCACACCTTGGAAAGATGAGCATAAAATGTTTTGTAGCGTTCATTGTGTCTTACATAAATATAATTCCCATAAGTATCATCCCACCCGGTTTTTTCTACTATACCCGGTGCAGCGGATATTACTGTATCACCTTTATTTCCTGCTATATCCACACCTTGATGGTTTGATGCTTCGGCGAGTATTGGATGCTCTCTCGCACCAAATTTCGAAGTGACAACACCAAGATACGGATTTTTAAAATATACAATTTCCGGATATTCAAATATTTCTGTCACAGGCTCATTTGCAGCCTCAGCTGCTTTTGCAGTAATTGCATTGGTTACTATAGGAATATTTTCAATGTTTTCCATATCCGGTTCAGATACAGGAATAATTTCTTCTTTTTCTACAATTATGCTTGGAAGGTCATTTGTAAGATTTACAAAGGTATTTGATATATATGTAAATGCACTTTTAAAATCCATTGTTTCATTTAGGCTTTTTGCAATAAACTGCTTTGCATTTATAAGCACAGGTGAATTGGATTTTGAAATTCCAAAACACACGCCAAATATCAGTATACATGATATACCCTGAATAAACACTTTTTTCTCAAATGATACTTTGGCTTTTTTGTTGTTTTTTCGTGTGTGACCGTATCTTTTATTTTGCATATTTATCACCTCTACAGATAATATATATGAAAAAGCCAAGATAATATGCAAAATAAACGGACTGTCGGGGCATTCAGTCCCTATGTTTGGGCAAAAAGAAAGGATGCGATATAAATCACATCCTTTAAAAAGTTGCAAATATTAAGTTTACAGTACGCACTGCAAGAACTGCTTTGTGCGTTCGTCTTTAGGGTTTGAAAATATCTCGTCGGGAGTTCCTTCCTCGACTATCTGTCCTTCCGACATAAATATCACTCTGTCCGCAACCTCTTTAGCAAATCCCATTTCGTGTGTAACAACCACCATAGTCATACCATCGGCAGCAAGGGATTTCATAACGTTCAAAACCTCGCCTACCATTTCCGGGTCAAGCGCACTCGTTGGCTCATCAAACAGCATTACATCAGGGTTCATACATAGAGCTCTTACTATCGCAACCCTTTGCTTTTGTCCACCTGAAAGCTGTGACGGATATGCTTCGGCTCTGTTTGCAAGGCCTACTTTTTCTAGTAGTAACATCGCTTTTTCATCGGCATCCTTTTGACTCATTTTAAGAAGCTTTACAGGGGCAAGTGTAAGATTTTTTAGCACTGTCATGTGTGGAAACAGGTTAAATTGCTGGAACACCATACCCATCTTTTGACGATGAATGTTTATATTTGTTTTAGGGTCGGTTATGTCTGTTCCTTCAAAAAACACCTGTCCTGAAGTTGCTGTTTCAAGAAGATTTAGCGAACGAAGGTATGTTGATTTACCACTGCCTGAAGGTCCGATTACTACAACAACCTCTCCCTTTTTTATCTGTGAGGTAACGTTGTGAAGTGCCTTTATCTCACCGCCGTTATAATACTTGCAAAGGTTCAATGTTTCAATAATATGCTTATCGCTCATTTTTTCTCATTCTCCTTTCAAGTATACTTACTAGCTTGGTAAAGAACATTACCATAACAAGATATATGATAGCAACAGCTATAAGTGGCATAAACGCCGAATATGTTGCGGCACGTATTATATTTCCTCCCATTGTGAGATCTCTTATAGTAACATATCCAGCTACTGAAGTTTCCTTTAAAAGCACTATAAATTCATTTGCAAGTGCCGGAAGAATATTTTTGAAAGCTTGCGGAAGAATGATATAAATCATCGTACTTTTATAGTCAAAGCCAAGACTCCTTCCCGCTTCAAACTGTCCCTGATCAATAGCCATAATACCTGAACGCACAATCTCGGCAACGTAAGCACCTGAGTTTATACCAAATGCAATTATTGCTACAAGCAAGCTGTTTCTTGATGATGAAAATATTATGTAGTACATAATAAGAAGCTGTACAACCACAGGTGTTCCTCTTATTACAGTTAAATATATTTTGCATATTCCGTTTGCAAGCCACAAAATAAATTTCGAAATACCTTTTCGCATTTCGCGATAGTTTTTATCGTAGCTTGAACGAATAATAGCAACGACAACACCAAGAATTACACCTATAATCAAAGAAAAAAGTGTAATAACAAGTGTATTTTTTAAACCACTAGTAATGAATTTCCATCTGTTTTCATCGATAAAATTTAATATAAAGTCTGCCTTTAAATCTGCAAACCACTCATATAGCCCGTTCAATGTTTCACCTCATTTTATTCGCAAAAATAGGGACGGAGAAGTGTCCGCCCCCATAACTTTAATAAATATCTTATTTATTATTTGCTTCAACGTAAGCTTTTGCAGGTTCATTGTCGATGATTACGCAATCAACCTTACCTGTTACAAGTGCCTGAACTGCTTCGTTACCAGAAGTATATTTCATAACTCTATCAGCACCAAAATCGTCTTCTGAATAGATGTCACCTGTAGTACCCTTCTGAGTACCTACTAGGTAATTTGCACCATCTGCATATAAGTCGTCAACTGAAGTGATTTTGCTGCCTTCAGGAACGATTATTGACTGAATACCTGTAGCATAAGTATCTGAGAAGTTAATGTTCTGTAATCTTTCTTCAGTTATTGTCATACCCGCCATACCCATATCAGATTTACCTGACTGAACAGCAGTGATGATTGCATCAAATTCCATATCGTCGATTACAAGCTTCATATCAAGCTTATCAGCTATAGCTGCTGCCATTTCTGCGTCTATACCAACGATAACTTCATTTTCGTAGTATTCGTATGGAGGGAACTGAGCGTTTGTAGCCATATGAAGTTCTTCTTTACCTTCAGCATCCGCCTGGAATGTTAAGTTGTGAGCAACACCTGAAATGTATTTATCTACGATTGCCTGAGTAGTACCGTCTTCTTTCATTTCTGCAAGTGCAGCGTTTATCTTGTCAAGAAGCTCTGTGTTTTCCTTAGCTACACATATTGCGTAGTCTTCTACAGCATATTCTGTATCAAGAATCTTTAGTGTTACTTTGTCCTGTCCGCATCCTGCAAACATAGCAAGACACATAACTAGTGCAAGTGTTAATGCTAATAATTTTTTCATAATTAAAACCTCCGTTTTGTTTTAATAATTATATGCATATTATACACCTACATTTTACTTTCTGTCAATAAAAATACACATTTTAAACTGTTTTTATCATTTTATGCATAAAAAAAGCTGAGTAAAAATCTCAAATGCGGTTCGTCGCAAAGCGCCGAACCCTACACTATTTCTACGTTTTGTAGGGAATGGCACTTGTTGACATTCCGTAAATGATATTTTTATCACAGCTTATAACTTTTATCTATTATACATCGTAATCAAGCTTAAATTTTTCACCGCAACCATAGTTTTCGTATACATAGTCTATATCTTTGTCGCCGCGGCCTGAAAGACAAGCAAGTATTGAGCCTGTCTTGTGCTCTTTGGCATAGCGGATTGCATAAGCAACTGCATGTGCACTCTCAATTGCAGGGATAATACCTTCATATCTCGAAAGAAGGAAGAATGCTTCCATAGCTTCTTCGTCAGATACTGTATCGTAATGAACTCTGCCCATATCTCTTAAATGTGCATGTTCAGGACCAACTCCAGGATAGTCAAGACCGCTTGCAATTGAATATACAGGTAGCGGCTCCCCTTTTTCATCCTGAAGGACATAGCTCTGGTAACCGTGAATAATACCCTTTGTACCATACGCCATAGTTGCCGCGTGGTCACCAACATTTGAGCCTCTTCCAAGCGGTTCTACGCCGTATATTTCAACGGGGTCAGCTAAAAATGGTGTAAACATTCCGAGTGAGTTTGAACCTCCACCTACGCAGGCACATATAGCATCAGGCATAATACCTGTCATTTCCAAAAATTGTTCCCTTGCCTCATAGCCTATAACCGACTGGAAATCTCTTACCATTTTAGGGAATGGATGCGGACCTGCTGCTGTACCTATGCAGTAGATAGCGTCTTTGTATTCATTTAAATATGCCTCAAATGCCGCGTCACAAGCTTCCTTAAGTGTCTTAAGACCTTTTGTAACAGGAACAACGTTTGCACCTAGCATTTTCATTCTGATAACGTTAGGATGCTGTTTTGCTATATCAACTTCACCCATATACACGTCACATTCCATACCAAAATATGCTGCTGCAGTAGCGATGGCAACACCGTGCTGTCCTGCACCTGTTTCAGCGATAATTTTCTTCTTACCCATATATTTTGCAAGAAGGCCTTCTCCCATACAGTGATTTAGCTTATGTGCACCTGTGTGGTTTAAATCCTCTCTCTTTATGTATATCTGGCAGTTACCAAATATCTTTGATAATCTTTCGCAGTGGTATACAGGAGTAGGTCTGCCCTGAAACTCTTTACGTATTCTGCGAAGTTCGTTTATAAACTGTGCAGAATGGCAAATAGCCTCGTACGCATCGTCTGCTTCTTTGAACGCTTCTATAAGCTCCTCCGCCTGAAACGAACCGCCGTATTCACCAAAATATCCGTCTTTGTTTGGAAATTCCTTTAAATAATTTTCAAATTCTTTGTAGCTTCTCATCTAATCTCAAACCTTTCTCAAAAAAATACCTTTCAGAGCATGACAAGTCCTGAAAGGCATAATATAAGTCATAAATTATATACTCCTCTAATCTTGGCTATTCAAAACTTATCTTCTCTAAACTAAACTAATCTCACTAAATATTATACGTTATATTCTTTTATTTGTCAACACATTTTATCTTCCCTCTTCAAGCTCTTTAAGGAAAGCTTGTGTATCAAAAAGCACTGTATAGTTTACAAGCACGTACAAAGGTCTGTTGGATGATGAAATGATTTTAGAAAGCTTGTCCTTTGTTATATCAATTGTATCAACTAAATTTATATTTGCATTTTTAAGCCTTTTAGAAAGCTCTTCCTTTTCCTCACCACCAGCATAAATGTTTACGCATCCGATATCATTTAATTTTTCAAAATTTACATCGTTAATCCACGAAACATCGATGCCATCAGATGGTCTTGCATTTACAGCGATTATTATGTCTTTTTCGCATTTGTCGTTAGCTACTGTATCGATAGCCTGATTAAAACCTGCAGGGTTTTTGGCAAGGTTAAGTATTACATTCTTACCAATATCAAACTCTTCCATTCTGCCTATTTGTGGTTTGTACGAATCAAAAACATCGTCAACATTATCTAACGAAAACCCGAGCATATCGTACACGCAAAATGATGCAAGAATATTATATACGTTGTAAAAACCGCGATAATTAAGGCTCATATTTTTTGTCACGCCGCCAAAGCGAATGTTAAACTTCATGCCGTCTGATAAGTCTACATTATCTGCCACGTACTGAGGCTCCGGACGTTTAAATCCACATTTCTTACACTCATAATCACCAAGCTGACTATAGTGATGATAGTTGTACGAAAGCTCCTCTCCGCACAAAATACAGAATTTCCCTTCACTACCGTCAAGTGTATCGTCGCAGTATTTGCCATCTATTCCGTAATATACTGCATTATATTTTTTACCAAAATGTGCAGTTACAGGGTCATCGGCGTTAAGTACAAGTGTAACGTCTTTAACCTTACAGAATGCTTCGTCCAAAAGCGAAGCTGTAGCATCCACCTCGCCATAACGGTCAACTTGGTCACGAAACAAATTTGTTATAACGATTTTAGAAGGTGTTAAGTGATTTACTATATGACGGACACTTGCCTCGTCACATTCTAAAACTGCATAGTCAGCATTTAACCTTCCAAAAACATCACACGAGTCGATAAACGCATTTGCCACGCCCATTATCATATTTGCACCAACGTTGTTGCATACTACCTTTGCACCAGTGCTTGTCAGAAGCGAATAGATAAGGTTATTTGTAGTGGTTTTACCATTTGTACCGCACACAAGTATAATGTCCTTTTTCACCCTTGCGGCAAGTATTTTTAAAATTTTCGGCTGAATTTTAAGTGCAAGTTCGCCCGCACCCGAGCTGCCCTTTTTACCAAGCAACTTACTCACAACTATCGCAAATTTTGCAATCCAGATACTAAATAGTGTTTTCATATAATCACCTTTTTATTTTTTGTATAAATTATCTTTAAACGGGGTAAACTCTTTAATGACCTCTTAAGGATACATTTAACGAGTGCATAAGACCCCCTTTACTTGAGTCGCCGATAACTTTTTGTCGGCGGCTTATTTATTATATAACCATAATTATTCCACTTACAATCATACCAATATATATTAATTGTCTGAGTTTTTGTGTTTGCAATTTATCAAAAACCATCTTTCCGACAAAATTTCCTATCATACTTCCAGCAAATCCAATAACGGAGTATACAACCACTTCAAAAGTAATAATGCCATTAAAAGCTCTGACAAGTGTTGAATAAATTCCTGTAAACGCAAAATAAAACTGTGTTGATGTAAAATACATAAGGTTGTCCGAAAAGGCATTCATAAGATAGAGCACAACCGGTGGTCCACCTGTTGAAAAAAGTCCTGAAAGTATTCCTCCTACTCCGCCTGCAATCAATCCATTTCTTGCAGTTGGTTTGATTTTTAAACGACCATTTAAAAAGAGAAAGAAAATGCTTAACCCAATAAGAACTATTCCAAGTGCTTTTTTAAAAAAATCTCCTGATACAAAAACTGAAAACCGAACAGCAATCGGAATAGTAATCAGTGCTGACAACACCAATGGAATACACTTTTTATATGGTATATGCTTTCTGTACAGAAATGCATTATATATCGATATTGTGCATGAAACTAAAGTAGATATTGCGGCTGCTGAAGTGTGTGTCTTCATTATGTACGGGAAAAACAGCATAACAAATATGCCAAATCCAAATCCAGTTACTCTTTGTATAAATCCTCCCATCGCCGTTATAAATGAAATTAAAATTATTTGTTGCAGATCAAACATTTTTTATGTCACCTTTCGTTTCATTTTTAAATTTTTACCCCCATTTTAACTTCATAAATAGTATTTTAACATAATTAATAAAATTTATCAACAAAAACGCAAAAAGCCGCCCGAAATAATTCGAACGACTTCCTGCGTTAATATAATTTTATGGTGGAATAGGCAAATTAATTTAAAACCGCATTTTTTTGCAGTTTTCAGTGTGATAAAATTATAACACACTTCTTATACAAATTCAATATCTATTATACCAAATCATTGTATACTTCTCTTATATTTTCATATATAAATTCTGGCTTCCACTCGCCTTCTTCGACATCCTTCATAGTACCCTCGCCGCTAAGAACAAATATAGTGCTTACGCCTGCGTTAATACCACTAGCAATGTCAGTGTAAAGTCTGTCACCCATTATTGCTGTTTCTTCCTTAGTAAATCCGCTTTTTTCAACGGCAAGGTTTATCATTTCAGGCTGTGGTTTACCTATAAATCTTGGATATCTGCCTGTTGCGTTTTTAAGCATAATGCTTACCGAACCGCAGTCAGGCACAGAGCCAAACTCTGTAGGGCACACAAGATCAGGATTTGTAGCTATGTAATCTACACTTTCATCGCCAAGGATAATACACGCATCCTCAAGCTTTTTAAATGTAAGCTCTGTATCAAATCCCATAATAAGGCATTTTATACCTTCTTCAACCTTATCAGTAATGTTAAGACCTGACTCTACTAGCTCTTTTTTGAAAGATTCAGTACCAAGTGCATAAATCTTTTTATCGCCGTAGTTTTCCTTAAGGAATTTTACAGTTGCCTGAACAGAGCTTAAAAAGTCTTCTCTGTTTACATCTATACCCATACCATTTAGCTTTTCAACGTATTTATCAAGGCTTTTTGATGAGTTATTTGTTAGAAACATCGCTCTTCTGCCCGTTTTCTTTATAAGGTCAAGAAAATCAAGTGTTCCGTCAAAAAGTCTGTTGCCAAGATAAATGGTACCATCCATATCAAGCAAAAATAATTTTTTGTCTTTAATGCTCATCTTTAGTCGTCTCCTCCGCATTAATCCGGTAATTCCATAGTTCTTGTTTTGAAGTTGATATAGCTGCTGCACCTACTTCTATAACAGCTTTTATCTCTTCTTCTGTTTCTATAAGACCGCCTGTAATGATAGGAATAGTAAGACTTTCTTTAAATCTTACAACAGATTTTGGGACAACGCCAGGCATAATCTCTATAAAATCAGGCTTATGCATTTTGGCAGACTCGATAGATGTCTTTATAGACTGTGCATCTATAAGAAACAGTCTTTGCACTGTCTTAAGTCCGCGTTCTTTTGCTAGTCTTATCATATTTGTACGGGTACTTATAATACCGTCTACACCGGTATTAGCTATATACCCCATACCATAACTATCCTTGGTAATGCCATTTGTCATATCCACATGGACAAATAAAAGCTTTTCCATCTCATGTGCTTTTGCTACATAAGTACCGATATTCATAATATTTGTACTTAACGCAAATATCATCTGCACATTTGACTTAAGTGCCTCTTCAAACTCATCCATATTATGAACTGCTGCTATTATGCGGCATTTATCAAGATTTATCATAATATATTTCTCTCCCCTATTTTGCAGGTTAAATATTTTTTGTAGCTACTATATTTACACCTGTGCCAAGTATATTTTCTACTACAACATCACCTATTTTAACAGGTGCTTTTAGAACAACCTTGTTTATTTCGTTCATGCATTCAAAGATTTTATCCTTTGGAAGTGCAGCTTCCGATTTAACAGATGCCATCTCACAGCCTTCTACTCTGACAAATGATGTAAGTGTTCTTGTAGGATGTGTACACTCGTCGATAGCGTATTTTTCACCTCTAGGGCAAGTGTTACCCTTTACTGAAGTTACTTTTCCGTCAGTAAGTTCAACCTCAAGCTGACATCCCATTGGGCATACTATACAAGTTAAATTCATTATTTGTCACCTCTCATTTCAAGCTCTACAAAGATTTCACCGTTTTCTATAGCTGAAAGGATTTCAGGTTTTAAGATAACTGTTTCCATTTCACCCGGTGCAACCTTCTGTTTATTTTTCTTGTAGATAACATTTTCGCCGTCTGTTACTTTGATTGTAACATTTTTATAGATATCCGCAACTCTGAAGTAAACTTTTACGTTTTCTTCGTCAGAATTTATCATCTGCGGAACTGTGTATCTTACGCCATTTCTTGCGTTTACACAGATTTTCTTTGAACCTTCAGCTTTTTTACCGTTTATGTATTTAGCAGCGGCACTACCTGCAAGCTCTGATTCCTCTGATACAAAGTCAACAAGGTCATGAACGTGAAGTACGTTTCCGCAAGAGAAGATACCTTCTACTGAAGTTTCTCTGTTAGCATCTACTATAGCTCCGCCTGTTATTCTGTCCATCTTAATTCCTGCACACTTTGTAAGCTCGTTTTCAGGGATAAGACCACAAGATAGAAGAAGTGTATCACAAGGAATATATTCTTTTGTTTCTTCGATAGGACGACGGTTTTCGTCAACCTTTGCGATTGTAACGCCTTCTAGTCTGTCCTTACCGTGAATTTCTACAACAGTGTGGCTAAGTCTTAATGGAATATCAAAGTCATTTAGACACTGAACGATATTTCTGTTTAGACCGCCAGAGTATGGCATAAGTTCGCAAACAGTTTTAACCTTTGCACCCTCAAGAGTCATACGTCTAGCCATGATAAGACCAATATCACCTGAACCAAGGATAACGATTTCTTTACCTGGCATATAGCCTTTAATATTTACAAATCTCTGTGCAGTACCGGCAGTATATATACCTGCTGGACGTCTGCCTGGGATATTAAGTGCACCACGGCTTCTCTCTCTGCAACCCATAGCAAGAATAACCGCTTTTGCCTGAAGAGTAACTTCGCCGTCCTCTTCCGATACATAAGTAACGCATCTGTCAGAAGTAAGATTTGTAACCATAGCACCTGTCTTATAAGGAATACCAAGCTCAACAACCTTTTCTTCGTATCTGTATGCATACTCAGGTCCTGTTAGCTCTTCTCCAAAGCGGTGAAGACCAAAACCATTGTGGATACACTGCTGAAGTATACCGCCAAGAGATTTATCTCTTTCAAGGATTAGTATATCCTTTATACCATTTTCATAAGCACTTACTGCGGCTGCCATACCTGCAGGGCCTCCGCCTATTACAACTAAATCTATCTGTTTCATTTTCACACCTTCGCCCTACCTGTAAGAATTTTTGATTCGCCGCCAAATTTTGTAACCTCTTCAAGCTCTATACCAAGCTCTCTTGAAAGAAGCTCTGCCACGTAAGGCATACAAAATCCGCCTTGGCATCGACCCATGCCGCCGCGAGTTCTTCTCTTTATACCATCTATATCTCTTGCACCTGGATTTGTATGTATAGCTGTCATCATTTCGCCTTCGCTGATTGTTTCGCAACGGCAGATGATTTTGTGATATTTAGTCATAGGTGCTTTAAATATTTTTCTCTGTGGGTTAAAGTTTTTATTTTCCTTAAGCTCTAGTCCCATTTCCTTTAGCATATCAACTACATATACTGCAATAGCAGGAGCTGATGTAAGTCCCGGAGATTCGATACCGCCAAGGTTTATAAAGTTGTCACCAGCATCTTCAATAATAAAGTCGCCAGTATTACCTGCTGCACGAAGACCGCAGAAAGATGTTATAACATTTCTAAGTGGAATATCTCTTACGCACTCACAAGCTCCGCCGATGATAGCGTCGATACCTTCCTGAGTAGTAGCTGTGTTTTCCTTATCCTCCATATCAACTGATGTAGGACCAAGTAGTAGGTTGCCGTCAACTGTCTGGCTGACAAGAATGCCTTTACCCATTTTTGTAGGAACTTTAAATATAGTGTGATTTACTAAATCACCGCACTCTTTATCAAGAAGCATATATTCACCTTTTCTAGGATGAACGTCAAAAGTTTTCTTGCCTGCAAGTTCTGCAACTGCATCAGAGTAAAGACCTGCTGAGTTTATAACATATTTTGATGTAACTGTTTCTGAATCTGAAGAAATTTCATAAACACCATCTTTGTATTCAATCTTTTTAACTTCAAAGTTTCTCTTAAGCTCTGCTCCGTTATCCATAGCATTACCGATTGATGATATAGTTAGGTCGTAAGGACAAACTATTCCGCCTGTAGGTGCCCAAAGTGCACCAATAGCTTCGTTTGAAACATTTGGTTCAAGCTCACGAAGTTTTGCCTGGTCAACTACCTCTAGTTTTTTAACTCCGTTTTTAATGCCGCGCTCATAAAGGTCATTGATAGCCTTCATGTCTTCGTCGTTAAATCCTACTACAAGTGAGCCGTTATTTTTATACTTAACGCCAAGCTCCTTTGTAACTTCTTCCATCATCTCGTTACCTTTTACGTTCATAAGAGCTTTTAACGAGCCTTCCTTTGCATCAAAGCCTGCGTGAACGATACCGCTGTTTGCTCTTGATGCACCCATGCCAACATCGTTTTCTTTTTCAAGAATGCAGACTTTTAAATCGTATTTTGTAAGCTCTCTTGCGATCATGCCGCCTACAACGCCTGCACCTATGACTGTTACATCAAACATTTTTATACCTCCATAAAATTTAAATACATAAATATATTTAGTCAAAAAAAGAGCCAACGAAATAAGAATATATCGCTATATTCTTCCTGCACGTGACTCCTTAATCTCTACACAAATATTTACTTTACTTTATTATGATATCACCCAAGACGAATTTTGTCAACAAAAAATTTTTTATTCCTCGATGAATTTAAACCTTGGAACAGCTTTTCCATCAATTTCGACCATTTCGTCCCACATAGAAGCAGGGCGCACCCATATATCGCCATCCCCGTAAAGCGCTTTATAGACAACCATATCTTCAAGCGTTTCCGAGTGTCTTGCAATATATAAAAGCTCGTATTTATTTCCTTTGTAATGTTTGTAAATTCCTTTTTTCATTTTAAACCCTCCAACTATCAACTATACTTATATTGTATATCACATAGAGGTAAATTGCAATAAAGTTTGTTAAAAATCGTGGCAACCGCCTGCATCAATTTCATATCTTTCAAGTATGCAAACAATATCCTCGACTATGTCAAAGTCAGATTTGTCGCCATCAACTACATTTCCGCGTTTTATCACCTGCTGGATTTCCTTTAGTGCTTTTGTCGCGATAGTATCAGAGGTTAATGCAACATCCGTTAAATGCTTTTTAAGCACATCATCGATATCGTCTATTATCTGGTCTATTATTTGATTCATAATAATGCCTCCGTTCGCAATAATATAATATATTATCACATTTTGAGATATTAGTCAATATCGCAATACGAGATGCAATATAATGTTTTCAAAGGAGTGATACCTTATGAGATTGCGAGATTTACGAGAAGATAATGACTTAACTCAAACAAAGATTGCAGAATATCTGCACATTAAACAAAACACATATTCACAATATGAAAACGGACAAAGACAGCTTCCAATAGAAATACTTGTTAAACTTGCAGAATACTACAAAGTTTCTACCGACTATATATTAGGGATTTCTAATGATAAATAAAGAACAATATATGGAATTACCAAACCGAAAACCAACAAGATTAAAAAATTATGATTACAGCACACCAGGTGCATATTTTGTTACAATATGTACAAAGGACAAAGAAAAAATATTTGATTTGGAAAACGTAGGGAACGACCTATGTGTCGTTCCGTCTGTTCAAAATAAAATTATTCACAGGTGGATAAAAGAACTAGTAAACAAATATGAAAACATAAAAATTGACAAATATGTTGTTATGCCAAACCACGTACATTTAATAGTTGTCATAACGGAACGCCACACAGGGCGTTCCCTACAGGATGTAATCCGTTGGTTTAAAACAATGACAACAAACGAATATATTCGATGTATAGATACACAT
>JAZQHR010000018.1:0-2817 GCA_045540695.1 Clostridia bacterium | reverse complement strand
ATCAGTAGATGTACCATTATGTGCAGCCTTAACCTGTCCACGATAGTTTCTGTCGTTACTATATCTTGAGTTCTGGTATGCAAATGCAGCTTTTGACTGAATCTGTCCAGGGTTATTTGCATTGATAGCAATGTTTATACCCTTTGCAAGTTCTGTGTTTGCATAAGTACCAAGTGTATATTCAGTATTTTCGCTATCAACAAACTTAACTGTGTAGCTGCCTGCTTCAAGACCTTTAACTGTAATCATTTCACGGTTAAGAAGCTCTGTGATTGGGAATAGCTCATCTGCCTCGCTATATACATAATGTACTGATGGCCAATCTGCATTTCTCTCAACATGTGCAGCTAGCGGAATAGCCTTTGGTGCATAAGTGTATGTAACGCCTGTAGCAGATGCATCTGTTACTGTAACATCAGCATTAAATATTTCAGCGTTATTAATATCCTCAACATTTAGTGTAACCTTTGCTACGTCTGGGTTTACATCCTGATGAGCAAGAATACAAGCTGCCATTGCAACATATCCATTACCTGATGGATGAACACGGTCACTGTCAGCATTGTGAAGTGCTTTTGTTGTTCCAGGGTTAGCTGCTCTGTAGCTTTCTGAAATCTCATTAGTATATGTATGCATATCTATGTAATCATAGCCGTTTGTTTTAGCAAGATCCATTGCGTATGCAGATATTCTATTTAAAGCAGCATCAGCACCAACATTTTTAGGCTGAGAACCTACAGTATATTCATCGTACATAGGAGAACCCATTAGAACTACGTCTGCATCTCTGTCTACGATAGCTTCTGCCAATGCTGTAACGTTATTATTACAGCTATTGATTGCATTTTCCTTTGTTTCATTCGAAGTAGTACTGCCAGGTGCATAATACGGATAACCGATATCATTCATACCTATCATAACAGTAACTTTGTTTATGTCATCATAATCGAATATATCATAATCAATTCTACCTTTGATACCAGCGGCAGTGTCACCACCGATACCATTGTTATATATAACGATATCTTCTTCAGGATATCTTGTCTGATAGAAATGCTCAATAAATGCAACAGTTCTGCCAAGGTGAGTGATACTGTCACCTGCCATAGCAACAATGTCGCCGTCTTTAAATCTTTCAGCAGATGTCATATTTACTTCAGTATCAATAGCTAATGGAATGAGCTCATTTGTGCTGTTCCATAAAAATGTTCTTACATAAGCGGCATCTTTTGCACCAGAATATGAATTTAAAAGTGTATCATTATTCTGTATAAAAGATATGTTAGCGTTTTTGATTTCAACATCAACTATAGCATCATTTTTATCATAAGCTACATATACAAGTTTAGCATTTTGAGCATCGCCTAATGCATTTGATACATAAGTATTTGTGTTTTTAACAGCAGATACTTCAGTCTTGATAGTCATAGGCTGATCAGAAACTGTCTTTGCTGATACGATACTTTCTGTAACATTCTCAACTACATTTCTTGCTCTTAAAACATAATCATCAGCAAGAGATTTTCCGCTTGGAACATCAACCTTAAACTTATAAGAATAAGTTCCGTCAGCTAAAACCGCAGTTTCACCAACGTGGATGATTGTGTTTTCATCATAAACTTCTCCTTCTTCAACAAGCATAATAGTGATAACATCACCCGAATATGCAAGTCCTAGCTCACCATATACTGCTACTATCTCCTGATTTGATTTAACAGTTGGTGCGGCACTTACCTGGCATAGTCCAAGGCTTAATACCATACATAAAACTAATGCCATACTAATGATTTTTTTCATTTTTAGCTCCCCCTCTGCGAGTATAAATATTTATAAACCTAGTTAATAGTATTTTAACACAGAGTTGTATATATATCAAGTCAGTAAATCTAATATTTATTCCATTTTTTTAATATTACTGTTCGCCGACATTTATATCACTTAATGTTTTTAGCTCATAGAATTTACCGTGTTTTGCCATAAGCTCATCGTAAGTACCACATTCAACGCACTCACCGTTTTCCATAACGACTATCTTATCAGCATCGCGAATAGTAGAAAGTCTATGTGCTACAATAAATGTAGTTCTATCCTTAATAAGCGAATTCATAGCTTTTTGCACCTGATATTCCGATATATTGTCAAGCGCACTTGTTGCCTCATCAAGTATAATAATCTTAGGGTCGCGGATAAGTGCTCTGGCAATAGATATTCTTTGCTTTTGCCCTCCGGAAAGCTTATCGCCATGCTCTCCTATCATGGTATCAATACCATTTGGCAGGTCATCCAAAAATTCACGTATATTTGCAAGGTCTAAAACTTCCTGAAGTTTTTCTTCCGGTGTATTTTCGACGCCATATAAAATGTTATCTCTGATAGAACCTGTAAAAAGTATGCTGTTTTGCGGAACAACAGACACAAAATGTCTGTATGTTGTAAGGTTAATGGCATCCATAGGCTTACCATCGATAGATATCTCGCCTTTTGTAGGATTTAAAAAGCCGATAATCATATTCATTATGGTTGATTTACCCGAACCCGATGCACCGACAAATGCAACACACTCACCTTTTTCGACGTTTAAAGTAAGGTTTTTGATAACATCTGTATCAGCATTTGGATATCTGTATGAAACGTCCTTAAAACGAATAGTGCCATGTACCATTCTAAGCGGTATCTTGCCTTCGTTATGCTCTACATCGTTCGACTGCATTATTTCCGAAAGCGATGTTATAGATTCTGCACCTTTTGCAAGTTCAGGATAAATACCTACAAGTGCAGACACACTTGCAAGCATTTGTGAGAAAAATGACTGATACA
>JAZQHR010000017.1:0-9469 GCA_045540695.1 Clostridia bacterium | reverse complement strand
TTTATAAGTTGTGTTTTTTTATTTTAATTTTCGTCAAATTCTTTTTTTGCTTCTTTAGCTATTTCAGGGTTTTTAATCAGGTCGTACATCATTCCTGCCATAGTCTTTGCAGAATCCATAATGCACTGTACGGCATTTTCTGTTTTTCCTGCATCAACCCAGTCCTGCGAATGACTGGATGCATTTTTGTAGCCAAGATATACCAGAGCAGAAGGAACCATAACCGATACATTACCAAAATCTGTTGAACCACTACTGTCGCGAAGGAAATTTTCTTCGCAGGCTATGCCAAGCTCGTCTAAATTTTTATGCGCAAGATCTGCTAAAACTTTGTTTCCCTTTCGTGCGGCATAGTCGGTTGTCTGCACAATTTCCGCTTCTGTTTCAGTCATCAGGCACGCACCCTGAACGATTTTTCTAAATCTCTCCTCAAGCTCGTCTATATATTTGTTATCGTATGAACGAAGAGTGTACGCGCATTTTGCCTCCGCAGGCACAATGTTTGACGGGCCGAGTGCTTCTTTTATGGTGTAGTGCATACGCGAGCCGTCTTTTACATGCTCACGCATAAATTCAATACCGTTGAACGATAAAAACATCGCATCTGCCGCACTTCTGCCAAGATACGGCGAGCCTGCCGCGTGTGCACTTTTCCCTTTGTATGTAACGTTGAATGAACGAAGAGCCATCGATTTCGCACCTACAAACGCCTCTTTTCGTGCGGCATGAGTGCTAAGTGCTATGTCTAGCTCGCTGAAATACCCTTCTTTTGCCATTATTATTTTACCGCCTGTGGTTTCCTCCGCAGGAGTACCATAAACTGTTACGGTAAATGGAATATCGCTTCCTTCAAATACCTTCTTTATAGCCACTGCCGCACCTATCGCAGCAGGAGTCTGCATGTGATGACCGCACCCGTGACCAAGGTCCTTTAACGCGTCATATTCACCAAGTATACCAATGTTTATGCCGCCTTCACCATTTGACCATGTAGCACGAAAAGCTGTGTCAAGTCCTGCAATGCCTTTTTCTACGTTAAATCCTTCACCTTCAAGCATATTTTCCAAAAGCTCGGATGCGAAGTGTTCCTCATATCCTATCTCCGGCTTGTCAAATATCTTAAACGCCGCCGAAACCATATTGTCCTTTTGCTCATCTACAAATGAAAATAATGCCTTTTTGTCCATTATCGATTTCCCCTTTTCTGCTACTTAACTGGATTATATCACAGCGAATTTTCATCGTCAAGGAATAGGCGGATTTTGTTGACGTTTGTAGCCATATTCATTTGACATTTTCGCTTTGGAATGGTATTATATAATAGTACAATTATATGATGGAGGACCAGCATGTTTATACATAATCATTTAAAAATAAATAACTTACATCATCTTGAGATAGGCGGATGCGATGCGGTTGATTTGGCTAAGGAATACGGCACTCCGCTTTACGTAATGGACGATGATAAGCTTCGCGATAATATGCGTATATACAAAAACGCCATTGACAAGTATTACGACGGCAAGGGCAGTATTCATTATGCAAGTAAAGCACTTTGCAATATGTACCTTTGCAAAACTGCACAGGAGGAAGGTCTTGGTCTTGATGTAGTATCGGGCGGTGAGCTTTATACGGCATTAAAGGCTGGCTTTAACGCGGGTGAAATATGCCTTCACGGAAATAACAAGACTTATGACGAGCTTTGTATGGCGGTTGAAAATAAGGTTGGCAGAATAATTGTAGATAATGCTTATGAGCTTGAAACACTAAATGGCATTTGTGCAGAACGTGGCACAACGCAAGGTGTGATATTCCGTATAAAACCGGGAGTAGATGCACATACGCACGAGTTTATATCTACAGGACAGATTGACTCAAAGTTTGGATTTGCCATTGAAACCGGCGAGGCGTATGATATATTTAAAAAGGCTATGAGCCTTGACAACATAGATGTTAAGGGTATTCATTGCCATATTGGTTCGCAGATTTTTGAACTTGAACCGTTTACTGAGGCTGCAAAAGTAATGATAAAGCTTATGGCTGATGTGAAAAAGGATTTGGGGCTTAACTTAACCGAGCTTGATTTGGGTGGCGGCTTTGGCATAAAATACACCGAAAATGACGATCCTATATCGTACGATTCTCACATTAAGTCGGTGTCGGAGGTTGTAAAGAGCCTTTGTGCAGAATACGGCGTTGACCTTCCGTTTATATATATGGAGCCGGGCAGGTCAATAGTTGGTGATGCGGGCATTACGCTATACACAGTTGGATGTGTGAAGGATATACCGGACGTTAGAAAATACGTATCTATAGATGGCGGTATGGCGGACAACCCTAGATTTATTATGTACGATGCATTATATGACGGGGTTATTGCCAACAAGGCTGACAGTAAGGATATGGATAACTACACTCTTTGCGGTAAATGCTGCGAGTCGGGTGACATTATTATAAAAGACGCACAGATGCAAAAGTGTGAGGTGGGTGACATAGTAGCGGTAATGAGTACCGGTGCGTACAACTACTCTATGGCATCAAATTACAACAGGATTCCGCGTCCTGCTATGATTACTGTATCAGGCGGAAAATCTAAGCTTATCGTTAAACGCGAAAGCTATGAGGACATCATCAAAAACGATGTTATGTAAACTAACAAAAAGGGAAGTGCATTTTAATTGAGAAATAATTATACAAGATATATATGGATAGCCGTAGCGGTGCTTGCTCTTATAAATTTATTTTCGTTTATAAGAAGCGGAGGTCTTATGGAGCTTATACTTAGCATACCTGCACTGCTGATTTCCCTTTCTGCACACGAGTTTGCACACGGGTATGCGGCGTATAAAATGGGTGATAATACTGCAAAATACGAGGGAAGACTTACACTTAATCCTATGGCACATTTAGACCCTATAGGTACGTTTTGTCTTTTGTTTTTCCACTTTGGATGGGCAAATCCTGTGCCGATAAATCCAATGTATTTTAAAAACAAACGACTTGGTATCATAGTGGTAAGCCTCGCAGGACCGCTTATGAATTTCGTTATTGCGTTGATTTCCACGATTGTAAGGGCGATTGCATATAAATTTATGCCGATGGGCATACTGCTTAATTTTGTTAGTATTATACTTGAAATGTGCGTAGTGATGAATATCGGACTTATGGTATTTAACCTTATACCTATCCCGCCGCTTGATGGTTCAAAGATATTAGGCGAGCTTTTACCTGCAAAGGCAAGATTTGAATATTACCGAATAGAAAGAACACTTTCGCTTATTTTAATGTTTGCACTTGTGTTTGGACTTTTAAATCCGATTTTAACTCCGATAAGAAATGGTATGATATCTTTAATGAATGTCATTACAGCACTTATAGTATAGATAAAACTTTTTAAGGTGAAAAATGGAACAGTTATCGTTTAAGCTTCAGGTGTTTGAGGGGCCGTTAGACCTGCTACTTCATCTGATACAGAAAAACAAAGTTAATATATACGATATCCCTATTTTTGATATAACCAACCAGTACATTGAGTATCTTAAGAGTATGGAGGAAATGGACCTTGAGATATCGAGTGAGTTTTCGCTTATGGCATCAAAGCTACTTTATATAAAGTCAAAGATGCTCCTTCCAAAATACGATAAAGAGGATGAGGATGACCCAAGACGTGAGCTTGTGGACAGGCTGGTGGAATATCAGAGGATTAAAAGCGTTAAGGAAAAGCTTCGTGCGATGCAGTTTGCCGGTACATATTCATACTACCGCCTTCCTGAAAAGATAGAAGAGGTAGCACAGAAAAGGCATGTTGAGTCTGCAGATATTTCGCGGCTTCTTGATGCATTTAACACAATACTCGAAAGGATAGACAGAAAAGCGCCTCCGCCAAAAGAAAATTTTGACGGAATAGTGGGCAGAGAACCGGTTTCGGTTCAGGATATGGCAGACAACATTGTAAAGCGAATTACCCGTAAAAAGAAGGTTAAGTTTAACGACTTTTTTAAAGGGGCAAAGAATAAAAACGAAGTGGTTGCGATATTCCTTGCGGTGCTCGAGCTTTTAAAGCTTAACAAAATATATGCAGAAGATGACGGAAAAAATTTGATTTTCCGAGAGGTTGAAGAAATAGATGAGAATTGATGAATTAGAAGGAATAATAGAGGCGATACTTTTTTCAAACGGTGAATCGGTATCGGCAGAAAAAATAGCCGAGGTAACCGAGGTGGATTTGGACACTGTCGAAAAGGTTATTGAAAATATGGAAAACAAGTACAAGTCGGACGTATCAAGGGGAATACATATAATTCGTCTTGAAAACAATTACCAGATTTGTACAAAGCCTGATGCATACAGGTATATACGAATATTAAACGAGAAAAAATCAAAGCCTGTACTATCAAATGCAGGACTTGAGGTGCTTTCGATAATAGCGTATAATCAGCCTGTTACAAGGGGCACAATAGAATTTATACGAGGTGTAAATTCCGATGGTGCACTTGCAAGGCTGGTTGATTTGGAGCTTGTAGAGGAAAAGGGCAGACTTGACGCACCGGGAAAGCCGATACTTTTCGGTACTACCGAGGAATTTTTAAGATGCTTTGGTATAAGCTCGCTTGATGCATTGCCTGAGATAGAGGCAGACCTTGCCGCACTTAGCGAAGATGTTGACGTGGACCAGATTAGATTTGAAACTGACCCCAAAAAGATAAAACCTGATACCGATGAAACGTTGATAGAAACCATGGAAACCATAGAATAAAAAAGGAGTGGTATTGTGAAAGCATTATTAATTATTATATCAGTAATAATTATCTTAATCGCGATATCACTGTTTGTAAAAGTCAAAGCAAGACTTTTTATGATGGGAGCAAACGGCAAAAAATTTAATGCCACACTCACTATAAATTTTCTTTGGAAAAAGATAGATATCCCTATTGTCGGCGGTGACAAAAAAGATAAAAAGGAAAATTCAGACGACAGCACCGTGGAAAAGACCGACAAAACAGAAGAAAAAAAGAACATTATTGAAAAGCTTGACGGGATATGCAAGCTTCTTGAAAAGTCGCATTATGTGTATGTGATGAGCAGAAAAGCATTAAAAAAACGTATTACGTTTGAAAACATATATTTTGCACTCACCTTCGGGCTGGAGGATGCAGCTATGACCGGCATTGCTACAGGCAGTGCGTGGGGCGTGGTGTACAATCTGTTTGCACTTTTGTGCAGAATATCAAATGTAAAAAATCATAAGTTTAACATTACCCCTGATTTTGAAAAAGAGTGTTATGACTTGGTTTTTGAGGGTATATTAACCTTAAGTTTAGCAAATATTATTTGTATATGTGCGGTGATTTACCGTAATTATAGAAAAGCATGCAGGGTATATGATGCATAATTGATTATATGCCCGTAAATACAAGATAAAAAGGCGGTGTTTTTTATGTCAAATCATCCAATCGAAGGTATGATAGGCGTAGCAATGGAAAATATCAAGAAAATGGTAGATGTAAATACCATCGTTGGCGAGCCTGTACAGACTCCTGATGGTACAACAATTATACCTATTTCAAAGGTAGCGTTTGGCTTTGGTGCAGGCGGAAGCGAATTTAACGCAGGCAAAAACGATGCAAACAAGGAAAATGCTATGTTTGGCGGCGGTTCAGGCGGCGGTGTTAGTATAAACCCTGTTGCATTTTTGGTGGTTAATTCACAGCAGATTAAGCTACTACCTATATCAACTACTCCAAACGCAGTGGATAAGATTATAGATACTGTTCCTGAAGTTATCACAAAGATAAACACTTTCATCAAAGATGCAAAGGATAAGAAAAACGGCGATACAACCGTAGAGGTTGAGGTAACTGAAGAGGCTTAAGCCTTTCTGGTGGAATAATTACTTCACCTACCTACTATATTTGAGTATATAGGTAGGTGATGTTTTTGCGAAATAAAATAGTAACAGCACTTTTGTGTATGTCGCTTTGTGCGGTTGTTATGCCGGCTTGTGCTATGGATTTGTCAGCAAAGAGTGCTGTGGTTTTAGACGTACAAACGGGTATGGTACTGTACAATAAAAATGCAGATGCAAAAATGCCAATGGCAAGTACTACTAAGATAATGACCGCTATATGTGCCCTTGAAAATGGTAACTTAAATGATATCGTGGAGGTGCATCCATCTGCGGTTGGCGTGGAAGGCTCGTCTATGTATTTAGGTCATGGCGAGAAGATAACGCTCGAAAACCTTGTGTACGGGCTTATGCTTGCGTCGGGAAATGATGCAGCAGTAGCGATAGCTATGCATATATCGGGAAGTGTAGATGAGTTTGCAAACCTTATGAATGATACTGCAATAAAAATTGGTGCGGTAAACACATCCTTTAAAAATCCAAACGGACTAGACGCCGAAGGACATTATACCACTGCACACGATTTGGCACTTATCACGCGTTATGGTATGGAAAGCGTAGAGGGGTTTGCTGATATAATAAGCACGTATGAAAAGAAAATGCCGTGGCAAGGGCGGGATTATGACAGAGTTTTACACAACCACAACAAGCTTTTAAGGTTATATGAAGGATGCAACGGCGTAAAGACAGGCTTTACCAAGAAAAGCGGGAGGTGTCTTGTGTCATCGGCAATAAGGGATAACCTTGGCGTTATAGCAGTTACCCTTAACGCACCAAATGACTGGGATGACCATACAAAGCTGCTAAACTATGCTTTTGACAATTATTCTAAAAAAAGAATAGTTACCAAGGGAGAGTATGTAGCCTCGCTTTCTGTAGATAATGGTATGTCGGATAGCGTTGTGCTTATGGCGAATGATGATTTGTATACCACTGTAAAAAATGGTGAGAATGCTTGCGTGGCACTGGAATATGATTTACCTGAAAGTATTACGGCACCAGTGGGATTTGAACAGATTGTCGGGAAAATGAAAGTAACGGTAAATGATAAAGCTTATGAGATAGATATAGTTACAAAGGGGTATATCCCCGAAAAGAACGATACATATAAAGATTCGGTAAGAAAAATATTTTTAAGTTGGATAAGGATAATATGACAGAAGAAAAGATTAGATTACAAAAATATCTTGCAATGGCAAACGTTGCATCCAGAAGAACGGCTGAGGAATACATTACACAAGGCCGAGTTAAAGTAAACGGAAATGTGTGTGACATACTTGGCACAAAGGTCAGCATGACCGATAAAGTAGAATTTGACGGAAAATTAGTTAAAATAGAAGAAAAGAAAGTGTATATCGCACTTAACAAGCCTTCGGGCTTTGTAACTACTGCGAGCGACGAGCGTGGCAGAGAAACTGTGCTAGACCTTGTTAAAAACGATATTCCTGAAAGGGTGTTCCCTGTTGGAAGGCTTGACTTTAATACCGAAGGTCTTTTGATTTTAACAAATGATGGGGATTTCACATACAGAGTTACACATCCAAAGCATAAGGTGGCAAAGGTGTATCTGGCAGAGGTTGTGGGCGTTCCCGACAGAAAGGCGCTAAACGACCTTGCAAACGGTGTGCTTATTGACGGTAAAATGACATCTCGTGCCAAGGTAGACACTGTAGCTATAAACAGAAATAGTTGTACTCTTGAAATAACCATTTTTGAGGGTAGAAACAGACAAGTGCGTAAGATGTGTGAGGCAGTGGGGCATAGGGTTGTTCATCTTAAGAGAACACAGATAGGAAATGTAAAGCTTTCACACCTTCCGCTTGGGAAGTGGCGACACTTAACCGACAGAGAAATAAAGGATTTGCTTGGAGAAAAATAATGATAGAGATTAAACCATTTGAAAATGCATCGCAGTATGTGGAAAATGCAGATAACAACACTTTTGTAATGGTAGCTGTAGACGGAGATGATGTGCTGGGCTATGGAGTTATGCATCTGTTTGACACTTATGCGATAATAGACGATATACATTTTGATAATGATACTGATATGCTTGCACTAGGTTTCGGTATGGGTAAAGCACTGCTTAACTTTATAGAAAGACGCAGTGTGTATCACGTGTATAGCTCTATTGATAATGCAAGACTTCTTGAAAGATTAAGATTTAAACTTGATATGGAAATAAAAACAGAAGAGCATATACCTAATGGCAAAGAGTGTTATGTAAACCTTGAAGGATACTTTGATGCTCATTGTTAAAAAATAATGTAAACCGACATTTGTAGGGAATGCATTTATGCATTTTTGAATGCGGAACGGATAAATCCGTTCCCTACATAAGCGAAATTATAACAACACATTACGGAGGATAGATAAATGGGAGATTACATAGTTAGAGGCTCAACTGCAGACGGCTCTATAAGAGCATTTGCAGCTATAACAACCGAGGCAGTAAACACCGCACAGAAAATGCATAAAACATCACCTGTAGCATCGGCAGCACTAGGAAGACTCTTAACTGCTGCATCTATGATGGGAGCAATGCTAAAGTCTGATGACGATATTATAACACTTCAGATTACAGGCGACGGGCCTATGGGCAGAGTGCTTGCGGTTTCGGATAATAAATCAAATATAAAAGGCTACGTGGGAAATCCGCTAGTTGATGTGCCAAAAAGAGCTGATGGAAAGTTAAATGTCGGTGGTGCGATAGGTAACGGTTATTTAACGGTAATACGTGACTTTGGTCTAAAAGAGCCATACATCGGCAAAACACCGCTTGTTTCTGGTGAGATAGGTGACGATTTAACAAAATATTTTGCAGTATCAGAACAGGTACCGTCAGTAGTAGGATTGGGCGTATTAGTTGACGTGGACTATTCCATTAAGGCGGCAGGAGGTTTTATCCTTCAGGTAATGCCGGACGCAACCGACGAAGCAATAGATATGATAGAGAAAAATATCGAGGGCGTAACCTCTGTTACCGATATGATAGAAGGTGGATTTATGCCTGAGGATATCTTAAATTACCTTCTTCGTGGTTTTGACTTTAAGGTAAATGAAAAAACAGATACCAAGTACTATTGTAACTGTTCAAAACAGCGTGTGGAAAAAGCACTTATCGCAGTAGGCAAGGATGAGCTTGAAGTTATAATAGAAGAGGATAAAAAAGCTCAGCTTACCTGTCAGTTCTGCGATAAAGTGTACGACTTTAATGAGGACGATTTGAGAACACTGCTTAAAGAATGTAAATAAGATATATAAGAAAAAATGCATTTTGCTATGGTAAGATGCATTTTTTTGTGCAGATTTTTAGAGTGTGAAAAAACACTGTGTATACTAATTTGGCAAAAAGACGGTGTGTGTTTCCAAGTGAAAACGTACAGCGGACGGCAGACATGCAATCCCTCAGTCACCTTCGGTGACAGCTCCCTTTACACAAGGGAGCCTTTGCTATGCTGATGCTAGTGTCTGCCAATACACATAATTAACATTTTAGAAAAAGTAGCATTGGGAGTTTTTATCTTGGGAATACACAGCGGCTTTACATTCAATCTTCGTTTT
>JAZQHR010000016.1:0-2857 GCA_045540695.1 Clostridia bacterium | reverse complement strand
CTTTTTTAGTGCAACCCGAGGGAACAGAGGGTTTTTAATATACACTAAGCTTACGTTCCCGAGTTTGCATGTGCAGTTGAATTTTTAAAAATGAGTCTTGATATTTTCTTGAAATTTATCAATAGGTGCGGCAGGGGTTGTTAGGGGCTTTGCTGCCCAAGCCCCTGACATAAAAAAAGATAATTACACTTTAAAAGTGAAATAAACACTTATATATCATAGTGTTAATAGATGTTTGCAATTCCTTGCTTCTTACTGGACATTTCTGAAATCCTCCCACCGCTAAAGCGGTCCCCCCTCCTTTAGGCAAGGAGGGCTTTTCCTACAGGCCATAGATGCCCTGAACCCTAATCGCAAAATATAATAATGCAGTTGCATGAAACGCATTTATCCATTCCAATGCAAATCAGCAAAATCCGTTATTTTAAATACGTTCTTATCGCTTCTCTTGCGATAGGTGCTGCAAGCGAACCGCCCGTTCCGCCAGCATACTCAAGTATTACCGCTACCGCAATCTCTGGATCGTCATACGGTGCAAACGCTACGAAAAGTGCGTGCGTTTTATCCGGTTCTTCTTCTGTTCTTTCGTTTTCAGCAGTTCCCGTTTTACCTGCTACTTTTATACCTGAAATTTTTGCGTTTGTTCCAGTGCCGGTTTCTACTACTTCCAGCATCATTTCCTGTATTTTTCTTGCGGTAATCGGCGAAATTGCCTGAGAAAGCGTGTTTTGATACGCACTGTCTATAGTCACTCCCGAAGGTGACACTACCTTTTCAACTATATACGGTCTCATCATTTTTCCATCATTTGCAATAGCTCCGGTTATCATAGCAAGGTGAAGCGGTGAAACCAGCGTTTTACCCTGACCGATTGATGTGGTAGCCATATCCTCGTCAGATATATGCCCCGACTGGAAACGGCTTTTACTGTACGGAAGCTCAAAATTAAGCTTTTTATTAAGTGCAAACGCCTCCGCTGTAGAGCGAAGCTTGTCATCGCCAAGGCGTGTACCAACACTTGCAAAGAAAACGTTACTCGACACCTTAAACGCATCCTCTATGCCTATAGTGCCATAAGCTTTATCCTTGGTGTTGGATATTTCCTTTGTGCCTATCTCTATTATTCCCTCGTCCTCTATCTCGACATCTTCCATCATATTATCTATTATAGCCGCCGAGGTAATTGTCTTAAATGTCGAACCCGGTGGATAAAGTCCCATTGACGCTCGCGTGAAAAATGTAGAATTTTCATCGGTTGATAGCTTTGCCCAGTTTTCGGTAAGCGATGTCTGATTTGGGTTGAAATCAGGCTTTGACACCATAGCTATTACCGCACCTGTTTTTGGATTTATAGCCACCATTGCACCATTGTATTTATCCATCATCTGCGAGGCAACCGTCTGCACATCGTGGTCAATGGTCAGGTATAGGTCGTTGCCAAGCGGCATATCCCCCGACAGCTTTGATTTTATATTAAACACACTGCTTATCGAATCCTCACCCAAAAGCTGAGTATTGTACGCTTTTTCTATAAGCGATTTTCCATAAGTCTTTGTAGAATAACCTATTACGTGCGAATACAGGTTCAAAAACGGATAATATCTTTTTTGCACGTCCTCGTCTATTTTGCTATACGCTAGACGTTCGCCACCTGATGCATATATACTTCCGCGCATTACATTGTCTTCTACCATAGAATTTCGCTGATTAAAGTTGCTGGATACATACTCATCTTTATAAAATAGTTCTATCGCTGTGAGATATACTATGAGCGACAAGAAAAGTATACTGAAAAATATCAGCATCTGTGTAATCTTTTTATTGTTCATAGTATCATCTCCTTTACGCCTATTTTCTAATAATTAAAAATTATAGTTTACTTCGTAAGCAACCAATTCATAAGTTTTGTTTCCGTAATATACCTTGTCTTTTAAAATAGCCTTTCCGCTACCAATGTATCTGTGCATTTTATTAGCTTCCTCGGGTGATAGCGCAGCAAAATCTTTCATGCCATGGCTTTCCCCGCCGGTAATGCTTTCATCTCTGTATACGTTAAAATCAACAATATAATTTCCATCAGGTCGTTTGTTCATATTTGTTGCTATTGAAAAATCTCCGTATGATTCGCCGTCTGCTGCAGGCATCAGGAAATCTCCGTTTTCGTATATCCAGTATCTGCTGTTTTCTGGTGTTTCATGAGCAACAGTACTGCCAAAAAATCTATCTAGAATAGTGTCAACATCCTCTGCTGAAATGCCCATAAAAGCATCTTTATAGATTGTTTCGCCTTCCGAATTTATCTTCGAATGCAAAAACGCAAATTCTATTTGTGCCTCTGCTCCTTTATAGGTGCTGCTGTTTGGATTATAATACGCTTCGCTAAAATTGCTTAAAAATATATTAACCTCAACCATTTCATCATAATTCATATATTCAAGCAAATTCACATCATAAGGCGACGTGCTTGGTCCTTCATTTTTATGGTTTTCTGATTCAGGCTCTGTGTCAATATTGGTTTCGCCTTTTTCTGAATCGTCCGTTTCAAGCCCTATTTGCTCAATTTTAGATTCTAAATCTTCCAATACATCCACGTTTGACATTTCGCACGATGTCAATATCATAATCATTAGTACCAAAACTGTAAGTATACGCATTTTCATAAACATTTCTCCTTTGTAGTTTTGTTATTTAAATTAGTTATAAAACAATGTACGATATAGTGATTATAAAACATTTGCAAAAAGTCTTTATCAAACCCAACATAAATCGGAATGCATAAATGCATTCCCTACCTTGTTGCTACAGTAAGGGCAGGCGTCCTCGACTGTCCGTTCCCTACGTTGTTGCTACAGTAGGG
>JAZQHR010000015.1:0-6426 GCA_045540695.1 Clostridia bacterium | reverse complement strand
GGTATGCTGGCTTCTAGTATACTTGCACTTCTTGCATGCGTGTACTACAGAAATAATTACGCAAAATAATAATACTTTAAAACTGCCCTGAGTTTTTTGGGCAGTTTTTACATTTAATCGTATAATTGGCAGATGATTGGGGGTGAATATCGTGAGGGATGACAATACTATAGAGCTTTTTGGTGAATTGTCGGATATTATTTACAGAAATGAAGAAAACGGTTATACTGTTGCCGAGTTTGAAACGGGGACTGAATTATATACAGTAGTAGGATATCTTGCAGGACTAAACTGCGGAGAAAGTGCTCGACTTGTTGGCAAGATGGTCACTCACGATGTTTACGGTGAACAGTTTAAGGTGGACGCCTATGAAAAGGAAGTGCCAAAGTCGTGTGATGCTATATACAGATATCTTAGCTCAGGTATAGTAAGAGGCATACGCGAGGCTACGGCAAATAAGATTGTCGAAGCGTTTGGTGAGGACTCGCTAAATGTAATAGAGCACGACCCGTTAAAGCTTGCGACCATAAAGGGTATAAGCATGGATAAGGCTGTAAAAATACAGCAAAGCTATATGGAACAAATGGGTGCATCTACACTTATAATGTTTTTGCAAAACTACGATATCAGTGTTAAAATGGCTGCGAAAATACATAAAAAGCTTGGCATTGCTGCTACCGAGCGTATAAAGAATAACCCATATATATTATGTGATGAAATAGATGGAATAGGATTTAAAACCGCCGATAAAATGGCGGTAAGCATGGGAATAGACTATTTTGATGAAAAACGCGTTCGTTCGGGCGTAATATATGCACTTAAGCAGTATGTGGCTTACGGTCATACCTGCGTGCCCAGAGAATACCTTGTGCGTGGAGCAGCGGAGCTGTTAAACGTGGATACTGACGTGGTTAACAGTGCAGTATCGTCACTTATCGTGGATGCGACATGCATCACCAAAACGCTCGACAACGTTGAATATGTATATTATTACAGATATTTTTTGAGCGAAAAATTTGTGGCTAAAAAGCTTAAAGAGCTTGACAGTGTGCGTGACAATTATAGCATAGACGATATAGAACGTCAGCTTATGCATATAGAAGCACACGATGGTATCCGCTATGCTACCTACCAGAGAGAAGCCATTATAAATGCTATGAACTTTAATGTAATGATTATTACAGGCGGACCCGGTACGGGAAAAACCACTATTATAAATACCATTATTAAGATAATGGAGCAAAATTCGCTAAAGGTAACGCTTTGTGCACCTACCGGAAGAGCGGCAAAGAGAATGAGCCAGGTGTGTAACCGCGATGCCAAAACAATTCACAGACTTTTAGAGGCAAAGGTATCGGGTGATGACGAGGAAATGGAATTTATGATAGACGAGGACAGCCCGGTAGATGCAGACGTAGTTATAGTGGACGAGATGTCTATGGTGGATATAGTGCTTATGAGTAGCCTTTTGAAGGCTCTAAGGCAGGGAACAAAGCTTATTATGGTGGGTGATGTCAATCAGCTTCCATCAGTTGGTGCGGGTAATGTGCTTAAGGATATGATAGATTCAAAATGCTTAAAGGTGATAATGCTTACTGAAATATTCAGGCAGTCAGAGCAGAGCATGATAGTAGTAAATGCCCACAAAATCAATCAGGGACAGTATCCGGTGTGTAATATGAAGGATAAGGATTTCTTCTTTGCACATAAGAATAATTCAGCCGAGGGGCTTTCGTATATACTGTCACTTTGCAATGAAAGGTTGCCCGGAAAATATGGTATATCTCCATACGATATTCAGGTGCTATCACCGGTAAAACGCGGAGTAACAGGCATTATAAACTTAAATACCCATCTTCAAAATGAGCTTAATCCACCATCAAAGGATAAAAGGGAAAAGAATTTTGGTGACTTTATTCTTCGCGAGGGCGACAAGGTAATGCAGACAAAGAATAATTATAACATTATGTGGACAGCTCTCGACAATACCACCGAAGGTTGCGGAGTGTTTAACGGAGATGTGGGCAGAGTGGCAGAGATTAACCACGTTTTTGAAAGCGTTAAGGTGCTTTATGAGGACAAAATAGTAGAGTATGCCTTTAAGGATATAGAAAATCTTGACCTTGCGTATGCGGTAACGGTGCACAAAAGTCAGGGAAATGAATTTCCTATAGTTATTCTTCCTATGTATGACGGACCTGAAATGCTTATAAACAGAAACCTTTTCTATACAGCTGTAACCAGGGCAAAGGACCTTGTGGTGCTTGTGGGAAATGAAGAGGTAATGCGAAAAATGGTAAACAATAATAAAGAGCGTATGCGCTGGTCAGGCCTTTCAGACGAAATAAGAGGATTTTACGTATAAATGAATTTTTATAATAAGGCAGTATATATTTTAAAAGAAATATTGTTTCCTAAAAAGTGTATGTGTTGCGGAAAATATATACATTACACCAATAAGTACTTTATATGTGAGGAATGTTATAAAAATCAGGCAGGTAAGTACAAATCTCTTTTTGAAAAGTATGCAGGCGTAAATTTTGATATTGACAATGTGTATTATGCGGTAAAATACGCCGGTACGCTTAAAAAAGCTTTTATCAAAATGAAGTTTGGCGGTAAGAAGTTTTATGCTGATACCTTTGCCCGAATGCTGTATGAGCATACAAAGGGTGCTGATTTTCTTGATAGCGTGGATGTGATTACTTGCGTTCCTATGAGTAAATCCCGTTTGAAACGCAGAGGGTACAATCAGTCAGATGTCGTGGCAAAGGCATTTTCGGAGTATACAGGTCACAAATACAATAATACTTTGCTTTTTAAACTCAAAAACCTCCCACCGCTTAGTAAAATGAAAAAGGCGGAAAGATTTAAAAAGATAAAAGGTGCATTTGGGTATAATGATGAAAACATTTTATTTGATGCACACGTGCTTTTGATAGATGATATATACACAACGGGTGCTACTACGGGCGAATGTGCGAAAATTCTTAAAAGTAAGGGTGCAGACCGAGTGACCGTCCTTACGATATTCTCAAATGAGTATTAGAGAAAAAGGAGAAATACATTGAAAAAGTTTGATATACATATAGATGCATCTCTTGACGGAAAAATGATAAAGGAAATTTTCAAAAAAAAATGCGGTTTTTCCGACAGGATGATATCAAAGCTAAAACTAAATAGCGGTGTAGTGTTAAACGACGAGGTTGTCCGTGTGACCAAGTGCGTTAAGACGGGTGATATGCTTTGTGCCATTCTTCCCGATGAACAGTCAAGCAATATCACACCTACAAATCTTCCGGTGGACATAGTGTATCAGGACGAGGATATAATGCTTATAAACAAAAATCCAAATATGCCCGTTCACCCTTCACAAAATAACTATACAAACACTCTTGCAAACGCACTTAAATATTATTGGGATAAAAATGGCGAGGATTATATATTCCGCGCGGTTAATCGCCTTGATAAAGATACATCAGGACTAATGCTTGTAGCTAAAAATGCACATTCTCATTACGTGCTGTCCCAACAGCTACAGTCAAAGGAATTGAGACGCAGGTATTATGCAATATGCCATGGCAACCTCCCTGATGATGAAGGGGTAATAGACCTGCCTATACGCAGAAAAGACGGAAGTACCATTGAAAGATGTGTGGCAGACGATGGCAAACGTGCGGTGACACATTACAAGGTGGTAAAGCACCTTGACTATCCCGCTGACCTTCTCGATATTTGCCTTGAAACGGGCAGAACCCACCAGATACGAGTGCATTTTTCGCATATTGGGCATCCGCTTATGGGCGACTGGTTGTACGGCTTTGACGATGAAATGTCAAGGCAGGCACTACACTCGTATTATATAAGGTTTATCCACCCGACTAAAAATGAAGAGATGATATTTGAAATACCACTATATGACGATATGGCTTTGCTTGTGGAAAAATATCACCGAAATAGCAACATTTGACCCCTTTATATATGTGATGGGATATGTTATAATATATCCATAAACATAAGAGGGGTTTTATTATGCGAAAAATTATTTCAATACTTATCGTGCTATGCCTGACACTTTCTATAATACCATCCGGTGCAATGGAGCTTACTACTCTTTCTGACATAAACGAGCATTGGGCAGAGGATGAAATACAAACACTTTACGATATAGGTATATTAAACGGAAACGGTGTGCAGGCAAATCCTGACGATACCATTACTCGTGGTGAATTTACTGCACTTGTTACCCGCTCGGTGTATGATATGGATGAATATGACGGCAAAAAGTATTTTGACGATATCCCTGAAGGTGATGTGTTTTTTGATAACATCTCTCTTGCTTACGAAAAAGGCATTATAAAGGGTAAGGACGAAGGATATTTTGACAGAAACGGCAACATAACAAGAGAAGAAATGGTGATTATTATTTCACGAATGCTTGATGGCAAAAGTGCAAATAACACAGCTTCATTTTCGGACATAAAAAAAGACTATACTTATGCAAATGAGCTTAAAAAGGTTGTGGGCTTGGGCATCATAAACGGCTACAACGACAATACATTCAGACCTTATTTAAATGCCACACGCGCCGAGTCAACAAGCATTTTAGTGCGTTTTTTGAAGGTGCATGGCAATTCTCCGTCGGGTGGAGATATAAAGCATCTTGAAAATTATAATTATACTTACGAATATGCTATCGGTACAGAACGTAAAGAACTGGAGTACAAAGAAAACATAAATGCACTTATGAATGATTATTCTATTAGCGTAACAAAGGATTTTAATCTTGTGTCATCTAATGCAGAGTTTCTTGGTAACAACCTTGCTGTGATAAATCAGGTGTATGATGCAAATTATAATATAAACTACAAAAATACTGCTAAAGCAAAGAATTATTCAGCGTATAGAACACTTTATTTGTTTAGGAAAAACGGCGAGTGGAAGGTATACAGAAGCGATTTAAGACTTGCCATAAATAATCCTATAAACCTTACGTGGGAAATTTACAAAAAAGCTCCAGACTACGTGCCCGAGGGGGTTAATATAGTTTCGCCTACGTGGTTTGAGCTTAATTCAAAAGGTGAGTATAAATCATCGCCAAGAGTATACTCGCATGGCGGAACTACCATAAACTTTTCGGATAACGCCACTGAAAGCTATCTTGATTATGCCGACGAAAACGGATTTGAAATATGGGCTATGTACAGAACAGACTTTCAGACCGATACGGCAAATAAGTTTTTAAATAGTGTTTCTTCTCGTCAAAAGGCAATTATGCACCTTATAGACAGGGTGTCAAGATATGCACTTGACGGAATAAATATGGACTTTGAACACATGTATCATACCGATGCGGCAGCTTATACCAGCCACGTAAGAGAGGTTACCCTTGCTATGCACGAATGCGGCCTTGTAACAAGCGTAGACGTTACCAAATACGAAAAGACAAGCCTTGTATGGTCTATGTGCTTTGACCGTGATGCACTTGCAAAATCAACAGACTATATGTGCCTTATGGCGTATGACCAGCACAGCAGTGGCAGTAAAACAGCCGGACCTGTTGCAGGACTTAGCTGGGTAGAGGGATGCATTACAAGCTTATTAAAAGAAGCAGATGCGTCGCAGATTATTTTAGGTGTACCATTTTATGTGAGAATGTGGAAAACAGAAAACGGCAAAGTAGTAAGCAGCAAGGCACTTTCTATGGCGGATGCACAAAAAACGGCGAACGATAACAATGCAAATCTTACCTATTTAGCGGAGGATGGACAAAATGTAGCCACCTGGAATATAGGACGACACGAGTACAAAATGTGGATGGAAAACGCCGACTCTATTGAAGGTAAGATGAAGTTAAAGGAAAAATACAACCTTGCCGGTGTTGCTTCGTGGCGAAGAGGCTTTGAAACACTTGATGTGTGGCAGGTAATTGATAAATATATGTAAAACACAGTAGGGGATGGAGCCTTTGACAACCCGTAAATCGGGATGCTAGAGTGCCGTCCCCTATAATGGTTTTTGCAGTACATATTATAGATTGTTAATGATTGCGATTTTTGTCGACTTGTTATATTGCACGGAATTTGGGAAATGTCTTGCAAAAAATGCAAAAATAGGTTATAATATATTCTGTATACCTTTTAGAATTAAGCAGTTGCGTTAGTATCCGAACCCGCCTAAACCAAGTAAAATAGCCGTTTTTCTTTGTTGTCGGTCTCAAAATACGCCGGTATTACTTCGACCTTCCGCCTTGAAAAAGCGACAATTTTATCTTGTTTTAGGTTCTATGAATTTTCGGTGCAGTGTTTTTGCGTCAATGCGAGGCAAAAACACAGCTAATGCTGACGCATTTGCGAGTATTTTAACGATGCAGTGGCGTAAAAACACGCACCCAAAACGGGTTCGGATACTAACGCAACTGCTTAA
>JAZQHR010000014.1:0-1997 GCA_045540695.1 Clostridia bacterium | reverse complement strand
CTTTCAAGAGATACTGCAGGATTTACATTTGATGCTATCCTTGAAAGACATCCTTCTGTATCGGTTATAACAAGCCATGTTCACATGGAACTTAACTCTGACTTTGTAACAACTCTTATAAATGACCCTGCTACAGGTAATAACTTTATAGATACAGCTTCATTATCATATACAAACAACTTAAACTCTGCTACAAGATATGTTCCAGAATCAAGAGTTGTTGAAGTTTACGATGATGTTATTATCCTAAAAGCAATAGATAACTCAAATGACACTTGGATTCCTCGTGGCGAGCACATTTTAAACGTAAACGGCACAGAAAATCCATTTGTTGGTGATTTTTCAATCAGCTCAAGTGCGGTGGAAGGCACTATGGAAGTTGGTACAGTTCTTACTGCCACATTAAACGGAGCAGCTATACCAGACGGATATACAGTTACTTGGTACGATATGTTTGGCACAGAGCTTGGCACAGGTACTACATACACAGTTGAAACTGCAAATGCAAGCGTAAGTGCAAAGATTGTTAAAGCTGATGATAATTCATACGCTTATAGCGTTGCACGTTATATCGCTCCTGTAGAAGATGATGGTGAGGTAGAAGAACCTGATACACCTTCAGTTGAAATCACAGGTGATGCTACTGTTGTTTACAACGGTGAAGTTGTAAATATTTCAGGCGTAGCAGGTGCAGAATATGCAGGCAAAAATGCTACAATCGTCCTTGCACCAAAAGCTACATACACTGACCTTTCGACTGCAAAATATGTAGGTCATTGTGTTATAGATGCGAGTGGAAATTATAACTTTAAATTTAAAGCAGAAAATGTTTCTGCAAATGATGTATTTATGGTTAAAGTTGGCAATGCTACTGTAAGCATAAACGAAGTAGTTGCAAGAACTAATCAGGAGCTTGTTGAAGTAACTGCAACTCTTGATGAAGAGAATAAGCTTTCACTTTCTATAAAGAATGCTTTAGCCGATACTACTAATGCAAAGCTTGTAATTGCTACTTATGATTATAATAATAAACTTATAAATGCTACTCCTGTAGATTACAGCTTGGCATTTAATGAAAATTTTGACCTTCAGTCATATACAGGTGATACTGCACTTGAAGGAACTTATGTAAGGGTATATATGTGGACAAATCTTTCAGATATTATTCCACTATCAAACAGCGATAGAGAAGAAATTCCTGAAATTTCTACTGAAGTAACTGAATAAGGATTAATTCCCACCTATTTTGTTTGGGGCTATCGGTTTTTTTCGGTAGCCCATTTTCCCAATAATGTCGATTTTTTATAGAAATATATCGATAAAAGATGTTGATTTTTTTTATGCTATACTGTGTATAAGTAGAAGTATGTAATTTCAAAAAAAATTAATATTGTGCAAAAAAAATTTAATATTATGCAAAGACATTATTTCTGATTTGTTATATAATTTATATAAATAATATTATGAGGGGATGGAAGAAAAATGAAACGCAAAATTATTTCGCTTGCATTGTGCATAGTAATGCTTGCGAGCATGTTTGTGTGTGGTAACGTTTTCGCTAAAACGGAAGTTACCGTTCCTGCAAGAGACGTGTTCTCTACTAGCTTTGCAGGCTTATCCGAATTGCCAAGCGGTTGGACAATCTCTGGCGCTAAGGATACAAACTATACTTTTTCGAGTGACGCAATACGTGCAGCAGCTGGAAAAAATACTACGTTGACCTATGCAAATGGGTTTGACACAGACGGACATTCGTATACTTTTAACTTTAAAATGTCTTGTTACAACTGGAGTCCGTATGTAATAGTTGGTGGTTACAAAATCGTACTTCACATGGCAAGTGATTCGAGGTATTGCGATTATTGGGTGCTTAAGAAAAATACATCAGGCACTTTCCCGTCAGCCAGTGCAGCTAACTCTATTGCTGTTGGCTACAGCAATGGCGGTTACAACTATGGTTATCAGAGTCTTCAGAATTATACTTTTAAGGTTGATAC
>JAZQHR010000013.1:0-12904 GCA_045540695.1 Clostridia bacterium | reverse complement strand
CTTTGTAAACTTATCGCCGTACATCATTACCTTCATGCCCTTACCCACGATGTAATCACGAAGCTTTGTAACATCAGATACAAAAAGGTCTACAGGGTCTTTGCCCTTACACTTGTCACAAATACAAATAGTAACAAGCTCATCGTGGCCGATAGCAACATATTCTGTACCGCTAAATACCTCTGTCACCTCGTCCAAAATATCATACATTATCTCATAAGATTTTGGATTAGACGGACAGTAAGTGTCAGGATCTTTGTCTTCTACACGCTCGTTTATTTCAGGGTATGCTCTTACTATATAGTCTGCGTGAGAAAGCGAAGGCACTTCAGGGATAGCATCAATTCCTCTTTCCTTGCAGTATGCGATAAGGTCCTTCATTTCCTCCTGTGTAAGGAACGAGCCTTTACCGTTTTCAGGGTGAATGGCATTCTTACTCCAAGGGTAAGTGTAGTGCTGTAATTTATCAGCAATACCCGAGTCTGCTAGCATAGCCTGTGAAAACTTTGACCATTCTTCGTTTATCTTTGGATGACGTTTATATTCCATAGCACCGCCAACCTCAAACATTATAAAGTTAAATTTATAATAAAGAAGAAGGTTGTCTATCATTTTCTTGTAATCATCAAGCTGTTGTCTGCCCGGCACAAAAGAGTGAAAACCTCTTTTAGCTATCGCAGGGTAGTCAAATAATGTCATCTTTAAAAGCTCGTCGTCAAGTATAAATCTTTTTATTGTCGCAAGAGCATATAAAACTGCTCTCTCGGTTTCGCCGTAAATGATGGTTTCTTTGCCTGCTTCTATGTAGTACGCCTCGTCATTATATGTGTATTTTTCACCTAAATTGTTTACCTTTGCTTTGATATCTTCAGGTATTCCCGCCTCGATAACAATGCTTTCGCACATAATTGATGCATCAGCATCATTTGCAAGATTTTTAATCTCTTCTGCATAATTTTTTACAAATGCATTTTTTATTTCATACATATTTATAGTTGCATTTGCAAGGTTGATTTTTTCTTTGCCTGCACTGTTTAAAATTCTGTACTCAAAAAACATCTTTGCTCCCTCACTTGTTTTAATACTTTATCTCTTTTACAGTTGTTTTTTCATTAAATTTTTCCGATGATACATAGGTGATTGATTTTATCTCCTTGTCCGCGTGCGGATTTTCAAATCTATAGTGATAGTACATATCTCCGTCAATTTTTTCAGGTACAGTAGCACCCGATACGTTTAAATATAGTGACGTATGCTTTGTAATATCCAGCTTGTTGTTTGAAATGTTTTTGCCGTAGATAACAGGTTCATTTACCTTGCTTCCGTCGGTGTATTCTATCACATAATCGCCCAAGCGAAATTCTTCTTCAACAACAAAATCACCATCGTAAAACCAATGGTATGGCTTAAAGTAGTCAGTCGTATGACACACATCAATGTACGATTTGTCCGCTCTTTCCTTAAGCACTATACCTCTGTAATATGAGTTCTGCTCTCTTACGCACTTTTCAAGTTGTAAAGGCTTTTTGTCGTCGTCATAATCTTTAGACCAGCACGCATAGGCGGTGCTTATAAGGGTAAAGTTTATGTTGTTTCTCTGCATGTGTATATAATCATTTCTGCCCCAGTTTGACGCAGAAACACCTTTTATATTTTCGCAGAAAATTCTATTCTTCCAATTTTTAAATCCGTATGCACTAAAGTTAGCATAAAATACATCTCTGTCCTTAAATGTGTCATCAAACTGGTTGTAGCTCCAGTACCAGTCAAGGATTGCTATATCTTTTGGTATCATGCTGTATGCCTCGTATGTAGCAGGAACATACGCAGGATGGGTCTTGTCGTATCCCTGAAGTCCGCCACGAGGTTTACCAAGCTCATCGATGTTACCCTCACCATTTGCTTCCTCGCAGGTAAGCCCGTCTTTATAAAACTTTGTAAACTTATCGCCGTACATCATCACTTTAAAACCTTTTTTAGTGATATAATCATACAGCTTTGTGATTTCCTCTGCAAAAAGCGAGGCTGGGTCTTTGTCCTTGCATCTGTCACAAATGCATAGTGTAACAAGCTCGTCATGAGCAATGTCTATGTACTCTGTGCCTTCAAACACCTCTGCCACTTCGTCTATAATGTCATACATTATCTCGTAAGTTTTTGGATGTGACGGACAGTAAGTGTCGGGATATGGGTCTTCTGCTCGTTCGTTTATTTCAGGATATGCTCGTACTATATAATCCGAATGGGCAAGTGATGGAATCTCGGGTATTACATCGAGTCCTCTTTCCCTGCAGTAAGATATAAGCTCTTTTAATTCATCCTGTGTAATGTATGAACCACCGCCGTTGTCGGGGTGCATAGCATTTTTAGCCCATGGGAAGGTGTGATGCTGAAGTCTGTCTGCCGTGCCAGACTCGGCAAGTAGGATTTTACAAAGCTCTATCCATTCTTCGTTTATTTTTGGATGGCGTTTGTATTCCATAGCACCGCCAACCTCAAATATTATGTAGTTGTACTTATAGTAAACGAGCATGTTATCTATCATTTCTTTAAATGATGCTATCTGCTCTCTGCCGGGAATAAATGCGTGGTATCCTCTTCTTGATACTGCAGGATAGTCAAAAAGTATTATCGGTGATAGTTCACCTTCTAAAATCAGTCTTTTGACAGTTGAAAGCGCGTGAATAACCGCTCTTTCTGTTTCACCGTAAATGATAGTTTCTTTGTCTGCTTCTATGTAGTATGCCTCGTCATTGTATGTGTATTTCTCGCCTAAATTGTTTACCTTTGCTTTGATATCGTCAGGTATTCTCATCTCGATAACGATACTTTCGCACACAATTGATGCATCAGCATCGTCAGCAAGATTTTTAATCTCTTCTGCATAATTTTTTACAAATGCATTTTTTGTTTCATACATATTTATAGTTGCATTTGCAAGGTTAATTTTTTCTTTGCCGGTTTTGCTTAAAACTCTGTACTCGAAAAACATAATATTTCTCCTTTTATTTGCAATAAAATCGTATTACAACTAAAGTATAACATAAAAATCAAAAACATAATAATACAATATTGCTGTCTTTAGCACAAAATAATCGCATTATATTGCTATTTTCGCAAAAGCTTTTATAATATATTGCTAAAAAAATCAGTTTCAAAACATACGTTTCGAAACTGATAAATATTAGTTTTCTTCTATTAAGTTTGCCATATCGTACATGCCTGCGCTTTTTCCTATAAGGAACTTTGCAGCCTTTATAGCACCGACAGCAAAAACTTCCTTGCTGTGTGCCTCATGCTTAATCTCAAGCACTTCATCCTTGCCTGCAAATATTACGCTGTGCTCACCAACTATAGTGCCGCCGCGGATAGCATGCATACCTATTTCATTTTTCTTGCGTTTTTCACGTACACTATGTCTGTCATATACAAGCTCCGGATTTTTACTCATAGTGTCCTTTATAGCATCTGCAATCATAATAGCTGTACCGCTTGGTGCGTCTATTTTTTGATTGTGATGTTTTTCTATTATTTCCACATCAAAATTGTCTTCCAGTATGCTTGTAGCTTTTTTTACAAGGTTTACTAAAAGGTTTATACCAAGTGACATATTAAATGTGAAAAATACAGGAACATTTTCCGAAAGCTTTACTATGTCAGCCTTCTGCTCGTCTGAAAGTCCTGTTGTAGCTACCACTACCGGAATGTTTTTGCCTTTGCAAAAACTTATAACAGACGAAAGTGAATTTGGATGTGAAAAGTCGATTACCACATCAACCTTTTCTGTTACCTTATCAAGGTTATCGTATACAGGATACCCTTGCGATGCATCGGTGTTTATATCAAATCCGCATATTACATTTGCTTCACTGTCGTTTGCAAGAAGTGAGGATAATACTCTTCCCATCTTGCCGTTGCATCCTGAAAGCATTACATTTATCATTCGTTTTTACCAACCTTTATATGGTTTTAATGCCGTAGTTATTCATAGCATTTTTAAGGATTTCTTTGTTTTCTTCGCCCATTTCACAAAGAGGAAGACGAAGCGGACCAACACCTAATCCCATCATATTAAGAGCAGTTTTAACAGGAATAGGGTTAACCTCTATAAATAGTGATTTTACAAGCTCATACATTTCAAGCTGAAGCTCTAAGCTCTTTTTAGTGTTGCCATTTAAATATTCCATAACGATATCGTGTGTCTGCTTTGGAGCAAGATGTGCAACTACTGATATTACACCCTTACCACCAAGCGACATAGTAGGCACTATCATATCGTCATTACCTGAATATATAGCTATATCAGGGCAAAGCATTGCCATTTCAGCGACCTGAGCGATGTCGCCACTTGCTTCTTTAATACCAACTATATTGTCGATTTTAGAAAGTTCCTTTAAAGTTTTAGGCTGAATGTTTACACCTGTTCTCGATGGAACGTTGTATAATATTATAGGAATATTTACAGCATTGGCAATAGCAGTAAAGTGTGCTATAAGACCTTTTTGAGTAGCCTTGTTGTAGTAAGGTGTAACAAGTAAAAGTCCGTCAGCACCCACTTCCTCGGCATACTTTGAAAGCGCTATACCATAAGCAGTATCGTTACTTCCTGTACCTGCTATAACAGGTATTCTTTTGTTTATCTTTTCAACGGCAAATTTAATAACCGCTTTATGCTCTTCGTCTGACATAGCTGCTGATTCACCGGTAGTACCACAAATGATAATAGCATCGGTGGAATTTGCAACATGATACTCAAGTAATTCGCCAAGCTTTGCAAAGTTTACCGAGCCGTTATCGTGAAACGGAGTAACAAGTGCAACACCTGAACCTACAAATAGAGTTTCCTTCATGTCATAACCTCCTAAAATTAATTAGTTTTCTTCCCACTGTCTGATAAGCTCCTGAGCTATCTGAACAGCATTTGTGGCAGCACCTTTTCTGATGTTGTCTGCAACAACCCAAAGGTTAACACCACTGTCAACACTTTCGTCACGACGGATTCTGCCTACGAAAGTTTCGTTTTTGCCTGCAGCATTTATAGCTAGAGGGTAGATGTTGTTTTCTACGTCATCTTCTACTACAACGCCGGGTGCATTTCTAAGTACTTCGAAAAGCTCTTTTAAGTCGTAGTCGTTGTAAAATTCTACGTTTATAGATTCACTGTGGCCGTTAAATACAGGCACACGAACTGTAGTAGCAGTAATCTTTATGTTGTCATCGCCAAGGATTTTTCGTGTTTCGTTAACCATCTTCATTTCTTCCTTAGTGTAACCGTTTGGAAGGAATGAATCAATATGTGGAAGACAGTTACCTGCGATAGGGTAAGGAAATTTCTTTGGAGCTTCGCCCTTAAGACCATTTTCAAGATCCTGCCATCCGGCAAGTCCTGCACCTGATACTGCCTGGTAAGTAGAGTAAACTACACGTTTTATTTTATATTTATCATGAAGCGGTTTTAATGCAACCATAGCCTGAATAGTAGAACAGTTAGGGTTTGCAATGATACCTTTGTTCCACTTAATATCTTCAGGGTTTACCTCAGGCACTACTAGCGGAACTTCAGGGTCCATTCTCCAAGCACTTGAGTTGTCTATTACGACACAGCCTTTAGCTGCTGCAATCGGTGCAAATTTTTCACTGGTAGAACCGCCTGCTGAGAATAGAGCTATGTCTATACCTCTGTCAAATGAAGTTTCAGTAAGCTCTTCTACAGTATATTCTTTTCCCATAAATTCAACCTTAGAACCGGCTGAACGTGCAGAAGAAAATAGATAGTAATTTTCCGCAGGAAGATTAACCTCTTCAAGCACCTTTAAAAATGTTCTTCCAACCATACCTGTTGCGCCAACAATGGCAATGTTATATTTTTTCAATCTCAAAACCTCCCGATTAAACAAAAAGTCGGTAAATCCACCGACCGACATGTTTAAAATGTCTACAAATTTATATATAAATAATACCATTTTATGTGCTATAAGTCAATATAAAAATATCCAAAATCACGCTCGATTTTGATTAAAATTGTGTTAAAATATGCAGAAATATCTTGACTAAAGTCATAATGTGCTCTATGCTAATTATATATGTGCCTTTTTAAAGTGTACATTTTACCGATGATTATGTAATGATTTTCGGCAGTGCCGTGATATAATATACCTTTTTGATTTGAGTGAGGTTTTGTTATGAAAAAGAAAGTGATTATAAGCTTAATTGTAATGATTTTGACATTGTTGTCTTATGCATTATATGCAAATGCCGCTGATTATGACACTATAAAGCTTGGTTTGTATTTTGGAAATACCCAGGTTTACAGCGTGGATGTAGGAAGTGATGCAGGTCTGGATATAGGCTATGAGGCAAATGGCGAATTTGTATCCATTGTTCAGACAGAAAATCCGCTGATTACCGTGTCAAAGGGCGAAGGCTATACTATAGTTGCAGGCGACCTTACAGTGTTTGACCCGTCTATGGGTACATTTACTATAAAACCACTGTATGGTAATATTACCGCCAATGGGAAAGAATATCGCGGATGCATACAGATACTTCGTTTGGACAATAGCGATATGACGGTTATAAATAAAGTAACTATGGAGGAATATTTGTATGGCGTTGTCGGCAAGGAAATGAGCCCTTCGTGGAATATAGAAGCACTAAAAGCTCAGGCGGTATGTGCGAAAAACTTTGCCATTACAAATTATAACAAATTTGCTGATTATGGTTTTAACCTATGTACCACTACTACCAGTCAGGTGTACGGCGGTGTAGCGGCAGAAAGTGAAGGCGTGAGAAATGCTGTTGATGCGGTTGCCGGTCAGGTGCTTATGTATGACGGCAAACCTGCACAAACATACTTTTTCGCTACAAGCGGTGGTCATACCGCAGACGTGTCGCATGTGTGGACAGCCAGTATACCATACCTATGCGGTGTAGAGGATCCGTTTGAGGACCCTGCCACTTCGGGGCATTATACGTGGAAGGTTGAAAAAACTGCAGCCGAGATTAAGCAAATCCTCGCAGATAAGGGTGTGGATATCGGCGATGTATTAAATGTTGAGGTTACTTCGGCTGATAGTGCAGGATTTGTGTTAGAAATAAAGATTACCGGTACATACGGAGAACATTATATAAAAAAATCACAGGCAAGGTCGTTCTTCGGAAGTGGAGTGCACAGTCAGAGATATACTGTTACCTCTTCGGGCGGCAGTGCTACAGTTTGCGTGAGAGGTTCTGATGCAAAGCTTACCATGAGCTTGTCAGGACTTATGAGCACATCGGGACTTTTACCTGCAAATGTATGCGTTATCGGGTCGGGCGGATTATTTACACTTAGAGGCGGAAACGGTAATACCAAATTTTTGTTTGAAGGAAGAGGCTATGGTCATGGCATTGGTATGAGCCAGAATGGTGCGCGCGGAATGGCAAGAGAGGGGTATACATACGACCAGATACTTGCCCACTACTATCCGGGCACATATCTTGAATAAGGAGATTACATTTAATGCAGACAAAAGATTTTTATTATGATTTACCAAAAGAGCTTATAGCACAGACACCTCTTACAGACAGGTCATCATCACGCCTTATGGTAGTCGATAAAGAAACAGGCGAAGTAAACCACAAGGTGTTTACAGATATACTTGAATATTTAAATGAAGGCGATTGCCTTGTTTTAAACAATACACGTGTGCTTCCTGCAAGACTTTACGGAGCAAAGGAAGGTACAGGCGGAAAGATAGAATTTTTACTTCTCACACAGAAAAGCACCGACACATGGGAAGTAATACTAAAGCCTGGTAAAAAGGCAAAGCCGGGTGCACGATTTGTATTTGGAAATGGAGAATTAAAAGCAGAAATATTAGAAACAATAAATGACGGAAACCGCCTTGTAAAGTTTTATTATGACGGACTATTTGAAAATGTCCTCGATAAGCTTGGCGAAATGCCGCTTCCGCCTTACATAACCGAAAAGCTAAACGATAAAGAACGTTATCAGACGGTGTATTCAAAGCACAACGGATCTGCAGCTGCCCCAACGGCAGGACTTCATTTTACCCCTGAGCTTTTGGAAAAAATAAAGAAAAAAGGTGTAAATATTGCTTATGTTACACTCCACGTGGGACTTGGAACATTCCGTCCTGTAAAGGTTGACGATGTTACAAACCACAAGATGCATTCGGAGTATTATCATTTAGATGAGGAAAATGCGGAAATTATAAATAATTCCCGTGAAAACGGCGGTAAAATAATATCAGTTGGTACCACGTCTACAAGGGTGCTTGAAACTATTGCCGACGATAACGGCATACTCAAAAGTGCAACGGGATGGACAGATATTTTTATCTATCCGCCATATAAATTTAAAGCGGTTGACGCACTTATAACCAATTTTCACCTGCCTGAGTCTACACTTTTAATGCTTGTAAGCTCACTTGGAGGTATGGAAAACCTTAGAAATGCTTATAAAGTTGCAGTGGATGAAAAATACAGATTTTTTAGCTTTGGCGACGCAATGTTTATTAAATAATATCTTAAATCTTTCGTGTAGGGTTTGGCGCTTGTCGACAAACCGTATGAGATGCGATTATATCACACAGAGGTATATACTATATGTTTAAACTATTATGCAAAGACAATTTAGCCAGACGCGGTGAGTTCCACACAGTTCACGGAACAGTGCAGACGCCCGTTTTTATGAACGTAGGTACGCTTGCAGCTATCAAGGGTGCAGTGTCGACGATGGATTTAAAGGAAGTCGGCTGTCAGGTGGAGCTTTCAAACACATATCACCTTCACCTAAGACCTGGTGACAAGGTGGTAAAAGACCTTGGCGGACTTCATAAATTTATGAACTGGGACAGACCTATCCTTACCGATAGCGGTGGTTTTCAGGTGTTTTCGCTTGCATCGCTTCGTAAGATTAAAGAAGAAGGTGTGTATTTTTCATCGCACATAGACGGCAGAAAAATATTTATGGGACCTGAGGAAAGTATGCAGATTCAGTCAAACCTTGCGTCGACTATCGCAATGGCGTTTGACGAGTGCGTGGCACTTCCTGCCGAGTACGAATATGCAAAAAAATCAAGCGAAATGACAGTTCGTTGGCTTGAACGCTGTAAGACTGAAATGAAAAGATTAAATTCGCTCGATGATACCATAAATAAAAACCAGATGCTTTTCGGTATAAACCAGGGCGCTACCTTCGACGACCTTCGTATAGATAATATGAAGAAAATCGCAAAGCTTGACCTTGACGGCTACGCAATAGGAGGACTTGCAGTTGGCGAAACACACGAAGAAATGTATCACGTTTTGGATGCAGTTCTTCCGTTTGCACCGGAGGATAAGCCACGTTACCTTATGGGCGTAGGCACACCTATAAATATACTTGAAGCAGTTGACCGCGGTGTTGATTTCTTTGACTGCGTTATAGCAAGCAGAAACGCACGCCATGCAAATCTATTTACTGAAAATGGTTATATGAACCTTATGAATGCAAAATACGAACGCGATATGCGTCCTATTGACGAAAACTGTAACTGCCCTGCGTGCAGAAACTATTCAAGAGCATATATCAGACATCTTTTTAAAGCAAAAGAAATGCTTGCAATGCGCCTTTGTGTACTTCATAACTTGTATTTTTACAATAACCTTATGGCAAACATCCGTACTGCAATCGAAGACGGAAGATACAAAGAGTTTAAGGAAGAAAAAATCAAAGCATATTCCAAGAGAATATAAAAAAGCCTTCCCTTTATAAGGGAAGGTGGCTTGCGTTGTGTGACGAAAGGTTTGTTGTTAAATAAATACAATCCCTCAGTCTTGCCAATGGCAATCCAGCTCCCTTTACACAAGGGAGCCTTTTTATTTTAATAATTATTTTTCAAGTCTGAATTCACCAAAATATTCAGGACAATGGAAATCAGGTTTTTCTGTTCCGATAGGATAATATGATACATAATGCGAATGAACAGGGTTACCGCATTTATACATATTTCCGTACATAACGTCTGTGTGACCACCGTAAATTTCTTCAATGTACGCAAACGGAATAGTCCACTGAAGAGTCCATTTTCCATCTTCTACATAAGTCTTTACATCAAAAAAATCTCTTGGTACATCGGGATTTGTGCTTCTGTTTCTGTCGTATCTAAGGCCATAGTACATAGTACCAAATGCGTTGAACTCAAAGTTCATATATCTTTCATCATTTGCATTAGGTCTTATGAAACATTCCATACAGCTGTCCTGACATACGGCATCATTCTGCTTAGTATATGTCGCAACAAGTGGGTTTTCATCTGTCTGCATCTGGATATGTAGTCCATATTCACTGTATAGAAGCTTGGCATTTGTATTTGGTTTCCAAGGGAATTCATTTTTCCAGTTGATTGTGTCAATCTTCGCAACTTCGGCTATATCCCAAGCCTTGTCACTTATTTCAGTAATCTTATAAGGCGCTTTTTTAATAGTATACATGTTATTCCTCCATGTGTATATTTATTTTAAAATATTTTATCACACCGCTTCAGGCAAGTCAATAAATATACCTAACATTAGCAAAATAAACTTGATTTTACAGCAAGATTGTTGTATAATTTGTTTTAATGATTTTTAATAAAAAGGAAGTTTTACAAATGTCAAGCAACAAGCTAAAGAAATTTATCAACAGATATGAAATTTGCGACGCACACGGACATATTTTCCCTGAGAAAATTGCAACAAAAGCCGTGTCTGCGATTGGTAAATTTTACGATATAGAAATGTATTCGGGTGATGGAGTTTCCGAAGCAATACTTGCAAGCGGAGGAAAAATAGGCGTTACTCACTACCTTGTATGCTCTACTGCCACTACCACTCATCAAGTGGAAAGTATCAATCATTTTATAGTAGAAGAGTGCAAAAAGCATCCCGAGTTTGTTGGATTCGGCACGCTTCATCCTGATTATGAGGATATAGAAGGGCAAGTTCAGTTTTGTATAGATAACGGTCTGAAGGGTATAAAACTTCACCCTGATTTTCAAACATTTAATATTGATGATAAAAAAGCGTACAAGATATACGAGACAACCGAAGGAAGACTGCCTGTGCTTTTCCACACAGGCGATAACAGATACGATTTTTCATCGCCTATAAGACTTAGAAAGGTTGTTGACGATTTCCCAAAACAAATTGCTTTTGCCGCACATTTTGGCGGATACAGAAGGTGGCAGGATTCGGTAGAATATCTTGCGGGTCACGAAAATATATACTATGATACATCGTCGTCACTTCCGTTTATGTCAGCAGAGGAAGGCAAGAAACTAGTATCAAAATTCGGCACGGAAAAATTATTCTTTGGCACCGACTTCCCTATGTGGAAACACACTGATGAGCTTGAACGCTTTATGAACCTTAATCTTACAGATGAACAAAATAAAGCAATACTTTCTGATAATTTTAAAAAATTTTTTGATGTAAAATAAATAAAAAGGCTGTCTTGATAATTGTTAAAGACAGCCTTTTTCATAGCTTTGCACCAAAATTGCATCAATTACTTAACGTATTCGTCATTTACGCAAGACATACGGGTAATTTGTGATTTGCTCCTATAAATCAGATGTTTATACATGGCAAATGTTTATTAAGACATCTTCTATTTATACTTGCAAAAAAACTCCCACAAGATAACCTGTGGGAGTTTTGTATGTGATAAAATAATTATCTCTTTGAGAACTGTGGAGCTCTACGAGCAGCTTTAAGACCGTATTTCTTACGCTCTTTCATACGAGGGTCACGAGTTAGGTAACCTTCAGCTTTAAGAGCTGGTCTGAATTCGCCTTCAACTTCAAGTAGTGCTCTTGCAATACCGTGACGGATTGCGCCAGCCTGACCTGTGAAGCCACCGCCGTTTACTTTACATATAACGTCAAACTTACCAAGTGTATCAGTAGCTACTAGTGGCTGTCTGATAATAACTTTTAAAGTTTCAAGTCCAAAATAATCATCAATGTTTCTGTCGTTGATAGTGATAACGCCAGTACCTGGAACTAGTCTAACTCTTGCAACAGATTTTTTTCTTCTGCCTGTTCCGTAAAATTGTGCATTAGCCATTTTTTATTTCCTCCTTATCTGATTTCACCTGTGTACATTTCAGGCTTCTGTGCAGCATGGTTGTGCTCGCTGCCCTGATATACTCTTAGTCTTGTAAGAGCGTTTCTTCCGATAGTGTTGTGTGGAAGCATACCCTTAACTGCAAGCATCATAGCTTTTTCAGGCTTATCAGCCATAAGGTGTTTGTACTTGATTTCCTTTAGACCACCGATGTAGCCTGTGTGATATCTGTAGTATTTCTGGTCTAGTTTTTTACCTGTTAAAACTGCCTTGTCAGCGTTGATGATGATAACGAAATCACCGCAGTCAACGTGAGGTGTGAAAGTAGGTTTTATTTTACCTCTTAGAATAGAAGCAGCAGCGCTGGCAACTCTACCTAGCGGCTTATCAGCAGCATCGATAATGTACCATTTTCTGTCAACTTCAGCACTTTTCATCATATAAGTACTCATTGAAAATTCCTCCATATATATTTCTATTTATTATAAACAATTTTTTTGCCATAATTTGCTTTAAGTGGGAAAAAAGCAATTTCACAGCATTTAGTATTGTAATATAAATCCAAAACATTGTCAATAGGTTTTTTAAAAAAAATTAATTTGCTTTTTACGTTCTTCGATTTTCTCCTGTTTTCTCTTTTTTTCTTTGTTTTTCTCGTGTGTCAATTTCATTTTTTGAGAATAAATTCACCTAAAAACCGCATACTAACATCAAAAAAGGCGGGAAATATATGAAAAAAGCAAGGAATTATGCTCTAATATATTCAATTGGTGCACTGGGGTACAGTGTTCTTGAGATACTCTGGCGTGGA
>JAZQHR010000012.1:0-4288 GCA_045540695.1 Clostridia bacterium | reverse complement strand
ACTCGCATCTATAACACAATGACCTACATATTTTGCAGTCGAAAGGTCAGTGTATGTAGCTTTTGGTGCAAGGACGATTGTAGCATTTTTGCCTGCATAATCTGCACCTGCCACACCTGATATGCTTACAACCTCACCGTTATATACTACATTAGCATCACCTGTGATTTCAACCGAAGGTGTATCAGGTTCTTCTACCTCACCATCATCTTCTACAGGTGCGATGTAACGTGAAACTGCATAAGCATAAGAATTATCATCAGTTTTAACAATTTTGGCACTTACGCTTGCATTTGCAGTTTCTACAGTATATGTATTACCTGTGCCAAGTTCTGCGCCAAGCATATCGTACCAAGCAACTGTATAGCCGTCTGGGATAGCTGCTCCGTTTAGCTTTGCAGTAAGAACTGTACCAGCTTCCATAGTGCCTTCTGCTGCACTTGAGCTGATTGAAAAATCACCAACAAACGGATTTTCTGTGCCGTTTACATTTAAAATGTGCTCGCCACGAGGAATCCAAGTATCATTTGAGTTATCTATTGCTTTTAGGATAATAACATCATCATACACTTCAACAACTCTTGATTCTGGAACATATCTAGTTACAGCATTAAGGTTATTTGTATAAGACATTGAAGAAGTATCTATAAAGTTATTACCTGTATCAGGGTCATTTATAAGGGTTGTTACAAAGTCAGAGTTAAGTTCCATGTGAACATGGCTTGTTATAACCGATACAGAAGGATGTCTTTCAAGGATAGCATCAAATGTAAATCCTGCAGTATCTCTTGAAAGCTTACCTGCATAAGGATAATGTGTAAATATGAATGTTGGCTCACCGCTCTTTTCATACATACAGATTTTTTCTTCAAGCCAATCCTTACGAGAGTCAAAAACAACACCTTGATCTATGTATGGAGAAGCAAAGAAAATATAATGATGTCCGCCGATTGTAGTTTCGTAAGACCAGAAATCAGCCGGATCAAAAGTTATACCAAAATCCTCTTCAAGCTTATCAAAACGATACTGCATAGCTTTTTCACATTCGTCATATTTACTTACGCCATTAGAGGTCATTATAGTATCGTGGTTACCATTTGCATAGTATACAGGGAAATCTACTCCATAATCCCTGAAATACTGCTCTGCCATTGCATATTCATAGTCTTTAGCAGTATCGGCAATATCACCGTTTATAATCATACCTTTAAACTTATCGCCATAAAGTTCAGATAATCTAACAGAGCTCTGAACAGCTTTTCTCGAACGTGAATTTGCAAATGCCATTTCTTTTTTAAGATGTATATCCGAAGCCCAAATCATAGCATACTCTAGCTTATCTTCTGTAAGGTTAAGTCTTTTTTCTGCAGGAATTTCTACGCTAAGCTGCTTTGTTCCCGCAGTAGTACCGATAACTTCTGCTATAATATGAGTAGCATCATTTGGGATAGCCATATTACCAGATAGAACATAAGTTAGTGATTCATCAGCATATTCAAGCTTTGTATTTCTTGAATTTGCAGCAGTTTCGTCTTTAGTTACTCCATCTTCTTTGTAATAGCCAAGAACTGTGTAGTATTTTAGGTTGTAATAACCGTCAAGTGCTTCGGTAGAAGATTTACCCCAGTAAATATTAACATTTGTAATATCAGCCTGTAATTCTTCAGTAATGCCAGTGATTTTAACTGTACCATCTGCAACACCCTTTACATTGTTTGCAAATGTGTATGTAAGTGCAAGCCCGTCAAAAGAAGCAGCGGATACAGTTACCATAGAAAACATTGACAAAAGCATTGTAAGTGCAATAACACATGAAATAATTTTATTGAATTTTCTCATTTATATCCCCTCCTCTTATTTAAGCTCATATATTTCATCTGCAACAAGCTTTAAGTTTTCGCCGTTGTCGAAGAAATACACTCTTATTTTCATATCTTCTGCTGTACTGTTTGTAGTATCAAACAGTTTAACTTTACCTGAGTATAGGTCAAGAGGTTCGATAACCTTTGAATCAGTCATCTTGTAATCTTCATAAAGTGCCGCTACCACCTTGTAGCTTCCAAGCATAGCTGTTGGATATTCAAAATAGATTGTGTCTTTTGAGATTTCTTTTATTGCACCTGCATCGGTTGTAAATTTACCTTCAAATACCGGAACGCCATCAGAACCGCCTTCCATAACAGTTTCGTATTTTGTTAGGCTAAATGAATACACATAAGACGCTGAATATCCTTGGTATACACGAGTTGCACCAGATATAATAGGTGCTCCTGTATTAGTTTCTTCTACTCCATCTCCGTCAGTATCTATCATATCTGTGTCTGTATCAGTATAATTGAACTCATGGCTTAACGCAGAATTCGACCATTTTGCTTTAATAGCAAGACTTCCATCATCATTTTTTGTTACATCCACAGTTACTGTTGTTTGTGCACGGCCCGAGGAATTTGCATTTGGGAATGATACAAAACCTAAATCATATGATTTGCCACCGCTTACTTTTCTAAAAGTCAATCCCTTTGGTGAATTATAGTTATCTCCGTACAACACATAATGGTTTGAACTATCTTTATAGTTAAAATACACACGAGCATAACTGTTACCGTGTTTAAACACTGTGCTAAAAGAGTAACTTCCGCTTGTAGCATCAGCGTTTGTGTAGATCAAAGTATTATTTTTACCACTAAATTTTAAATAATTATTAGCAAACGATGTAGTAACACCCGAACTCTTGCTAGTTGTAAATCCTTCGCTTTCAATCGATGCTTCTGTATCTGTACTTGAAAATGTCTTATTAATAACTGGGATCGAATAAGTCACAGGTGTTCCTTCGGTTGCTTCGCCAAGTGAATATGATTTTAGATATGTCATATATGAATCGCCTGAAGATTCAGATTTTATTTTCATCTTACCTGATGTAAGAGGTGCTCCAGTATCTACATATTCAGTTGTAGTAGTAGTTTCTGTTTTCTGAGTAACGCCATCTTCCTCATATACAGGGTCACCATTTTCATCTACTACAGGTGTAGTTGTAGTAGTAGTTACCGCTACAGTATCGGTAGCTGTATCTGTATATGCTAAAGTGCACTCCAAGGTTGAACCATTATAAATACCGATATTTATATCCACACTACCGTCTTCTAATGTTTTAACTGTACCCTTATAGGTTCTTGTAACACCTGATGGAATGCTGGTTTTATCGTGATGTACTAAAACGTGTGTCTTTTTAGATGATGCGTCATACTTATAAAGTCTTACCCATGGTCTTGTATATATACTATTACTATGAATTCTACCGTACTCAATTCTGTAATAGCCTGCTGATGAATTGTTAAAGTCAAAAGTATAGAAATTTTGCTTACGGCTTAATTTTGTTTCAAAATAGTAATCACCTGAAAAGTCTTTCCCATTTGGACCAAATGTAAAAGTCTTGTTCTTGAAGTTCAATCCACTTGCCGAAGGTGCAGTAGCTGCCGAGAATGTAAAACCATCAGCTTCTAGCTCTGCCTGTGTATTTGAAGCAGTAAAAGTCTTGTCATATTTCCACTGGTCAATAATTATTTTATCAGTGAATTTTTCAAGATACATATTAAACACAGTGAATACACCAGCACTGTTACCCTGAATCTTGAAATAACCGTTTAGGTTTGGCACGTCAGCTGTGTCTTCAGGAATGTACTCAATAACGTTAGAGTTTTTACTGTTTTTAACAGTTAGTTTGTTTGATGCTTTATTATATGTAACAGTAATAGTAGTATCAACGTTATATGCGTCTAACGATACAGAGGCAAGTGCTGTTGTCACAGTGTCTTTATACAAAGAAAGTGTTTTGGTACCTCTGTTGTTACGTAGTATGTAGCCTTTTCCATTTGCGTAAGCAAGATAGATGTCATAGCTGTTATATGAATGGCTAAGCTTTGTTGAAAAAGTCCAGTTGTCAGCATTTGTAAGGTCTACAACAGGTGATGTGACAGAACGATTACCACCATCTCCTATGATAAAGTAGTCCATATAGTTCCATGCTGAACCTGAAGCTGTTTCAATGGTAAATCCTGGAGCACCGTTTGCGCCAGATAAACCACCCAAATTCTGGTCAAAAATGACCTGTGTAGCGCCGTCAAGTACTACAGGTGCGCCTGCACTTACTGGTGTGATAACAAATAAGCTCATTACCATACATAGCACTATTGCAAGCGACAATGATTTTTTAAACATTTTTACTTTCCCCCTTAAATTTATTTTTATATATGTAAGTAAAATGAATAAACTTTTACAATCCCTCCACCGC
>JAZQHR010000011.1:0-1870 GCA_045540695.1 Clostridia bacterium | reverse complement strand
CAAAAGTTGAACTTAAATAATTTAGTTTTACTTACATTAAAAGACATACGTATATCGCGTATGTCTTTTTTTATTGCATGAATCAACCAATTTATTGCAATTTGTGTTTGTTTGTACCATCGCGGCTGACTTTGAAAAAATACTTTGTTAAAATCAAGTTGATATTATGATTATATATAATTTTATGGTGGAAAATGTTCTTATTTTACTTGATAGAAGGTAAATATGAAAAATATTTAAATTAACATGAGGTGTTAATATGGGATTGTTAAGGGATAAAATAGGAAATGCAAGAGTTGAAGAATTATTTGCAAATTACAGAGATGTAAAATATATGCACAAAATTTCCGACAGAGATTTTTGGGATAACGTTGATGCAGAATTTAAAAATACAGCTATATCAAATGCAGAGAAATACTTAAACTATGATATTCCTGCTATAAAAGCTACTTCATTTATAACTTTTCATATAACAGGAAACAGATTGGCACACGAAGATCCGTATTTTGCCAGAAGAAATGCGTTAAACATTCTTTTGCTTGCAGAGTGCTTTGAAAACAAAGGCAGATTTGTAAATGATATAATTGATTTGGTATGGGCTATCTGTGAGGAAACTACTTGGGCACTTTCGGCACATGTAAAAGCTACTCATAGACACGACCGCATAGATTATATAAAAGAAAAAACACTTCTTCCTGAACACGATTATCACACTACTGACCTTAATGCCTGTGATACTTCAGCTAGTTTGTCTTCGATTATATACATAATGAAGGATGTATTAAATGATATATCTCCTATGATATGTGATAGGGTAAAATATGAAATAACAAGACGCATTATTAAACCATTTACCGAGGCTAATGAATGCTGGTGGATGGATTTAGGTAAAAAATCAAACAACTGGGCAGTATGGTGCGTGTCAAACATCCTTTGGTCAATGTTCCTTGTAGAAAAAGACGATGACGTTGTGATAAAAGGCGTACAAAAATCAATAGATATTATAGACAATTTCCTTCATTTCTTCGAAGATGACGGTGCTTGCGAAGAAGGGCCTACTTATTTTGTAAGGTCGGGTTTGTCACTTTATGATTGCCTTGAAAGATTGTATAAGGCTTCTGAAGGTAAACTTAGTATATATGATAACGATAAAATTGATAGAATATTCCGCTTCTATGGAGCCACAAGGCTAACAAGCGAAAGCTCATTTAACTATGCTGATGCAGCTAGTAAATCGAAAGTGTTTATTCACCTTTATCCTGCAGCAAGAAGAATAGGCGATAAAGGTTCTATGGCACTATCCGCAAAAGACACCTTTAAAACAGGAAATCCGCAGGATGCATATAATAAAATACACTGGCATGATACCACCAGAATATACGAGGACATTTTATTTTACAATGAAATGAAAGCATTTGGTGGTGAAATTGAATGTAAAAAGGACGTATGGTATCCTGAAAACGAGGTTTTAATATCAAGAACTGATAATATTCTTGATAAGGGTATGGTGTTTGCGGTAAAAGGTTACCACAATGATGTAAGTCACAATCATAACGATGCAGGCAGTTTTGTACTATATAACGATGCAAAACCTATTTTTATCGATGTAGGTGTAGAAACATACAGAAAAGAAACTTTCTCCGAGTTAAGATATACTATATGGACAATGAGAAGTATATATCACAACCTTCCTGTTATAGGTGATGTTGAACAGAAAAACGGAATACAGTACAGAGCAACAGACGTTAAATGTGATATTAAAGACGACAAAACATTTATTTCTATGGATATAGCTAAAGCATATCCTGAAAGAGTAGAAAAATGGGTAAGAGAGTATGATTTTGATAAAGCAAATAAATCTCTTACTATC
>JAZQHR010000010.1:0-3731 GCA_045540695.1 Clostridia bacterium | reverse complement strand
GACAAATATGTTGTTATGCCAAACCACGTACATTTAATAGTTGTCATAACGGAACGCCACACAGGGCGTTCCCTACAGGATGTAATCCGTTGGTTTAAAACAATGACAACAAACGAATATATTCGATGTATAGATACACATTCTTTAAAACATTTCAACAAAAAATTGTGGCAAAAATCATTTCACGACCACATTATACGCGGTAACGAGGACTACAAAAAAATTTGGGAATATATAGACACAAACCCATTAAAATGGGAATTTGATTGCTTATACACAAAAACGGAGTAGAAATTCTACTCCGTTTTTTATTTAGTTACCCATATAATAATGAATATCGAATGCTTTTTTGATAAATTCCTGACATTCAGGCTCTGTAACATCAGAATATACTTCAGGAGTATCACTGAAAAATACAACTCTTTTGTATATGAAATACTCTTTTCCAAGAGCCTGTGCAAGATCAAAAGCGGTTACATATAGTGTGCCATCCACTTCTTTTGCACCATTTTCCCATGCCTTAAACGTACCTGACTTATCGCCAAAGCTTGCCACTACAGAGTCAGTAGCAGGGTCATAAGTTACCTTACCGCCAAGCTTTTCTGTTACATACCTTACAGGCACGTATATCATCTTGCCATCATCTGCAAAGAATGGGTTTACTCCATTGGTAATGGTTGTATAGTCTCCCTTTACGTATGATTTTTCGCTGTCAACGGCAATAACAACTGCCTCACGAAGCTTAGGTACCCATGGTCCTGTATCACCATTTGGTGACCACTCCTGCACTGTAGCTCCCGATGCATCTACTACGCTGTTTGAGATAATGATATTAGACGCATAAAAACCTCCATTATAACGGCTTCCTACTGCTATCGAACCACCTTTAAGTGATTTATCCCTAACTTTACAGTACTCATATTTTTCGCCATCTTTATATCCGTTTACATATATATACGAACCTTTTCTGATTATCTCAAAATCTATAGTCGGTGAAAATACTACGCCATTAACAACTGTACTGTTTAATCCCTCAATACTCTTGAGCACAGTTTGTGTCCCCTTATACATCTTACCAAACTCAAAAAATCCGCTACCGCCGATAGCTATGTAATAGTGATTTTTGTCGTCTTTATAGTTGAACATAAACTTTCCTTGCAAAAGGTCGCCGGTATTTCCGCTCTTGTTCATTTTTACACGGATTGAGTATTCACCTTCAAGGTTTATGAGTTTATCTTTGTTTTTATTTGCAACAAGCATTTTATCGGTATTAAATGCGTTAGAATTAAATTTAATATTTGTACCTTCATTTACTACATACGCATCTTCAAGTCCCGATACAAATTCCCAGTTTTCAGGATTAAATGGTTCTATATATCCCGGCTTACCAAACAGTGCAATTATTTCCATATCTTCTTCAACAAGAACATTCATAGGATTTGCAAATCCCGATACATCGCCTGCCCAACCAAGAAATTCATAACCTTCATCCGGTACAGCCTTAAACATTACAAGGTCTCTTTCGCCATAAACCGCTCTTGGTGCTTCAAAAGACATACCATTATCACTCTGCTCTATATGACCCGGTCCATTCACTTTAAAGATAAGCTTCTTTTCAGGTTTCTTTTTGTATTTAGCACCAATGGTGTAGCTTCTATCCATAGTCACCTTTACCACGGGCTGTGTGCCGTATTTTTCGAAATCTCCAGTCCAGCCTGCAAATTCATAGCCCGGTTTTGCCTCTGTACCAAACGATACTATTAGTCCGTCCCTGTACTGGGTAACGCCATTTGATACTTTACTTGTTCCCGATACAACTATTCTTCCATGCACATCGTCGTTTTCTTTAAACGATACATCGTGCCAAGTAAATGTATGCATAGGAAGGTCGTTTAAATAGTTATACATAATCTCGATATCTGCAGGTGTGATTTCTTTATCCTGATTTACATCATACTGCTTATTGGCATCTGTATACTCCTCGTCTGAATGCTGTACAACTAAATCGTGGTCAGTAACATCTATTACACCATCATCATTCACATCAAGGTCAGCATATTTAACAACAGGAACTGTTAAAAATAGTTTTGGTTGCTCTTTCAAACCAAACCATTCCCAATCTTCCAAAAGAAACGCCTGAAGTTCTTTGCATACAGGGTCAAAACCTTGAATTCCATCCTTGTACGGAACGTTAAAGCCTTCAAAATCAGGATTTATGTAATCGTTCGAATATGTACTCGTATAAAGAAGTATGCCACCTTTACCTTCACCGCCCGAGCAGTCTATGTTGTAAAAACCATATTCCTGCATACATCTTAATATTCTGTATGTATGGAAGCTTATCTTTTTAGCTTCATAAAGCTTATCCAAATCAAGCTCAGGGTCAAGCTGAATGATACCGCCATAAGGTACAACGCCTATGTTGTATACTCTGTTTGAACCTCTGCCGTCCTTAACTACAGTTCCTGCATCAGTTGAAACTGTAGGAAATACTCTTCCACCTATCATCTGACCGATAGCACCACCAATAGCGTGGTTTATCACCTCGGTAGTAGAGCTTATTTCACTTGATTTAATAGTAAACGCATTTGTAGGTGGATTAGCAGCATTAACACCACACTGTCCTTCTGCGCCTATACCGTCAAGTCTGTACTCAATACCTGCCGCGTGACCTCTAACTGTATAATCAGGAAGTGCACCGCCCGACAATTTGTATCCTCTTGGGTCGCCCTGTACTCTTGATGACCATGTCTGCACAGCTGTGTTTGTATCAGCGTCTATAAACTGTATATGTTCGTCACCATTTTGATTGTTATTTACATAATCGCGAAGATCTTCTTTTGCGTGAAACATAAAAATTTTGTTTACGTTACCATAGTTATATTTTGAAGCAATTGTTATGTACGGATCAGCTGATGTAGATACTATCTGCGGAATACCTGTACCCCAACCGCCCGAGTCTACATTTGCCTTTACAACCGCAAGATTCATAAAAGGTCTTAATCCTGCAGTTGGAAGATAAGTTCTTGGTGCATCTTCAGGAATTTTATTATTCCAAGGTGCGTCTATAGAAAATGCTCCTGAATAATCAGGGCTTTCACCTAACGGAATAGGTGTCTCGGTAGACCAACGCTGTGGAAAATCCGATATCATCCTATAACTGCAAAGCCAATTTTCCATATCAAGTGATACGTCTATACCAACATCCTTGTACATCTGTATCATCTCGCGGATTGCCTTTTCAACTTCTGGTGCGTACTCAAGCTCAGGTCCTGTTATTCTCTGATAAATCTCATCAACCGAGCGTGTAACCGCGGTGATATGTGGATAGTATGGCTCATACTCATCAGAAAATGCGTATGCTCCCATGCCAACAGAAAGCGCACACGTTACCACAAATACAGCCGCAATCATAAATGAAGCTAATTTTTTCATTTTCATCATCCTTTCCAAAAAATATAATATACTGGCAAATATAATAAATTTGCAAATATTACACTTTAATTTTATCATTTTAGATTAGAACATGTCTACACATTCTACTAAATCCAGTAAGATTTTGTAAAACATCAATAAATTTTTGTAAATAGGATATTGCTTTATCAAAGCGATACATCGACACACGTGCTCCCTATATGTAATTTTTCACAATCAAAAACGGAGTAGAAATTCTACTCCGTTTTTTATTTAGTTACCCATATAATAATGAATATCGAATGCTTTTTTGATAA
>JAZQHR010000009.1:0-26471 GCA_045540695.1 Clostridia bacterium | reverse complement strand
ATAGCAAATAAAATTGTGAAAATTGAATTTGATGAAAAAACAATAGCTATAAGTGATGGTGAATCAGCCTTTTTTATCGCTACCTGAAGAAGCGACATACTTATGCATATAAAGAGGACACCAAGTGCAGTCATAATGCCTATATCTTTAGGTGTTAGTTTTATTTTTTCTTTTCGCATTTTTATTAACGCTGGTACAATAAGTACAAATGAGCCTATAAAAAATCGCCAAAATGTGATTGCATAAGGTGTTATGTCATTCGCTATAAGTTTGCTTATTGGCTCGAAGGTTACAAAAAGTATAGCCGTGATAAGTACATAAACAAGTCCGTTTTTCAAATCATCATCCTCATTTCCTAATTGTATTTTTTATGAAATCATAAACAATTTTTCCAAATGCGCTTTCGCCATTTTCGTCGTATTCTCGTACATATCCGCAATGTGAGTAGCCCTTCATAAATCTATAGTCAACCTTTGACATATCTACTTCAAAATGTTTTAAAGTTGATATAAGAAGCTGAGTCTGCTCGTATCGGTTTTGCATATCATTTTCAGACACCAAAACCATCATTGGCGGATAATTTCTTCCGCCTGCAATGTGATATAAAGGTGCAGCTTCGTCGATGATTACCCTACGGCTGTCGATGCCTCTTTCTTTAAGTACATTGAAATGTGCGGTAGGTTGACCTGCATCCATTATATATCCGTCGATTTCATCTGCGTCAATGTTATGCATAGCAAGATATTTTTTATCAAAGCAAAGCATTTGCGTGGTATATCCGCCGGCTGATGAACCACCAACAAAAAATGCTGTTGGTTTTCCATAAGCTTGCATATTTTTCTTGGCCCACGCAACAACCATAGCGGCATCTTTTATAAAATCCGGGTATGCTGCTTCGGGGTACATACGATAGTTCGCAGTTATTACTGCAACGCCTTTTTTTGCCATTTGTTCATAAAAACCTATTGCACCCGGGTCTGTTTTATCTCCGCCTACAAACCCTCCGCCATGAAAGTAGATAAATACAGGGAAGCTTTCACAGTCGGGGAGGTATATGTCCATTGTCTGCGAAACAGAATTTGAACTTGTATAAAAAACATTTTCTAGTTTTTTCATTTGTATTCCTCCTTTGTTTTTTATTTAATTATAACACTTGTGTTGTACCTCGTAAAGAATACAGTAAAATATGCCTGCTATATATTGAAAAATATACAAAAGTATGTTAAAATGTCAATATAAAAACATGGTGGTGAGCGAATGGAAATACTGCAATTAAAATATTTTCAGTATACTGCAAAAAGCGAAAATATATCACATACGGCACATAAGTTTATGGTTCCGCCTTCAAGTGTGTCTGCTTCTATAAAGAAACTTGAAACGGAGCTAGGCGTAAAACTGTTTGACAGAGGAGCAAATACGCTTAAATTAAATGAAAATGGTAAAATTTTTCTTCGTGCTATAGACACATCTGAAAAAGAAATTAACAAAGCCAGAATAGATATTTTAAATCGTCTTTCGACTCTGTCAGGGGAAATAAAGCTGCTTATTTTAACAAACAGAAGCCGTGTGACAGATGCTATTGCAAAATTTAAATCGGAATATCCAAATGCTACATTCAGCATAACGCATAATGGATATTTTGATTTTGAATCGTATGGCAATTTTGATGTAATAATCTCTGACAGAATTATTGAAGATGAAAAGTACGAAACCAGAGATTTTGTGCACGAGGAAATATTTCTTGCTGTGCATAAAGACAGTTATATGTCAAAGCAAAACAGTGTTAAGCTAAAGGATATTAAGGATGATAAATTTATAAGTATGCCAAAAGGAAGCAGTATAAGAGATTTGCTGGACGGAGTATTTAAAAAGATAAATTCATCTCCTGATATAGCGATAGAAACAGAAGACCCGCATTTTGTGTGCAAATATCTTAAAATGGGACTTGGTGTAGCGCTGTTTCCGTCATTATCGTGGAAGAAACAGGTTACCGATGATATAAAGCTTCTTAGGATAAACGAAGGAATATACCGTAATTCGTATATGTATGTAAATAAGTCAACATCAAACGTTGTAAAGCTGTTTGCAGATAAACTTATGATAGAATAAAAAAAGCATATCGCTTTAGCGATATGCTTTTAATGTTAATTTTTCTTTTCCTGATATACTGGCTCACAAGTTAGGTTAATGCCTAGTCTTTTAAATACTTTTGCATCTATTGACGAAAGTATAACTGTTGAATGGACTTCGCAACCACGAAGCTTTGAAAGCTGTTCCATAGCGAGTTCAGCATTTTTGTCAGTTGCTGCACAAATTGAAAGTGCTATAAGTATTTCGTCTGTGTGAAGACGTGGATTTCTGTTACCAAAATGATTTGTCTTAAGCTTTTGTATAGGCTCGATAATACTTGGCGATATAAGATGTATACTGTCATCAAGGTCAGCCAACTTTTTAAGTGAGTTTAACAAAAGTGCAGCAGATGCTCCTAGAAGGTCACTTGTTTTTCCTGTGACGATTTCACCATTTGGAAGCTCAAGTGCTGTGCAAGGTGTGCCCGTCACAGCTGCTCTGTCCATTGCAGGTGCGATAACTTTTCTCTCTGATGGTTTAACACCTGCCTTGCTCATAAGAAGCTCAAGCTTTGGTACAACATCATCTGCAAGCTTACCTTTTTTGTAATCGCAAAGTGCTGTGTAGTATCTGCGAAGTATTTCTTGTCTGGAAGCCTCTTTTGTTGCTTCATCATCTATTATACAGTTTCCTGCCATATTTACACCCATATCAGTAGGTGATTTATATGGACAAGTACCAAGTATTTTTTCAAGCATTGCATTTACTACAGGGAATATCTCAACATCACGGTTGTAGTTTACCGTAGTGGTGCCGTACGCATCTAAGTGGAACGGGTCAATCATATTTACGTCATTTAAATCTGCAGTTGCAGCTTCGTAAGCAAGATTTACAGGGTGGGTGAGAGATAGGTTCCATATAGGGAATGTTTCAAACTTTGCATAACCCGACTGAATACCTCTTTTGTGTTCGTGATAAAGCTGAGAAAGGCAAGTTGCCATTTTTCCGCTTCCCGGTCCCGGAGCAGTCACAACCACAAGCTCTTTGGTGGTTTCTATATATTCGTTTTTGCCGTATCCGTCATCGCTTACGATCTTAGCTATATCCGACGGATAACCATCAATGTTGTAATGTCTGTATACCTTTACTCCAAGCTGTTCAAGTCTCTTTTGAAATGCAATAGCACTTGTTTGTCCGTTAAAACGTGTAAGTACAACGCTTCCAACGTAAAGTCCAATCTTTCTGAAACAGTCTATAAGTCTTATGGTTTCAACATCGTATGTGATGCCAAGGTCACTTCTTTGCTTATTCTTTTCTATATCTGAGGCATTTATAGCTATAACTATTTCAACTCTGTCCTTAAGTTGAAGAAGCATTTTAAGTTTACTGTCTGGCTCAAATCCTGGTAGAACTCTTGATGCGTGATAGTCGTCAAAAAGTTTGCCGCCAAACTCCAGATATAGTTTGCCGCCAAACTGCGCAATTCTTTCCCTGATATGCTCCGATTGCATATGCAGATATTTTTCATTGTCAAAACCTATCACTGCCATTTTTAAACACCTCATTATATTTTCTATCACAATTAAATATTATATAACAAAATATATATAATTTCAAGGTATAAAACCAAATTTTCCGTACAAAAAAGGACATCTTTCGATGCCCTTTAATAATATTATTCAAAAACTTCGTTTGTTCGGGTTATTGGATTTAACGGGAATGGAGAATAATCAGTAAATTCAACCTCACCGTATAAACCTTTTACAAATGCAACCATTGTTTCAGGGGTATAACTGTAAGCGTTTATAAATGTATGTGCTGCTGTGAAGTAGTTAAAGTATATATCCGGATCTCCAAACGATACGCCAAGAGATTTTTCAGTGCATTCAATCATTATCTGACGCATCATATGACATTCGTTCAGGACAAAAGCTCTGGCACCTGCAGGAGCGTGAAATCCTATGTGTGTTGCGTAGATAATCAAATCGTATTGATTTAATGTTTCGTTATCTTTTTTCTCAAATCCAAACTGAATATCACATTCAGCGCCATATCGTTTGAATTCTTCTTTAGCATATTTTAAATTTTCAAAGCAGTAGTCATTGTTTTCGATTTCGCAGTAGCCTATGTATACGATTTTTACTTTTTTGATGTTTTCCTTTTTTAGTGGCAAGAAACTTCTGTGGTTTGCACATAGAGTCATACTATGCTGGGCAATATCTTTTGAAAGTTCATTGATTTTTTCGATTATCTCGTTTCGCTTCTCGTCAGTAGGATATGGGATTTCACCCTGCTCGAAAAGTCCGCATTTTTCTTTCATGTCTAGCACTCTCTGGCACGCATCATCAATACGACTTTCAGGCAAATCACCGCTAAGTACCGCTTGTTCAATAACATCAACATAATTAAGTATTTCAGGACCAAGTACCATGTCAATACCTGCACGCAAAACTTCTACATAAAGTTTTTCAGGCGGATACATAGTTCTTAACGCTTTCATATCGGCATCATCAGTAAGGACTACGCCTTTAAATCCCATTTTTTCTTTTATAAGACCTGTAACAACCTTGTGCGAAAGAGTACAAGGAAGTAGTGCGCCGTTTACGCGTGTATCATCAACAGCCTTAAATGTAAAGTGGGAAACCATTATACTGTCAACACCTGCATCAATACAGGCCTGAAATTCTCTCATCTGTGTCTTTTCCCAATGCTTAAAGCTTTGAGCATACGATGCAGTGCAAAAATGTGAATTTCTCTCATCATATGGATCTGGACCCGGGAAATGTTTTGCACAAGCAAGAACACCGGCATCGTGTACGCCGTTGATAAAGGCTGTAAGGATTTTTATGTTGTTTTCGTAGTCAGATGAACAATGTCTTAAATCACGAAAAGCACCACTGTTATCTGCTACAGGACTCCATATCCAGTTGTAACCAATCGATTTAAAATCCTCCGCAATGTATTTTCCGTATCGATATGCATATTCAGGATTTTTGGTCGCTCCAAGACTTATAAAATTTGGTAGCTCTGCGTGTCCCTTGTATATATTTGGATTGACACCGTTTGCAGCGTCCATAACAGGCAAAACTGGTATACGCATATATTTGTTTATTGTGTTTGTGTAGTCTATGTTAAAATTTTCTTTTTTTCCTTCAAGATTTGGATTTCCAAGCTTGGTTTCTATAACCTTGTATATTTCTTTCGGATGCTCAAGCGGCCAGGTAGCTCCGATTGGATTTTTTGTAAAATAATCGGCTATGTCTGTTATTTCACCAAGAAGTAAATGACGAAATACTGCAGTCTGACCGATTTTTTCACGAAGTGTCAAATCTTTTAATTCCGGTTTTTTCATATTAAAGCTCCTTTTTGATATGAATTTTTAATTTTTACTTTATTTTAGGATATCTTATATGTATTGTCAAGCAACAATATTGTTTTAATTATATAACAATATTGCTTTATTTACGTGTTGATTTTTGTCGATTATTGTGTTAAAATACTTTCTTGGAAAAACACTTAACGGAGGTAAGTTCATTTTATGGGGATTTTTCAACCAAAGCTATTTTCAGGATTAAAAAATTATAGTGCAAAGAAACTTGTGTCTGATATTGTAGCAGGTATAATAGTTGCAATTATCGCACTTCCGCTATCTATCGCACTAGCGATTGCATCGGGCGTTGCACCCGAAAAGGGACTTTATACTGCTATCGTTGCAGGATTTGTTATATCATTTTTAGGTGGTAGTAATGTAAATATATCAGGACCAACAGCCGCATTTGCAACCATAGTAGCAGGTATAGTTGCTGTGTATGGCACAAGCGGACTTGTGGTAGCTACCATTATGGCAGGTATTATACTTATTATAATGGGTATATGCCGTTTTGGTACACTTATAAAGTATATACCACGTACTATCACTACCGGCTTTACATCGGGTATAGCGCTTACCATAGTTATAGGTCAGCTTAAGGACTTTATGGGGCTTACATATCCAGCCGGCACACATAACGTAGAAACTATGGAAAAGGTATCTGCCGTTGTAAATAATATCGGTACTGTGAATTTCTATAGTATTATAGTAGGTCTTGTGGGACTTTTAATACTTATCGTATGGCCAAAGATAAGCAAGAAAATTCCAGGCTCACTTATTGCAGTTGTGGTAGGTGTGGTTATGGTTAAGGCACTTAACATTCCTGTAAATACTATTGGTGATTTGTATGAAATATCAGCATCTGCACCAAAGTTTTCTATACCTTCGTTTGATTTTGATACAGTAAGACAGCTTGTGCCAAGTGCGTTTACTATAGCAATACTTGCAGGTATCGAGTCGCTTTTATCTTGCGTGGTATCTGACGGTATGATAAACGATAAGCACAATTCAAATACCGAACTTATAGCTCAGGGTGCAGGTAATATATTCTCAGGACTATTTGGTGGTATCCCTGCAACCGGTGCTATAGCAAGAACAGCAGCAAATGTTAAAAACGGCGGAAGAACACCTGTAGCAGGGATAGTTCACGCACTAGTACTACTACTTATACTTGTAGTGCTTATGCCGTATGCTGCGTGGATTCCTATGCCAATTATAGCAGCAATACTATTTATGGTTGCATACAATATGTGTGAGTGGAGAGAGTTTGTTGGTATATGCAAAACCGCACCGAAGGGCGACATACTTGTGCTTGTGCTTACATTTGTGCTTACAGTAGTATTTGACCTTGTTGTAGCGATAGAATTTGGTATGATAGTAACAGCGTTTTTATTCTTAAAGAGTATGAGTGACGTTACAAATGTCCGCACATGGACAAAAGAGGTTGAGTCTACCGATAAAGGTAGATATAAAGAAATTCCGCCAAAAACAGAAGTGTTTGAAATAGACGGACCAATGTTCTTTGCTACATCTGACAAGATATCAGGAATAGAGATAGCAACCGAAACAAAGGTAATTATCATTCGTATGAGAAATATCCCTTCACTTGACGTGTCAGCTCTTCATACACTTACAGAGGTATACAAATACTGCGAAAAGAGTGGTATTACAGTAATATTCTCGCATGCAAATGAACAGCCTATGGAAGTAATGAAAAAAGCAGGCTTTTATGATATGGTAGGCGATAAGTATTTCGTTGGAAATATAGATGATGCGCTTTCGCTTGCTGAAGAATTTGCCAATAATCAATAATAGAATAAGCTTTATAAAAACGCCTCAATCAGTGTGATTGCGGCGTTTTAATATTTAAGCTACTTTTTATAGTAACCAAAATATTAAAAAATGATATATTTAATATTTTTTTAAATTAAATGTTGCATTTTGTAGTTTGAAATGTTATAATAAAAGTGCAAAATTAAAATGCGGAGAAATATGAATTTTAGGAGAGTGAAAAATGAAAGCAATAATAAACGGAAAAATCATTTTAAAAGACAGAATTATTGGAAATTCAGCGGTTTTGTATTCGGATGTTGTTGAAGCGATAGTTCCTACAGACAAAGTTCCTGAAAATGCCGAAATAATTGATGCAAATGGTGGATATGTTTCTCCCGGCCTTATAGATTTGCACATTCACGGTTACCTTGGAAAAGATGTCTGCGACGGCGAAGAGGAAAGCATCAGAACTATATCTGCCGGTATTGTTAAAAACGGCGTAACAGGTTATCTTCCAACTACTATGACTGTTGATATGAAGGTTATTAAAAAAGCACTTGAGGTTATAAGAAACCTTAAAGATGAAAGTAAGTCATGGAACGGAAGCCAGATACTTGGTTGTCATGCTGAAGGACCATTTATAAGTGAAGCTAAAAAAGGTGCTCAGGACCCAAGACACATACTAAAGCCTGACGCAGAATTTGTTAAGGAATATGCAGATGTTATTAAAATAATAACTCTTGCTCCTGAAGAAGACGATGAAACATTTACTGAGATTAGAAAAATAAACAGAGATACAGACGTTGTTATATCAATGGGACACACTTCTGCTGATTATGATACAGCTATGAAGAGTACAGAAAACGGTGTTAAACACGTAACACATTTATTTAATGCAATGACTCCTCTTGCTCACAGAGCACCTGGCGTTGTAACAGCAGCATTAAATTCAGATGTAAGCTGCGAGGTAATAGTTGATACCTTCCACGTAAATGCGTGCTTCTACGATATGCTCTGGAAACTAAAAGGCAGAAAGCTATGCTTTATCACAGACTGTCTTCCTGCAGGTGGACTTCCATATGGTGAATATACGCTTGGCGGTACAAAGATTATATACAACGATATAGTTTGCCGACTTGAAGACGGTACAGTTGCAGGTAGCGTTCTTCCATTAAACAAAGGCGTATGGAACGTTTATACAAATTCAAATATTCCACTTTGGGAATGTGTAAACTGTGCAACATTAAACCCTGCTACTACAATCGGTCTTGCTGATAAAAAAGGCTCAATCGAAGTAGGCAAGGACGCAGATATTATTATCACAGATAGTGAATTTAATGTACAAAAAACAATTATAAAAGGAGATGTCAGATATGAATCTTAAAGTTAATGCAAAGCTTGACCCACAGTTTCAGCCACTATCACTTGTGTGCAGAGATATGCGTGAGGCTACTAAAGAAAATGGACAGGATATAGTTATCGCTGTAGAAAGAAATAAAGGCTACACTGTTACATATAAAACACGTGTATTTTTAGATGGCACAGGCCATGATGAAGAAAACTTCAACTTTGTAGAAAGAATGACAAAATCTCTTCTATGGGTTGCAGGTGGTTACAAGGTTATCATCGCTGGTAGCGAAGTAATCGGTAATAAGATTAAAGAAGCATACACAGATGGCGGTCTTCGTGATTTCGACGTTCATTTCATGGAGAGAGTATATGAAAAACCATTTGAGGTTGAGGTTCGTAAGATAGAGGATGCTCCTGAAGATAAATCAGCAGCAGCTCCTATAGGCAGACACTTAGACGGTTGCCGTATCGGCTTTGATGCAGGCGGTAGTGACAGAAAAGTTAGTGCTGTTATAGATGGTGAAAGCGTATATTCAGAAGAAGTTGTTTGGTTCCCTAAAACAAACACAGACCCTGACTACCACTACCAGGGAATACTTGATGCTATGAAAACTGCTGCATCTCACATGCCAAGAGTAGATGCTATTGGTGTATCAAGTGCAGGCGTATACGTAGACAATCGTATAATGGTTGCATCACTTTTCCTAAAAGTAAGTGATGAGGATTTTGATAAAAAGGTTAAAAATATGTACCTTGACGTTGCAAAAGAAATAGGCGAGAACATCCCTGTTGAAGTTGCAAATGATGGTGATGTTACAGCTCTTGCTGGTGCTATGGACCTAAATGACAACGCTGTACTTGGCGTAGCAATGGGTACATCAGAAGCAGGCGGATACGTTGACCCACAGGGTAACATCACAGGCTGGCTTAACGAGCTTGCATTCGTTCCTGTTGACTTCTGCAAAGACGCAATGGTAGACGAATGGTCAGGCGACTATGGCTGCGGTGTTAAATATTTCTCTCAGGATGGCGTTATTAAGCTTGCTCCTTATGCTGGTATTAAGCTTGACGAAAACCTTTCTCCTGCCGAAAAGCTTAAAGTTGTTCAGGGCTTAATGGCACAGAACGACCAGAGAGCAGCAGATATTTACGATACAATCGGTGCATACTTCGGTTATGCTATCGCATTCTATTCAGAGTTCTATGATATCAAACACGTTCTTATAATGGGTCGTGTTACTTCAGGTGAGGGCGGTTCAATAGTTCTTACTCGTGCTAAAGAGGTTCTTGACAAAGAATTCCCAGAATTAGCTAAGAAGATTCAGCTTCATATCCCTGACGAAAACTCTCGTAGAGTTGGTCAGTCAGTTGCAGCTGCAAGCCTACCAGAAATTAAATAATTGGACTATAATGTCTTTTAAAAATCGCTCGTTTATACGGGCGATTTTTTATGTGCAAATTTAATGTTAAATATGCTGTAGGGAACGACCTATGTGTCGTTCCGAAATATAACAGCAAATTTTAACACCACCGCAGGAAAGGGATTTATTCCTTCCGCTTGTTTTGGAAGAGTATCTTTCATCCACATCGTAGGGACTGGCAAGGCGCACCTTGCCTAAAGGGGAGAGAGCCACGAAATGGCGAGAGGATTAATTCGACGACCCGAAAAGCCTTGACAAAACTTTCAAAATATGATATCCTATCATTTAAGTGATGAAGGCGTGTAAGTAGCACTCGTATGATGCATATAGAGATTGGGTATCGTTGGCTGTGAGTACCCTTGATAGTACGGGAAGTGAATTTCAGCGTTGGAGCTTTCTGCGAAAACAAAGACTTAAGCAGAGTGGTGTGTCACACGCAATTGGCATAATAAAGAGCAGAAAAAAATTTTTTCTGAATTTGGGTGGTACCGCGGGTATATGTGCTCGTCCCTTTGAGGGGCGAGCTTTTTTGTTCGCAAATTTATATAGAAAGGAAATAAGAAAAATGTCAGACAAAACATTGGAACTTAAAGAAAAGCTTTTATCAGAGCTTGAAAAAGTACAGACTATGCCTGAGCTTGAGGAAATACGTGTAGCATACCTCGGTAAAAAGGGTAGTATTACAGAACTTTTAAAGGATATGAAAAACCTTTCAAACGAAGAAAAGAAAACGTTTGGTCAGGCGGTAAATATTCTTAAAAACGAGGCTGCAAGCCTTATAGCTGAAAAACAGGAGGAAATAAAGCTAAAGGAGATAGAACGTGAAAACAGCTTAATGCCTGAATTTGACGTGTCTATGCCGGTAAATCTTGATAGAGGCTCATATCATCCTATCACACTTGTTCAGCGTCAGTGCGAAAAGATATTTAAATCAATGGGATTTAACGTAGAGGACTATTCTGAAATAGTTACCGACTATGAGTGCTTTGAGGCACTAAATATCCCTAAGCATCACCCTGCAAGAGATATGCAGCATACTTACTATCTTGTCAATGGTCTGCTTCTAAAGTCGCATACATCTGCGGCACAGAATGCTATTTACAAAAAATACAAAGACGCCCTTATAAACGAGGGTAAGCCAATTAAGGCTATATTCCCCGGCAGATGCTTTAGAAACGAAGCAACCGATGCCAACCACGAAAACACATTCTTCCAGATGGAAGGTGTAATGGTTGATAAGGACATTTCTATATCAAACCTTATATTCTTTATGAAAAATATGCTTTCAGAGGTGTTTGAAAGAGATGTAAAGGTGCGTCTTCGTCCTGGTTTCTTCCCATTTGTCGAGCCTGGTTTTGAGCTTGATATAAACTGCCTTATCTGTGGCGGCGAAGGTTGCCCTTCTTGTAAGCATTCTGGTTGGCTAGAGCTTTGCCCTTGCGGTATGATTCACCCAGAGGTGCTAAAGGCAGGCGGTATCGACCCTGAAGAGTATACAGGCTTTGCGTTTGGTCTTGGTCTTACAAGACTTGCTATGATGAAGTACAAGGTTAAAGATATTCGTGATTTAAACAGCGGAAATCTTAAAACTTTAGATCAGTTTACATTTGACGAATAAGGAAGGGGGAGAATAGTATGTTTTTATCTATGAACTGGATATCAGACTTTGTTGACCTAACAGGTCTTGATAAGATGGAACTTATAAATAAATTTTCTCTATCAACTGCAGAGGTTGAAAATGAGATATTCTTTAAGGGTAGTGACTTATCGGGCATAGTTGTTGCCGAGATTAAATCAGTTGAAGACCACCCTGAATCTAAAAAGCTTCACCTTCTAAAGGTTGATGCAGGTAATGGCGAGCTTACTGACGTTGTGTGCGGTGCGCCAAACGTTAGAGTAGGTATGAAAACTGCATTTGCAAAGGTTGGTGCTAAAATAGGCGAGATAGAAATCACACCTAGAAAGCTTGCAGGCTACACATCAAATGGTATGTGTTGTTCTGAAAAAGAACTTGGCATCAGCGACAGCCACGAAGGTATAATGGATATCACTGACGATGTGGCAAATGGTACTGATTTAAAGAGCATATATGAGATAGACGATATTATATTTGAAGTAGATAATAAATCTCTTACCAACCGTCCTGACCTATGGGGACACTATGGTATAGCAAGAGAATTTGCAGCTATAGCAGGCAGAGAGTTAAAGCCTCTTGACACAGTAGATTTGTCAAAATATGACGCTCTTCCAAAGATTGATTTAAAGATTGAAGACAGCCTTTGCCAGAGATACTCTTGCCTTCAGGTAGAAAATATAAATGTTCACACAAGCCCTGTGAATATGCGTATAAGACTTTTCTACTGCGGTATGAGATCTATCAATTTTCTTGCCGACCTTACAAACTATCTAATGCTTGAAATGGGTCAGCCGATGCACGCGTTCGACTCTAGAAAAGTAGAAAAGATAAGAATTAAACGATTCTCTAAGCCGTTTGAATTTGAAACACTTGACGGTGTAAAGAGAAATATAGACGAAAACACACTTATGATATGCAACGGCGATAACCCTGTTGCTATTGCAGGTATTATGGGTGGTCTTGACTCGGAGATAGTAGAGGACACAACTACACTTACACTTGAGTCTGCTACATTTGATGCTACATCTATACGTAAATCTACTGTAAGGCTTGCACACAGAACTGATGCGTCAATGCGTTAGGAAAAATGCCTTGACCCTGAAATGACTGTCACTGCTATCGCAAGATTTGTAAAACTTCTTACAGACGTTGACAGCGGTGTAAAGGTTGTTTCATCACTTACTGATGAGTATGCATTTAAATATGATACCATAAGCCTTGAATTTGACAAGAAATTTGTTGACAAATACACAGGTATCGAGATCTCAAATGAGGCAATAGTTAAAACTCTTACTGCACTTGGCTTTGGTGTTGAAAATGCAGGCGATAACTTTAAAGTTGTAGTTCCAAGCCACAGAGCGACTAAAGACGTGACTATAAAAGCCGACATCATCGAGGAAATCACACGTATTTACGGTTATGACAACTTTGATATTCATACAGCATCAGCTCCACTTTACCCTGTACGTGAGGCAGTTGAAAAAACACTTGAGGATAACATAAAGGATATACTTGTAAAACGTTATTCAATGCACGAATTACACTCTTACGTGTGGGCGTACTATGACGAGTACAAAGCACTTGGTATAGAGGTTGAAGATAACATCAAGCTTGCAGGTGCATCAAATCCTAACATTGAAACAATAAGAAAGTCTATCGTTCCTACACAGCTTTGCCAGGTTAAGTATAACACTAACTATGCACCTGAATTTAAGGTGTTTGAGATAGGCAGAGTAGTGGAAGGTCTTAAAGAAGATAACCTTTGCAACGAGAGAAAGAAGCTTTGCATTACTCTATATTCAAAGCTTAAAGATATGCAGAGCGTATACTTCGAGCTTCGCGATATACTTGCAGTATTGGCAGATGATTTAAAACATGAAGCACTTACGTTTGAAAAGATGGAAAGCACTCATTCTTATCAGCATCCAAAGAACCTAAATGCAATATACTTGGCAGGTAAAAAGATAGGTGAGATGGGTATAGTAAATTCTGTTGTTTCAAAGAAAATCGACAAAAAGGCAAACATCGTATATGCCGAGATTGATATGACAGAATTTGCAAACATTGAAAATGCAAGCATCACTTATCAAGAGCCTTCTCGTTTCCCTGAAATGGAAATTGACCTATCATTTGTTACTGATAAGTATGCACCGATAGGCGAGGCTATTAAAAATGCAAACTGTGAGCTTATCAAAAACGTAAGTGTTACAGACGTTTATGAGGACGAAAATGGTAAATCAATTACTATTAGAATGGTGTTCTCACATCCAGAAAGAACTCTTACAAAAGAAGAAGTTGCAGTAGTAACAGACGGAATTATAGCAACCCTTGAAAAAGAAGGAATTGCTCTAAAAGGCTGATAATAACAATAAAAAAGGGACTGTTTCAATAATCAGATAATTCGAATAATTATACAATATAAATCGTAGGGAATGTATTTATCCGTTCCGCTAAGCGCATAAATGCGTTCCTTGCAAAAATTATTGCTGATTTTATTCATATGTTATGATTATTGAAACAGTCCCTTTTTTTATTGACAAAACTAAAATCCGATGATATAATAATTGCAACCGATTGCAATTTGAGGTGAATTTATGTCTAAAATGACAATATATCAGTTAGCTAAAGAGCTTAATATGACGCCGTCAATGATAAGCCGAGCACTCAATCCAAACGGAAATGTAAGAGAAGATAAGCGAAAGATAATTCTTGAGGCAGCACAAAAGTATGGCTTTGTTCCAAATTCCTTTGCGTCAAGATTGTCTATGAAATCAATTAAAATAGGTGCTATCATAAATGGTTCGTTTGATATAAACGCACAGAAGATGCTTTCGGGTATCGAGAAGGCGTACACAGGGCTTAAGGATTACAAAATAGAATATGACGTTACGGTGACAGATTCCGCAAACGATAACGAAACCAACTTCAAAAATGCTCTTGATAAATATTTGGAATATGACGGACTTATCATAGGTGGAATGGGACACGAAAAATACAAAAAATATATAGAAGAATATAAAAAAATCAAGCCAAATATAGTTCAGGTTCAGTCAACAAATGAAGAAATAGACGGACTTTGTATATCAAAGCACGATGAAAAGCTTGCAGCGGATATTGCCGCTGATTTTATATGCAATTGTCTTAAATATAACGCCCGTAAAAATGTGCTGTTGTTTACAGGAAATACAGAAAGTAAATTGCACAAAAACTCGCAAACGGCATTTGAAAAGGCGTGCAAGGATAATGGACTTACGCTGAAAGAATGCATCGATATGAAAGATGACAGGGAGTATTTCGAAAAGCTGCTTCCAATGTTAATGAAAAAACACAGAGGGAGCATAGATGCTATATACATTACAAGCGGTATATCGGCTCCGCTTTGTGAATATGTAAAGGAAAACGATATAGATATAATTCTTGTAACATTTGATACCTACGATGCCATATTTGACTATATCAGTCAAGGCGTGATATCGGCTACAATTTATCAGAATGTAACCGCACAGATGAAAAAGGCATTTGAGGCACTTGCAATGTACCTCATAAATGGTAATAAGCCTGATAAGATTATTTATACAGATGTTCAAATAGTGTTTAAAAGCAATATTCATCTTTGTGACTAAAATATGTGTTTGGGGGATAAAGTATGACATATTTATTACTAACAATATCAATGCTTTCTATGGTTGTTCAAAACAGCCTTTTTAACAGTGCAGGTAAAAATTTTATAAAAGACAGCTCGGATAGATTTTACTACAATTCACTTTTGTATTTTGTGTCTTTTTTAATTTTTGTAATTCTTGCACTTCGTGATAGCTTTTCTTTTTATTCAATAATTCTTGGACTTGTATTTGGTATTGTAACTCTGCTTTCGAGCTATTATAAGCTTGTTGCGTTAGCCAAAGGTCCAATGCATATAACATCACTTATAACATCGTCGTCAATGATTATTCCCGCGATGTCTGGAGCACTTTTTTTCGGAGAGAACTTTAGCGTGGGGAAAGCATTTGCTATTTTGCTTTTAATATTCTTTATTTATGTATCACTAAAAAAGGACGAAAATTCTATCTTTCAAAAGGGGTGGGGAGCAGCTATAGTACCGGCATTTGTTCTTCAGGGATTAATAGGAATTTTGCAAAAAATTCATCAGACATCTGTTTATAAAAATGAACTTTTGCTTTTTTTAGCGACAGCTTTTTTTGTTTCTTTTTTGTTTTCCGGCGTAATGTCAAAACGCACAGGTAAGAAATTTCAATTTTCAAAAAAGGAATATTTTTATGCGATTGTTTGTGGCGTGTGTACATTTGTAATGAATTACATAAATCTTAAGCTTTCGGGACTTATACCTACGCAGCTTTTCTTCCCGCTTGTGAACGGAAGTTCTATAATACTTATAGCACTTGTGTCTGTATTTGTGTTTAAAGAATTGGTAACCAAGCGTCAGATAGTGGGATTTATAGGGGGACTTATGTCACTTGTTTTAATATGTATTTTATAAGGAGTAATTTTTATGAATTTTAGCTTTAAATATGATGGTAAAAAGTATACCAAAAGAGATTTTGAAAAATTTGAAAATAAATATGTGCTGGAGTTGAACAAAGGTATATCCGTAACGGCTGTTTGCGACAAATATGATAAATACGATGCAGAAAGCTGGGTTTTGTGGTTTGAAAATAATAGCGATAATGATAGTAAGATTTTTTCAGAAATAAATGATTGCGATATTAATTATACATTTATTGACCCTGAAATTTCAAAACCCGGATATATGCCGGGAAAAGCCTTTCCTTGTGTTACAAAGATGAACGGAATACAGGATCATTCAAATGGAAATTATGCCAAAAACGACAAAAACTGCGCTGTTGAGTTTACCGTTGATGACGTTTATGTTTTAGAAGGAGAAAACGTTCATTTTGAAAGCTATGGCTCACGTTCAAGCGATGGAACAATGCCGTTTTTTGATATACATACCGAAAACGACGGAATGATATTGGCAGTTGGCTGGACAGGTGGATGGAAGTCAGATTTTGAAAGAAATGATAGTTGTTTAAGCATTAAGACAGGCTTGAAACATACGAAATTTTACTTAAAACATGGTGAGAAAATAAGAACATCATCTGTACTTGTTATGAATTATTTACACGAAGATAAATATAATAAATTCCGCAAACTTATAAAAGAGTATTTTTCGCATAAATCTCATAATAAAGAGGCACGAAATTCACTTGTAGCATTCGAACTTTGGGGAGCACTTTCAACTGACGAAATGATAAAAAGACTAAATGAACTGAAATCACACAATATAGGCGCTGAAGATATTTGGATAGATGCAGGATGGTATGGCGATAAGACCGAAAGCGATTGCCCTCACGATAGCGGATGGGAGAACGAAACGGGTAATTGGGTAGTAAACACCGATGCTCACCCTGACGGATTTTACGAGGTTTCAAATGCTGCTATAAATGCAGGTGCAAATCTTATGCTTTGGTTTGAACCTGAGCGTGCAGTAAAGGGAACACCTATGACAGTTATGCATCCCGAATGGTTTTTAACATCAAGTGAAAATGATGTGGATTTGCTTATAAATTATGGTGTTGATGAGGCATTTGATTATATATTTGATACGTTGTGCAATTATATAGAAAATTTAAAACTTTCTTGCTACCGACAGGATTTCAACAGATGCCCATATTTGTATTTTACCCAGCACGACGAAAAGAACCGCGAAGGTATAACTGAAATTAAGCACATAATGGGAATGTACAGACTTTGGGATATGATGCTCGAAAAGTATCCGTATTTAATTATTGATAACTGTTCGGCAGGTGGAAGAAGGATAGATATAGAAACTTTAAAAAGGTCAATTCCGTTTTTCCGCACTGATTACCTTTGTGCAGTAAACGGAAACCCCGAAGTGCATCAGGTACATAATTCAGGAATATCAAAATATATTCCGTTTAGCGGCGGTGTCACTAAGGTTAAGGGAGATGTATATACTTACAGAAGCTCTTATTCATCAAGTTGGGGAAGTGCTTGCTATAACACAATGGACAGAGAAATGAGCGATGCTGATTTTGAAAGCCTGAAGTTTGCAGTAGATGAATACAAAAGCATCAGCAATTACTTGTGTTGCGATTTTTACAATCACGCATCAGAGTCTTTTGATGACACATCGTGGGCAATATGGCAGTATCACGATGATGAGAAAAAGGAGGGTGTAATACTGGCATTTCGAAGAAGTAATTCTCCTTTCGAAAGTGTGACTATCACACTTGACGGAGTGGGCAATAATGCGACAATTTTATATGAAGATAAAGACAAAAATGAAAGCTATGAAAAAAATGAAAAGCTTTGTATTACATTGCCACGCAAAAGAAGCAGCGCACTTATAAAATATAAAGTAATATAAATAAAAAAGCTAAACGAAAATTTCGTTTAGCTTTTTTATTTTTAAAATGTTATAAACTGAGTTGCAATACCAAAGTATATCATAAGTGATATTGCATCTACCACAGTTGTGATAAACGGGCTTGCCATAACGGCAGGGTCAAAGCCTACACGTTTTGCAAGGATAGGGAGTGAGCATCCAACTATTTTTGCGAGTATTACTGTTGCGGCAAGTGATGCGCACACGATAATTGAAATTATAACAGGGTCCTGCCCCGATGCTATAATATCGCCTTTGTCAATGAGCATCATTTTCACAAAGTTTGCAAGTGCTAAAACCACTGCACAAATAATCGAAACTCTAAGTTCTTTCCAAATAATCCTTAATATATCACCCATTTTAACATCGCCAAGCGATAAGCTACGGATAATAGTAACCGATGACTGACCGCCTGCATTACCGCCTGTACCCATGAGCATAGGTATAAATGCTGTAAGTATCACGCAAGATGCGAGGGAATTTTCAAATGAGCTTATTATCTTTCCAGTAAATGTTGATGATACCATTAAGAGCAGCAGCCAAGGAATACGGTTTTTAAATGTTTCAAATATTCCTGTTTTAAGATACGTCTTTTCTGATGGCAGCATCGCCGCGATTTTTTCGATATCCTCAGTATTTTCCTCCTGAATGACATCTAACGCGTCGTCGATGGTAACGATGCCAACAAGTCTTTCCTCGTTGTCTACTACAGGAAGGGCAAGAAGGTCGTATTTATCAAATTTATTTGCAACATCTTCTTTATCCTCAAGAGTGTTTGCAAATATGATATTTGTTTCCATCAAATCTTCGATCATAGCATCGCTGTCTGATAGAAGAAGTTGTTTAACGGTAACTATGCCCAATAGCTTTCTGTTAACATCTGTTACATAACAGGTGTATATTGTTTCTTTGTCGACACCTACCTGACGAATTTTCTTAAATGCCTCTTTAACAGTTAAAGTCTTTTTAAAACTTACATACTCAGGTGTCATTATGCTTCCTGCAGAGTCTTTAGGATATTTTAAAAGCTCGTTTATGCTTTTACGAGCATCGGGATCAGAATGTTTTAGTATTCTTTTTACCACGTTTGCCGGCATTTCTTCTATAAGGTCAACTGTATCGTCAAGGTATAATTCGTCGAGCACTTCCTTAAGCTCTTTATCACTAAATGACCTTATTAGTATTTCCTGCTTGTCAGGATCCATTTCTACGAATGTTTCTGCAGCTTCTTCCTTTGGCAGAAGTCTGAAGATAACTATAAGATGTTCGGGACTTAAATCCTCAAACAGAATAGCTGCATCGGCAGGATTGAGTTCAAGCAAAAGAGTTTTAAGAGCAGTGTAATTTCTCTCTTCCAAAAGCTCTCTTGCTTTTTCATAAAGTGTTAGTTCGTTCATGCTATTCATCTCCTTTGATTATAATAAGGACACGAATAGAAAAAATGATTTATATACCCAAAACAGACGCAAAGATAGCGTGCATATCTGGGAATATATTCATTTTGCTATTCGGCCCGGCACTACTGCCTGCGTCCATTTTGTTCACCTCTCATTTAAATAAATTATTACCACTTTTTAGAATACAACTAAAGTTCATCTTTGTCAATAAAAAAATTCACCGCTCACTTACAGTTTTTCCAATGTTTTCTGAAAATATAAAATCATCTACGTCTTCTATTTTAATTGTGATATCATCTGCCGTATTCGTATGAGATGCGGTATTTTCTAAAACGTCTTCCATAGTGCGTTCCTCCGTTTCTTATAAAAATGCAAAATAATGTTCTTGTATTATATGCATAAAACCAATAAATATTTCCCGCAGATACCATTTAACTGTTGAAAATTTTTTGCAAATGTTGTATAATATTATAAATATGTTTATAGGGAGAGTTGAGTTATGAAAGCTATTATGTTAGTTGCAGGATATGCTACAAGACTATATCCGCTTACACTTAATGTACCAAAGGCACTTTTGCCGGTCGGTGATAAGGCAATACTTGATTATATAACAGATGAAGTAATTACCATTCCTGAGATAGATGAGATAGTGGTTATCAGTAACCACAAGTTTTATGAGCTTTTTGTAGAATGGAAAAGCTCTAAAGATATAGGTGTGAAAATAACCGTTCTTGACGATAATACTACTGATGATTCAAATAAGCTTGGTGCTATAGGCGATATGAATTTTGCTATTAATACTTGCGGTATTGATGATGATATAATAGTCCTTGCAGGTGATAATCTGTTTAACTACAAGCTTAAAGACGGATATGACTATTTTAAAAGTATAGACAAAGACGTTATTTTTGCAAAAGAGATAGACTCTATTGATGATTTAAGACGTATGGCAAACGTAGAGCTTGACGAAAACGGAAAGGTATTGTCACTTGTTGAAAAACCACAGAATCCTAAATCAAACATAGCCGCTTTTGCTACATACATTTATAAAAAAGATACACTTCCGCTTATACAGAAATATCTTGATGAAGGTAATAACCCTGATGCACCGGGATTTTTCCCTGCATACCTTCATAAAGTTAAAGATGTGTACGCATATAAATTTAACGGTGAATGTATAGATATCGGCACACCTGAGTCTTACAAGGAAGTGTGCGAAAATATAGAAAAATTCTTCTAAACGGAGGAAGTTATGGCTGTAATAGATAAAAAACTTTTTGAATGTCCATCTTGCGGGCTTCCGATAGAGCTTACTGTGTATAAAAGCATAAATGCGGCAAGCGATGCTAGGTTGCGTGACAGAGTGGTTACAACCGAAATATTTGACCAATTATGCCCTGAGTGCGGAGCTAAGTTTAAGGTAGCTTATGATATGCTTTATCACGAGCCTGACAGAGGGTATATGATATATCTTTTGCCAAATGGTGGAGAAGGAAACGACGTATTTGATATGGGCGACGAGGTGGATACTGACGTTATTAACGGTTACGCACTTCGTGTGGTAAACAACATAAATTCGCTTAAGGAAAAGATACTTATATTTGAAGACGGACTTGACGACAGAGTAGTTGAATTTTGCAAGGTGTATTTTACAATAAACTACACAAAAGAGCATCCTGATACCGAGATAAAGGAAGTTTTTTATACCGCATTTGATGGTGATAACGATGCAATGGAATTTTGCTTCTTTGACGGCGATGGAAACCCGTTTGGAGTAAGGCTTCCTGTGTACGTTTACAAGAATTTATTTGAAGATTTTAAAAAGAGCAGTGCGTTTGATACAAACGAAAGATATATAAATTCCGCATGGGCAATAAAAGCTCTTGATAACGGAGTAATAGGTAATTAAGTAATTTTAAAGATACAGTGAGGAAAGTATATGCACGACAGACAGGATAACATAAGAAATTTTTGCATAATAGCGCATATAGACCATGGTAAGTCTACACTTGCCGACAGAATGCTTGAAATGACAGGTGTACTTACAAAGCGTGAAATGCAGGACCAGATACTTGACAATATGGACCTTGAACGTGAAAAGGGTATAACTATAAAGGCACGTGCTGTAAGACTTTTGTATAAAGCGAAAGACGGTCAGGAATATACGTTTAACCTTATAGATACTCCCGGACACGTGGACTTTAACTATGAGGTTTCACGAAGCCTTGCCGCGTGCGAGGGTGCAATACTTATAGTTGATGCAGCACAGGGTATAGAGGCACAGACACTTGCAAACACATATCTTGCAGTGGACCACGATTTAGAGCTTGTGCCTGTAATAAATAAAATAGACCTTCCAAGTGCAAGACCTGACGAGGTTAAAAATGAGATAGAGGATATCATAGGAATAGAAGCAGCTGATGCACCGCTTATCTCTGCAAAAAATGGTATAGGTATAGAAGAAGTGCTGGAGCAGGTAGTCGAAAAAATCCCTTCGCCAATGGGTGATGAAAATGCACCATTAAAGGCACTTATATTTGACTCGTATTATGATTCATACAAAGGCGTAATAGTGTATGTAAGAATAAAAGACGGTATGGTTAAAAAAGATACTCGCATCAAGTTTATGGCAACAGGCAAGGAATTTGACGTAGTAGAGGTTGGCTTTTTGTCGCCAATGGGTATGGTGGAGTCTGACTGCCTTCGTGCAGGCGATGTAGGTTATATCGCAGCAAGCATCAAAACTGTAAGCGATGCACAGGTTGGTGATACTGTTACATTGGCTGAAAACGGAGCATCTGAGCCTCTTCCAGGTTATAAGAAGGTAAACCCAATGGTGTTCTCGGGAGTGTATCCTGCAGATGGTGCAAAGTATGGTGACCTTCGAGATGCACTTGAAAAGCTTCAGCTAAACGATGCCGCACTTTCGTTTGATGCAGAAACATCTATCGCACTAGGTTTTGGTTTCAGATGCGGATTTTTAGGACTTCTTCACATGGAGGTTATACAGGAAAGACTTGAGCGTGAGTACAATCTTGACCTTGTAACCACCGCACCGAGTGTAATATATAAGGTAATAAAGACAAACGGCGAAACTATAGAAATAGCGAACCCTACAAACCTTCCTCCAATGCAGGAAATAGCATATATGGAAGAACCTATCGTTGAGGCATCTATAATGCTTCCGACTGAATTTGTAGGAAATATAATGGAGCTTTGTCAGGAAAGACGAGGCGTATATAAGGATATGAAATATATCGAGGATACACGTGTTGTTCTACGATACGACCTTCCGCTAAACGAGATAATATACGATTTCTTTGATGCGTTAAAATCACGTACAAGAGGTTATGCATCGTTTGACTATGAGTTTAAGGGCTATGAAAGGTCAAAGCTTGTTAAGCTCGATATGATGCTAAATGGCGAAGTAGTAGACGCACTATCGTTTATTGTTCACGAGGAAAAGGCGTATGCTCGTGGAAGAAGAATTGCCGAAAAATTAAAAGAGTCTATTCCAAGACAGCTTTTTGAGATACCTATTCAGGCGGCGATAGGAGGAAAGGTTATCGCGCGTGAAACAGTTAAGGCAATGCGAAAAGACGTACTTGCCAAGTGTTACGGCGGTGACATAACACGTAAGAAAAAGCTTCTTGAAAAACAGAAGGAAGGTAAGAAACGTATGCGTCAGGTTGGCTCTGTTGAAGTGCCACAGGAGGCGTTTATGTCTGTTCTTAAACTTGATTGATAAAATAATGCCCGTATATGCGGGCATTTTCCGTTTTGCGAGGTGAGAGATTTGCTTAGAAAACTGTATATACATATCCCGTTTTGTGCGAGAAAATGTAATTATTGTGACTTTAATTCGTATGGCAATATGCTGTTTTTACAGGACGACTACACAGATGCCCTTGTACGCGAGATAAAGTCGCTTGAAAAGTGCGACATAGATACTATTTACTTTGGCGGTGGCACGCCTTCATTTATAAAGGCGGAGAATATCGCAAAAATAATGAATGCTGTAAAATCTCACTTTAACGTATATAAAAATGCAGAAATCACGCTCGAAGCAAATCCTGCTACACTAAGTGTTGATAAGCTTTTATCATACAAAAACTCTGGTATCAATCGCATAAGCCTTGGTGCACAAAGCTTTATAGATGATGAGCTTAAAATTCTTGGCAGACTTCACAGTGCCGATGATATAAAGGAAACATTTAAACTTGTTTGGAAATGCGGTTTTGATAACGTAAGCCTTGATTTAATGTTTGGAATACCACATCAAACAATGGAAAGCTTTGAAAAAAGCATTGATGAAATTCTTTCTCTTAACCCTGAACACGTATCGTGTTATGGTCTTAAAGTAGAAGAGGGTACACCATTTTATCGTGATTTTGAATGCGGAAAGTATGCATATACAGACGAAGATACATTTTCTGATATGTATGAGTTTCTTCGTAATAAGCTTACTGAAAACGGATATATCCACTATGAAATATCAAATTTTGCAAAAGACGGATATTATTCACGTCATAATACAACATATTGGAAATGCGACGAGTATTACGGAGTGGGTGCAGGTGCATCTTCATATATAGATAGTACAAGATATACAAATGAATATGATATTCATAAATATATAGAAGATTTTAATGAAAAATCCGATAGCGAAATACTAAATGAAACCGACAAAATGACTGAGTTTGTCATTCTTGGATTAAGGCTATTGCAAGATGGTGTTGATACAATAGAATTCGAAAAGCGTTTTGGCAAGGACATATTTTACGTGTATGGCGATATATTAAATAAGCATATCCAAAACGGCTTTATCGAAAAAAAGGGAAACGCCCTCATTTTAACCGAAAAAGCGTACTATGTGTCAAACGCTGTAATGGTTGATTTTATATGATTATTAACCTATTATGAATAAAATGTAAATAATTACAAGATACCACTTGACAAAGGATGAGTTAAGTGGTATTTTATATTTAGCACTCAGGAAGTGAGAGTGCTAAAACGGGAGATGATATAATATGGAACTAAGTGAGAGAAGGCGAAAAATTCTTCAAGCTATAGTAAACGATTATATATCCACAGCAGAACCTGTAGGGTCATCTACTATATATAAAAAGTATGACCTGGGCATAAGCCCTGCTACTATCAGAAATGAAATGGCATTACTTGAGGAGCAAGGTTTTTTAGATAAGCCGCATACATCTGCAGGCAGAGTACCATCGTACCTTGGCTACAGAGTGTATGTAAACGAGCTTATGCAGGAATACAGGCTTACGCTAAATGAGATAAAGAGAATAAAATATTCAATGCAAAAGCAATATATAGAGCTAAATAAGATGGTATCGGAGCTATCACTTATGATGGCATCACTTACAAACTACCCTGCAGTAGTTACAGCACCTACACATTCGGGCGCTGTTATAAAAAACATACGTCTTATATGGATAGACGATTATAGCTTTGCAATGATAATAGTCGCAGATGATGGAACGGTAAAAAATACTACTATACGTTCTAAAACGCGTATAGATATGTCTATAACCGAAAAGCTTTCAAATTATCTGTGCGACAGATTTTCAGGAGTGGATATTTCGCTTATTACAGAAGATTATCTTAATCATGAGATGGAGATTGTGCCGATTGATAATTCGATATCGGAGCCAATATTTGAATTTTTGTCAAAGACCATTTCGGATATGCAGGACGTTGATATGGTTATGTACGGTGCGGATAATATATTCAACTATCCTGAATTTAACGATGTAAATAAAATGAAAGACTTTTTAAAATTTATAGATAATGGTAAAAATGAATTTATAAAATCCGCCATCAAAGACGGTGAAAACAAAATACAGGTGTATATCGGTGATGATAATCCGGTGCTTAAGGATAAAGATTTAAGTATGGTAGTGTCCAACTATTCGCTGGGCGGTGGATACAACGGTGCTATAGCGGTAATCGGTCCTACAAGAATGGATTATTCAAAGGTAATATCGACACTTGAGTACATTACAAAAAATCTTAAAAATTATTTGACAGATATAGGAGAGTAGGCATGGCAAAGGAAAAGAAAAATCCTGAAACAGAAGAAATTCTGGATAAGGAAGAAGTCGTAAAGGAAGAGGTAAATGAAACCGAAGAGGTTGATTACAAAGCGCTTTACGAGGAAACACTTAAAAAGTGCGAGGAAACTGACGACAGATACAAACGAATACTTGCTGAATATGACAACTTCAAAAGAAGAACAGTAAAAGAAAAAGAAGCGATATACAAAGACTCTGTTGGAGAAACTATTGAAAAGCTCTTACCACTTCTTGACAACCTTGAAAGAGCACTTGAAATGGAGTGTGCAGATGCAGAGTATAAAAAAGGTATGGAGCTTATTTTCAAACAGGTGCAAGATACATTTACAAATCTTGGCTGCGAGGAAATAACAGCAGTGGGCGAGGAATTTGACCCTGAGCTTCACAACGCGGTAATGCATATAGAAGACGAAACAATTGCAGAAAACACGATTGTTGAGCAGTTCCAAAAGGGTTACAAATACAAAGATAAAGTACTTAGATATAGTATGGTAAAAGTAGCAAACTAATTAAATCAATTGGAGGAAATAAAAAATGGCTAAAATTATTGGTATTGACTTAGGTACAACAAACTCATGTGTTGCTGTAATGGAAGGCGGCGAGCCGGTTGTTATAGCAAACGCAGAAGGTGCTAGAACTACTCCTTCTGTAGTAGCATTTACAAAAACAGGCGAAAGACTTGTAGGTCAGGTTGCTAAAAGACAGGCAATCACAAACCCTGACAAGACTATCATCTCAATTAAAAGAGATATGGGTACTGACAAAAAGGTAGACATAGACGACAAAAAGTACACACCACAGGAAATCTCTGCTATGATACTTCAGAAATTAAAAGCTGATGCAGAAAGCTATCTTGGTGAAACTGTAAGCCAGGCTGTTATCACAGTTCCTGCATATTTCAGTGACGCTCAAAGACAGGCTACAAAGGATGC
>JAZQHR010000008.1:0-22427 GCA_045540695.1 Clostridia bacterium | reverse complement strand
AAAACAAAGCAGAAGTCCCGCTTCTCACCTTGCGATCATAGAATCAGTAAGGTTAATACGATTAAATGTGTATTACTATAAGTGGGCGTCTGTGCGTTCACTTATTTTTTTGCGTTTATACGCTAAAATAACGGAGGTGCTTTATTATCAGTAAACAGGACTTAATGATTAATGAGGAAATCAAAGGCAAAGAAGTCAGACTAATTGATGCCGACGGCTCACAGCTTGGCATAGTAGATGTTCCTACTGCGCAAAAGAAAGCTGATGAAGCGGGGCTTGACTTGGTTATGATTTCTCCAAATGCCCAGCCACCAGTATGTAAGATTATGGACTATGGCAAGCATAAGTTTGAACAGGTCAAACGTGAGTAGGAAGCCAAGAAAAACCAGAAGGTAGTAAATATCAAAGAGGTTAGACTTTCACCGTCTATCGATACTCACGACTTTAACACTAAAGTTAATCAGACAATTAAATTCTTAAAATCTGGTGATAAGGTAAAGATAACTGTCAGATTCAGAGGCCGAGAGGTTAATCATTCACAAATCGGTGAAGGTTTACTTGAAAAGTTTGCCGAGGCAATCGAAGAGGTTGCAAATGTCGAGAAAAAGGCTAAGCTTGAAGGCAGAAATATGACAATGGTTGTCGCACCTAAATAATGATTATTATTAAAATAATAAATATATTTGGAAGGAGTGTAAATTACTATGCCTAAAATTAAAACACACAGAGGCGCAGCAAAAAGATTTGGTCTTACTAAAAACGGTAAGGTTAAAAGAGGTCAGGCTTTTAGAAGTCACATACTTACTAAGAAGTCTACAAAGAGAAAAAGAGGATTAAGAAAATCTGCTTATGCTTCAAAAGCAAATGCAGCAACTATTAAGAGATTGATACTTTACAAATAATATTAGAGGAGGCGTTTTAAAATGGCTAGAATTAAAGGCGCTGTAACTACAAGAAGAAGACATAAAAAGATTCTTAAACTTGCAAAAGGTTACAGAGGTGCAAAAAGTAAATTATTCAGAACTGCCAACCAGGCGGTAATGAAATCATTAGTATATGCATACAAGGGTAGAAAACTTAAGAAAAGAGATTTCAGAAAATTGTGGATCACTAGAATTAGTGCAGCTGCAAAGCTTAACGGCACTAACTACTCACAGTTTATGAACGGTCTTAAGAAAGCAAACATCGATATGAACAGAAAGATGCTTTCTGAAATCGCTATAGCTGACCCTGCAGCATTTACTGCATTGGTAGAAAAAGCTAAAGAAGCACTTAAATAATGAATGCTAAAGGGGCTATCTCAATAAACGTAGAATGTGTATAACTGTTCAAACGTTGTAGGGAACGGATTTATCCGTTCCGCGGAATGCATAAATGCATTCCCTACAGGACGAATTATTATACGGGCATTTTGTTTGTTGAGATAGCCCCTTTTTTTACAAGGTGAAACTATGATACAAACTATCACAAGCCAGGAAAACAGCCTGGTAAAGCATATTAAAAAATTGCAAACAAAGTCATATCGCATAAAAACAGGCGAGTACCTTTTAGAAGGCTACAGACTTGTCCGTGACGCTATAGAAAACGGAGTAAAGCTAAAAAATATAATAGTAGCAGATACTTTTGATACAACAGAGTTTTCACATCTTGATTTAACCGTAATGCCCGAAAAACTGTTTAATCAGCTTAAAACCACAGTTAATTCGCAGGGTATAATGGCAGTAGCCAAGATGAGCGAACGCGTATTTGATGAAAAGAGAGCTAATGACGGAAGCTTCTTTATCTACCTTGATGGTATACAGGACCCGGGAAATCTCGGCACTATCGTAAGGATTGCCGATGCAGGCGGTATTGACGGAGTGCTTCTTTCTAAAACGTGCGTTGATATATACAATCCAAAGACTATCCGTTCGACTATGGCAAGTATGTTTAACGTGCCTGTATATGAAAACTGTGAAAATGATACACTTAAAATGCTTAAAAGTAACGGCTATGATCTTGTGGCAGGAAGCCTTGAGGCAAAATGCTCGCATTACGAGGCAGATTATTCAAATCGCATAGTGGTTGTTATAGGTAACGAAGCAAACGGCATAACAGACGAAGTTATGAGTATGTGCAATGTTCCTGTCAAAATTCCCATTTACGGCAAAGCAGAGTCGCTTAATGCATCAGTTGCGTGCGGAATTTTAGTGTATGAAATATTAAGACGGAGAGGGAAAAACTGATGAGATATACTTATAATACCAGAGGTACATGCTCGGTTTCGGTGTCGTTTGATTTAGAAGACGGAATAGTGAAAAATGTAGAGTTTGTACGAGGCTGTATGGGTAATACAAAAGGTGTAGCAAGTCTTGCAGAGGGTATGCGGGCAGAAGATATTATAAAAAAACTCGAGGGAATAGACTGCGGTGGACGTGGTACATCGTGCCCCGACCAGCTTGCAAAAGCTATAAAGAAAGCTATAAATGAGTAAAGGAGAAAAAGTTATGTCATTACTTGATATTTTCAAAAAGAAAGCTAAAACATTTCTAACAAGCGATGTTACAAGTGTAAAGGTACTTGGTGCAGGTTGTCCAAATTGTCATAAACTGTTTGAAACAGTAAAAAGTGCTATGCCTGAGCTTGGCATAAATGTTGAAGTGGATTACATCACCGAAAAGGAAGAGGTAGCGAAGTATAAAGTACCTGCACTTCCTGCTGTGCTTGTAAACGATGTAGTGGTATCTGCAGGAAAGATGCTTACAATCGACGATGTAAAGAATATGTTTAAATAATCATTACCATGATTGGCTCGTCACTTATGCGTGACGGGCTTTTTTTTATTTTTCACCTTCATCCATTATTCGACATATAATGACATTGGAGGTGAAAGATATGACATGTTCAAATTGTAATTACTGCTCAAGATGGAGTTGTGTTGGTGTTGCAATAGTTGCCAGCATAATCATCGGCATTATAACTGCCTTTTTAACCTTTAGTGCTGTTATAGCTGTGACACCGGCTTTTTTGTGGGTGGTTTTAGGTATCGCAGTGGTATATCTTGCTATTACGCTTGTAACCAGCGTTGCAATTCGTAACGCAGGTATAACGGGTTGTGTGTGCAGTATTCTTCCTATTCTTTTGATAGCTATCCTTGGTGCAATACTAATATCAATAGTTCTTTTAGGTGTTACGTTTGCCGCTACAAGTGTAATAGGTGCTATCATAACCGGACTATTACTTGCGTTCTTTTCACTAGTGGTGTCACTAGTTGCATGCCTTGTAAGATGCGTGGTTGGTTGCACGCAGTGCTAATGTATTAAGATTATCTGTCTATATAACGATAGTATTTGTAGTGAAAATTCTGAGATGATTTGATATCATCTCAGGATTTTTTTGCTAACCGCAATATTTGCAATAAAATACACAATTTGATAAATGGACTTTTGTAAAATTTGTGCTATCATAAAAATAGATGGAATATATTAAAAAATGACAGGAGAAGTACACTATGATATATGAGAAAATATCCGGATTTTCTGACGAAATGGATACAAGCATTGTAAATCAGTTTGAAACCCTTAACAACCTGGGCATAAAGTATTTTGAAGCAAGGGGAATTGATGGTAAAAATATATCTGAATTAAATGATAATGAAGTAATGATATTAAAGGAAAAGATGGATAAATACGGCATAAAAGTATCGGCAATAGGTTCACCAATAGGTAAGGTGAAACTGACAGATGATTTCGACGAGCATTTTAAGGTGTTTAAAAGAGTAGTTAAAACAGCTAAGATGCTTAATGCTAAGTACATAAGAATATTCAGCTTTTATCACGATGGTGTGGAGTGGACAAAAGAAGAGAGAAGCTTGGTTATAATCAGGTTGAAACAGATGATAGATTATGCCATAAAAAATGACGTTGTGCTCCTGCACGAAAATGAAAAAGATATATATGGAGATACCGCTATCCGTTGCAAGGATTTGATGGACGAGCTTTACTGCGATAATTTCAAAGCAATTTTTGACCCTGCAAATTTTGTGCAATGCGGTCAGGATACGAAGAAAGCATATAAGCTTTTAGAGCCTTATATTGAATACGTTCATATAAAGGACGCTATAGGCGAAAACGCTAAAGTTGTGCCATCCGGCTACGGCGATGGAAATATAGAATATATCTTAAAATCACTTTTTGAAAATGGTTACAATGGATTTTTGAGCCTTGAGCCACACCTTGGAAGCTTTGATGGCCTTGCAAATCTTGAACTTGACGATAAGATGGAAAACCTTCCAAAAAGCGGAGTGGGTACGTATACTGTAGCTTTTAATGCATTATGCGATATTTTAAATAAAATACAAAAGTAATTTGAAATGGAGTTGTAGAAAAATGAAAAAAGTAAAACTTGGAATCATAGGATTTGGTAATATGGGTACAGCCCATGCAGATAATGTTATGAACGGTAAAGTGCCAAATATGGAACTTTCAGCTATTTGCGATATCGACGAGGCAAGAAGGATAGCAGCTAACGAGAAATATCCTGATATTAAGGTGTTTGAAAATGCCAAAGATTTGTATGAGAGTAAGCTTTGCGATACAGTAATAATAGCTGTTCCGCATTATGACCATCCAAAGCTTTCAATTATGGCATTTGACTATGGACTAAATGTTATCACTGAAAAGCCTGCAGGAGTATATACAAAGCAGGTCCTTGAAATGAACGAAGCTGCTGCAAAATCAGATAAGCTATTTGGAATAATGTATAATCAACGTACAAATCCAGTTTATCAAAAGGTAAGAGAAATGATAAACAAAGGCGAGCTTGGTCATATAAAAAGAATAACCTGGATAATCACCGATTGGTACAGACCGCAGGCTTACCACGACAGTGGCACATGGCGTTCAACCTGGAAAACCGAAGGTGGTGGTGCACTTATCAATCAAAATCCACATCAGCTTGACCTGTGGCAATGGATGTTTGGTATGCCCGACAGAATATTTGCCAAAGTATCGTTTGGAAAGTATTACGATATTGAGGTTGAAGACGATGTTATGGCGTATTTTGAGTATGATAATGGCACAACCGGTGAGTATATCACTTCGACAGGAGAAGCACCGGGTACAAACAGACTTGAAATTGCATGCGATATGGGTAAGGTTGTCATTGAAAATAATAAACTCATATTTAAAAGAAATGTCATTTCCGAAAGGAAACACAATAAGATAAATACATTACCATTTGGAAGGCCTGAGTGTTGGAATTGTGAAATCCCTGTTGACTTTTCAGGCGGCGAACAGCACGTTGGTATATTGAAGAATTTTGCTTCAGCAGTATTAAATGGTACAGAGCTTCTTGCAAAAGGCGAGGAGGGCGTAAACGGACTTACCATTTCTAACGCTATTCACCTTAGCGGTTGGACAGGAGAAACTATAAATGTTAAAGATTTTCCTCACGACAGATTTTATAATATCCTTCAGGATAAGATTAAAAATTCAACTGTAGTAAAAAAGGGGAAACAGATTGTAGCGGATACTTCGAATACATATTGATGCTTGGTAAGACCACATTATGAAAATGAGATAGGTTGTTTATTATTTAAAAAGGAGTAAATAAAATGGATAAAAGAATAGGTGCACAGTACTATACAATAAGGAATTTTTGTAAAACTATAGAAGATTTTGATGAGTCTTGTAAAAAGGTTTCGGAGATCGGGTACAAGACAGTACAGCTTTCGGGAATAGGTGATTTTGAGGCGGAGGATATAAAGAAAATCCTTGATAAATATGGACTTGAAGCAGTATGCACACATAGGCCGGCAGATAATTATTTAAATAATCTTGAAAACGAAATCGAGTTTCACAATACAATCGGTGCAAAAATATGTGGACTTGGATCTATGCCGGGCTTTAATGCAAAAATTGAAACTATAAATAACTTTATTGATTCATTCACCCGTGTGTCAAATGAACTAAATAAAAACGGACTTGTGTTTGCGTACCACAACCATGCATTTGAGTTCCAAAAGATTGACGGTAAATACGTGTTTGATATAATAGCCGAGTCGTGCGATAACTTTAAGTTTATACTTGATGTTTACTGGATTGCTTGTGCAGGTATAAATCCTGAAAAGATTATAAGAAAGTATGACAATAAGATTGCGTGCGTCCACTTTAAAGACCTTAAGGTGGTTGGTAATGACCATTGCTATGCTGAAGTCGGTCAGGGTAATCTTGATTGGGATGAAATTATAAAAGTATGCGAGAAATGTGATATTAAGTATGCACTCGTAGAGCAAGATAAATGTGATGGTGACCCGTTTGAAAGTCTTAAGATAAGCTATGATTTTCTTAAGGAAAAAGGATTTTATTGATGTACTAAAACGTGTGTTTATGGATATGGTGATGTAGATGTAGCACACGCAGAAGCTATCTAGCGGGTAAAAAAACAGGTTATCTCAATTGAGATAACCTGTTTTGCGTTTTTTCATCTTTATACTCTCTGTTTGTCCTGCTCTTTTAGTAAATCACGTATTTCTGCAAGAAGCTCAGCTTCTGTTGGTGCTGCAGGTGCAGGTGCTTCTTCGATAACTTCTTCAGCCTTTTTAAATCTGTTTTTAGTGTTGTTAATAAGTTTGATAAATACAAAAATTGAAAAAGCAATTATCAAAAAGTCTACAACATTTTGAATAAATACACCGTATGTAATAGCATTTTCAGCCTTAACTACAGCTCCGGTAGCTTCATCAATTACAGCTGGAGAAAGCACCCATTTCCAATCGGAAAAGTTCATTCCACCGGTGATTGCTCCGAAAAGCGGCATAATAACATTGTTTACAAGTGCAGTAACGATTTTTCCAAAAGCACCACCTATGATAACACCGACTGCCATGTCAAGTACATTTCCCTTGAATGCAAATTCTTTAAATTCTTTCCACATAAAGTTTAACACCCCACATATTATTTTTATAATTTGAATATAACATATTTTAAATAAAAATGCAAATAAATAGTAGAAATATATTATAAAATGTGGTAATATATTAAAAAAGGTGGTTTTGCGTTATGAAAATTATGAAAAGAATTGTAGTAATTTTAATTATATTTATAATGCTGATTGTTGTGGCACTGGGCGGAGTATATATATGGCAAAAGGATAATATTGATTCGCTAGTTATGTCAGTGCGTATGGATGAAGAAGAAATATCAAAGAAACTTGAAACTGTCACCGAAAAGCTTAACGAGGAAATGCCGGAAGTTGGCTTAGTAAGAGAACTTACAAAAGAAGAAACTGAAAAAATCAAATCAGGTGAATTGTCTGCGGAAGAAATGGTAGAAACGCTTCTTGAAGAGAAAAAAGCGGATGTTGAAAGAAAACAGTCTGGTAATAGTAACTACGTTTCATCGGTGAATGAAACTGCAGATGTTGAAAAAAACGTAGAAAATGACAAACAAAATAATTCGAATATAACTAAACCTGCTTCGAACACAAATAAAATAAATGTAAGTAAAAACTCAACATCAAATTCGAATAAATCAAACGTTAATTCAAGTTCAAGTAAAACAAATACCAATTCTAATTCTAGTCAATCGGTTATAACTGGAAACACTCAAAAAGAGAATATTGTTAATAAATATGTTGCCCAGTTATATGTTCTTGAAGCACAATTCGAGGGAGAGTTATCAGCATTTGTAGGCAAAATTCGCTCGGAATTTTACGATTATCCACCAGCTGAAAGAAATGGTTTGCTTCGCGATTCGGTTATTGCAGCTCACATTGGAGAGCTTTCGCAACTCGAAAGTAATTGTGATGCAAAAGTCAGCACTATAATGTCAAATCTTACTGCAGAACTCCAGGCTATAGGTAGCGATACATCTATTGTAAGTACGTTAAAAGCGACTTATACAGATAAGAAGAATTTAAAAAAAGCACAGTATATGCAGCAATATAATGATTAACAGGAGGATTAGTATTGATGGGAAAGTTTGATGGTTATCTTTTGTGCAGCGACATCGATGGTACGCTTATTACCAGTGACCACAGAGTATCAAAAGAAAACCTTATTGCTATAGATTATTTCAAAAAAGAAGGCGGTATTTTTGCACTTGCTACAGGCAGAGCACCACAAAGTGTAAATATGTTTTTTAATGAAATACGTCCAAACGCACCTATGATAGTTCAAAATGGTGCAGGAATATTTGATTATAGCAAGCAAGAGTATATATGGACTGATATGCTGGACGCTGGCGTGTATGATGCAGTAAAATATTTATATGATAATTTTCCTGATGCAGGTATAGAGATAAATACGATAAGCGAGATATACGTTTCTAGGGAAAATTATTACACCGAAAAGCATCGTCAAGACGAGCATCTTCCATATCTTGTAAAGCATTATACCGAAATTGATGAACCTATTATGAAGATACTTACATCACAGGAAGAAAGCTATACATATGAAATGGAAAAAGCTATGCGAACCACACCTTTTTACGATAAGTACAAGCTGGTTGTATCATCAGCAAATTATTTTGAAGTGCTAAAAAAAGGCGTTACAAAAGGTGCAGCACTTAAAGAGCTTGCAAAAATTCTTGGCGTTGATATGTCCAAAACCATAGCAGTAGGGGATAATGATAACGATGTGGAAATGATAGAAATAGCAAATCTAGGAGCAACTGTCGCTAACGCATCTGAAAAGGCAATGGAAAAGGCGGATATTATCCTTCCAAGTAATAACGAAAACGCAATAGCAAGTTTAATTGAAAGATTATAATAAATACGAATAAAGAGGTTAAGCGAGTTACTTAACCTCTTTACTCTTTGCTTGTGGATAATTTAATCCATGGATTATGTTATTGGGATAAATATGTACACTGCTAAAATTATGCAAAATATGTTATAATGTCAAATATTCTCTCAAAGCCGTGAGTGTTCAACTTGATTTTTAATACATCATTTTCAAACACTAAGCTTCCTTCTACCGGTGTAGAAGTGTAATAACTTATACACAAATGGTTAATGTCATTACTTGTTTTTATGCTACCACCGTCGTTGCATATGTTATACTGTAACTCTCCGTTTACCATCAGCGTGGTGGACGATGGTATCCCTCTAATCGATTTATCGTTGTGTGGATATACGTTTATAAGTATCATTCCATAATTTCTTCCGCCAATGTCTATTTCGACTTCATCGCTGACACCTTCAGATATTATTGACTTTGAATTGTCATAATCGCTCTGGTATCCGGGAAGCTTTCCTTTGGCAAAGGTTCTTGTGTCTGTTATAGTGCCATCTTCTGATATTTCAGCTAGCGGTACAAAGTCGCCTTCGGGTTCAGTTAATGTTACCTTTGGCATGTTTTTGTTTAAGTTTAAATCTCGGTGCACATATACATAGTTCTTTTTACCGTGGGTGTAGGGTAGTGTTTCTCCGCCATTATATAATGTTATAGTGCTGCCGTTTTCAAAAAATGCTGTTCCGTCAGAAATAGTAATAGTATACTCGTTATTTGTTTTTCCGTTGTCGGACACTTTTAGCGATGTGTTATTTTCAGGAATAACACCGCTTGTAGCTAGTGTGGAAGATATAGTGTTTAAATGTGATTCGTTATATGCAACACCATCTTCAAATATATCTTCTACGCCACTGGTGACAAGCCTTTTGGTAATGTCATTGATTTCTTTTGCTCCATAAGTATCATTGGGCACAAAGCTGTATGAATAGCTCATAATGATTCCTCCTTTTGTCTTTGATGATTAAAAATTTATCACATTATTTTCAGGAAATCAGGGAATAAAAAAATTTTGAAAAAATTCTATAAAAAGTATTGACATAGTAAAGCATATTTGATATAATACACATTGTCAGTTCGGAGAGGTGTCCGAGTGGTTTAAGGAGCTAGTCTTGAAAACTAGTGATGCGAAAGCACCCAGAGTTCGAATCTCTGCCTCTCCGCCAACTTGATTTTTTAAATTTAATAGCATTACTTCAAATTTATCGTTTTTCGGCAAAGCGATAATTTTTATTATGGAGAAGTACTCAAGTAGGCCGAAGAGGCGCCCCTGCTAAGGGTGTAGGTCGTGAAAGCGGCGCGAGGGTTCGAATCCCTCCTTCTCCGCCAAACACAAAATGCCCTTACGTTTTTGTAAGGGCATTTTGTGTTATAATAACAAAAAATTATTCAAAAGAAAGAGGAGAGACGTATAAAATACAAAATGAAAGGGTTAATCACTGGTATTATTTTGGGAACTATGATTACAACATCTGGGGTGCTTGCAACCAATGGTTCTGTTTTAAAAGAATTATTGTATAAGAACATAAAAATAACTCTTGATAACAACGAAATTACACCAACTGATGCAAATGGTAATTATGTGGAACCTTTTATCATCGACGGCACTACTTATTTGCCCGTTAGAGGAATTTCAAATGCGCTTGGATTAGGTGTTGATTGGGATGAGAATACAAATACAGTAAAATTATTCTCTGATAAAAACCAACAAGTAACGCAGATTCCTTCAAATGAAAAAATAATATATAACAAAAACGGAATAAAAATTACATACCTGGACTATGAGTATGATTACGAAAGAGATTATTATTATTTTAAGGCCAATCTTTTAATAGAAAACAATTCTTCGAAAGATATATGTTTATTCTCCGATGATAAATTTATTTCGATTAACGGATATATGGTGGATGGAACGATGGTAACTGATGTAGGCGCTGGAAAAAAAGCAAAAGATTTCATTTACATAGATAAAAAGGAATTTACAAAGAATAATATTTCAGAAATACAAAATGTTGAAATAGGATTTAATTATTGGTTTAATAATACTTATGAGTATACTGGAGAATTAAAAATTTTACCTTAATACATTGATTATATGAGGTTCGACCAAATTCAAATTAGTGTAATATGTGAATATAGTGAAACCTGCCTATCGACATAGGTATTTGGGTGTTTTGAAGTGTCGTATGATGAACTGCAATCAAACTAAATCGTGTGTTTTGCAAAGTGTGTTGAGTAGTAGGGTATTAAAAGAAATTTTAACTTCGTTGATATAAGCGAGATGATATTGCTGTCAAGTAGTGTCATCTCGTTTTTGTATGTGTAGTAAAAACCACTGGCTATGCCGTTAGTTCGAAAAAATTTAGCTATGCTTGGTGAAAAATATCCTCCTTCGATGTAATGAAGGTAGGTCTAGCCAACTGCTAAATGAATCAAAGGTGGAATCAAGAAATGAAATGTGACTTGTCATAAAATCAATTTTTGTGTGAAATCTAAACAAAAATATTCTGCAGAATATAAAACTATTGGAGGTGCTTTTGATTGACATCCTTTTTGCTTTTTGATATAATTACGATATGTATCGTATATTCTTAATACATAATAGTTTTTGTGGAGATGCTTTTTGATGTTGATTTAATGAGAATTATTGATGTATTATGTCAAAAAAAGAGGTCTTTATTGGGTATAGTTGAAGTGAAAATATATCTTTTAAAAAGATATAAATGATATATCTAAGATTGACAAATATGCGGTATAATAATTTTATTTTGAAAGGAAGTTTTACAAGATGAAAAGACTAACATGCGTTTTATTGGTGCTGTCTATTCTTTTGACAGTTGTATCAATGGATATCTTTGCAGCTGAAAATGGAAAGTGCGGAGATAACTTGACATGGGTTTTGGATGAAAACGGAGTTCTCACAATTAGTGGTACAGGAGATATGTATGATTGGGATATAAGTCCGGTCACTCCTAGTTTTTTATGGGATATGTCTAAAGCATCCCCATGGCACGGAAACTCGAATATTAAAAAAGTTATTGTTGATGAAGGTGTGACTAGTATTGGAAAAAGTGCTTTTTATGGTTGCGCTCAGTTGGAACAAATTACTCTTCCAACATCTTTGAAAAAAATTGGCCATTTTTCATTTTGCGAATGTTCAAAGTTAGCAAATATTGTATTGCCTGAGGGACTGATTGGCTGCGGGCAAAATGCGTTAGACGATGTAAAAGAAATTGAGGTTCCAGTGAGTATGGAATATTTTGGAGTTTGTATGGCTGGTAGCGATACCTTGATAAAATATCATGGAACTGAAGAACAGTTTAAGAATATAAGTAACAATACCGATTACACAAATGTGATATATAATTATGTGCCTGAGGTATCAGATGATATAGAAGGAAAAGAAGAGATACGCATACTACTGAACAACAAATTTGTTCATTGTGACCAGAAGCCTGTATTGTTTAATGGGAGAACATTGGTTCCTATGCGTGCTATTTTCGAAGCCTTGGGAGCAACTGTAAGTTGGGATGATTCAACGCAAACAGCTACCGGTACAAAGGATGAAAAAACAGTTTCACTTACTATCGATAAAAATACAATCAATATTAATGGCGTTGAAAAAAGCCTTGACGTGGCAGCTCAACTTATAAACAACAGAACAATGATACCTGTTCGCGCTGTTGCAGAAGCTTTTGATTGTATTGTAAATTGGAATGGGCAAAAACAGTATGTAATAATTACTCCATTAAATCAAACTCCGTACAAGGTTGAAGCATTAAATAACTCCGGAGAAATTGTAGGAACAGCTCAGTTTGATAGTTTAGGGCAACTGGTAAGTATGTCGGCGAAAGATGATCGTGTTTTCTTGCCATTTTATATTAATATCAGTGGTAACAGCTATGAATATATATTTAATTCATTTAATTCGGATTATGAATATGCTTATACATACTCTAATGGTATAGTGGCACAAATTGATATGATTGAAAAAAACAAAACATCAATTGTGTATAAAGATTATCAATATGGTGAAGAAGAAAATATGCTTTCGTATAATAAAATATATGAAAAATATGGTTCAAATACGGTATATCAATATTCATATGATAACAAAAAAGCATCTGTTACAGGTGGTTCTGGGGGAAGTGTAGAATTTAATGATATGTGGCTTGTTGAATCATTCGATTTTAATGAATCAGGAAACTATGGTTCTTTTGAATATAATGAGGATGGACTTTTAACATATGGTGGAAATTATATGAATGCATCATATAGTTATGATTCAAATCAGCAATTAATTAAGGCTGCATTTTCAACAATGGGTTCTCCTGGGGCTATAATAACATACCGTTATATACAAGAATAAAAAGCAGTATAAATGGTGACAATTTAGAATTATGTCTTCGAATATGATGTTAATCATAAATAAACAATAAAACTAATCGTGTATTTTGGAAGATTAGGATAATCAATAGAAGGTTTAACTTCTCCGCCAAAGCTGGCAAGTTTTGACTTGCCGGCTTTTGCTTATTAATCAAAATACTCGTTTATATATTTTTGTTCGAAGAAAGTAAGGAAAAATTATTTGAATGGTATATGTCTATAGGCACTGGATAAGTTTAAAAAGTATTTTAATATTTAAATGTGACACATATTATATAAGGGAAGAAGGAATAGCTATGAAAAAATTATTAATTGGTTTATTATGCTTATGTATGGTTAATGTTGTGCCTTTAGGGTCTTATGCAAAAGATATACGTGTAACAAAAACATTTTCGGATGTTGTTGTAGACGGTGAATATATGTATTTTGATGCATACAATATTGACGGTAATAATTATTTTAAATTGCGTGATATTGCATACGTATTGAACAACAGTAATAAACAATTTGAAGTCGTATGGAACGGACAAACTAATTCTATTGACCTTATTTCTGGCAAAAAATACACAGCAGTTGGTGGTGAGATGCAGGATAAACATTATTCTAAGCCTGTTGTTGTTCCAACAAGCGCAAGAGTTTATTTGGATGGACAGTCAATTAATCTGACAGCATATAACATAAATAATAATAATTACTTTAAACTCCGTGATATAGGAAAGGCTCTTGATTTTAGTGTTGAATGGGATGAAAAGAGCGAAAATATCGATATTGAAACAGCTTATGGTTATTTCGAAGAAGAAAATGATACATATGAAATTATACGTGGTGTTGATGTTTCTGATACAAGCATCAGCCGTATATCAAATTGGGCAACTGTATCTTCAGTACAACAATTTAAATATTTAGACGAAGGGCTTGCTTATGCATATGAAGACGACGGTTTTCTTAATATAGTTACACCAAATAACAATTTGCGATTTGAAATGAAATATCCTTTGCTAGGTGATGTCATTTCAGATGAAGATGGTAATTTTTATGTTGTATGGGGAAAAGAAAACGAAAGTAATAATGCAACGGTGGATACTATTTTCATCTCTAAGTATTCAAAAAATGGTCGACACATTAAAACAACCGGGTTTGTAGGAATATCAACACCATGGGGCGAAAACGATTCGGCAAAAACAAAAATACCTTTCGAGGCCGGCAATTCAGTATCAATAATAAAAGACTATGTTTTGTTGAATTATCATGCCAAACAGAGATATGATGGTCATCAATCTGACGGACTTATCGGTGTTGATATAAGAGATATGTCCAAAATTGAATTAAAAAACACAACTTTTTCAGGCCATTCGTTTAATCAAAAAGTTATATATAGTCAACTTGCAGATGATTTTATATATGCAAGTCATGGAGATGCCTATTCAAGAGGTTTTAGAATAAATAATAGCAGTGGTCGTTACGGACAAGATGCCGAAACTATTTTCCACTTTTATCTTCAACCTAACGCAAACTATGATATGTATGTAGTAAACAAGACTTTTGCTCAACTTGGCGGATTGCTTGAAACAAGCGATGGTGTTGTATTGGTAGGAGCTTCCGCAAAATCTATCAGCGAAAAAGCAAAAACAGAAAAGCAAAATTTATTTGTTCAAGTGTTTAATCCAAAATCAACAAAGGTATCTGATTCTATGTTTGTTGGTGGAGAAAAGCGTAGTGGAGCTACATCGTTTGATATTAATGATAATCAAAATTCTCCTTTGACATCTGTAACAGATTATGGCGTTCAGTGGATTACCGACTATGCAGATAGAGATGTTATCGCACCTCATGCGGTATTGGCTGATGACAGTGTTGTAATATTGTGGAATGAGAAAAAGGACGATAAAACAGAGGCGTTTTACACTATATTATCTAGTAATGGAAATACTATAAAATCGCCAACCTCTTTGGGCGTTGGATGTAAATTGAATTCAAATGAAGATCCAATATATCATAACGGAACAGTTTATTGGGCAAGTGCTTATAATGGAAGAATTAGGATTAATTCTATTGAGCTTGAGTAATAATCATGCCGAATGTATTTGTATATAGATTCTGTTTAAAATATGTTGACTTTTTAAGACTTGTTGTGATATAATATATGTCGCATAATGTGATTAACTCTATTTGTTAATGCTAATATATAGTACTATTTAATGTATATACATTCATACAAAAAGACTATTTTGCGTTGTATATGAGCTATTTCACAAGAAGGTTTATACTTCTAAAAAAAAAACGAATACATTTTGTGTTCGGTTTTTTTATGTGCTAAATTGTTAAAAAATCATCATAAAAGGAGATAAATTATGAATACACTTTTGTCAGTTTCAATTGCTCTTTTAGCAGGACTTTTAATGACCAGAGCCTTTAAGCCGCTAAAGCTTCCATCAGTTACAGCATACCTTATTGCAGGTGTTTTAATTGGCCCATACTGTCTTGGAGCAATAGGTATCGAAGGAATTGGATTTCCAAACGGTGAGGCAGTAAGCAAGCTTTCGCTTATTTCTGATGTTGCACTAGGCTTTATCGCTTTTTCTATCGGTAGTGAGTTTAGACTTGAAGAGCTTAAAAAAACAGGCAAACAAGCGTTTGTAATTGGTATATTTCAGGCACTAGTAGCTACGCTTTTTGTAGACCTTGCACTACTTATAGTACATATCATTATGCCTGATAAACTATCGGTTCCACAGCTTATCACACTAGGTGCTATCGCAACAGCTACAGCACCGGCAGCTACACTTATGGTAGTGCGTCAGTATAAAGCAAAAGGACCTCTTACAAGTCTGCTTCTTCCAATCGTAGCACTTGACGATGCAGTTGGTCTTATCGTGTTTGCTGTAAGCTTTGGTATAGCAAAAACACTTATTGTTGGTCAGGTTGATATGATATCTATTATTGTTAACCCAATCATTGAAATTGTATGTTCGCTTGGTCTTGGTGCTATAATGGGTTGGGTACTTACTCAGCTTGAAAAAATGTTTAATTCAAATACAAACCGTCTTAATATGACTATAGCATTTGTATTATTGACAGTAGCACTTTCAATGGTTGAATTCCATATTGGAGGCGTTCATATAGCATTTTCATCACTTTTAGTATGTATGATGCTTGGTACAATATTCTGTAATATATGTCCACTATCGCATGATATTATGGAAAAATCAGAAAAATGGTCATCACCATTACTTGCACTATTCTTTGTAATCAGCGGTGCAGAGCTTGAGTTAAACGTATTTATGGATTGGGCTATAGTAGTTATTGGCGCAGTATATATCATATTCCGTTGTCTAGGTAAATACTACGGAACATATATTAGTGCAAAGACTACAAAATGTTCACCTGAAATATGCAAATATCTTGGTATTACACTGTTCCCGCAGGCAGGCGTTGCACTTGGTATGTGTGCAATAGCAGCAGCTACAATGGGTCCTGAAGGAGCACTTGTAAGAAACATTACACTTTTCGCGGTGCTTATATACGAGCTTGTAGGTCCATTACTTACAAGACAGGCACTTACTGCTGCAGGCGATATCAAGCCTATTCCTCACGAGGTTAAGATGCGTCGCCATCATAAGCTTGCTGAAGCTCAAAAAGACAAATAAATGTTACAACATTACAAAAAATGTCAAAATACTTGACTTTTTGTCGTAAAGTGATTATACTAATATTAACAAAATTTTATATGCTAAGTGAAGGATGCAGGAAAAAGGCAATAGCCTTGCCGAAGGAGTAACACTCTCAGGTGCTTTTTAGTAAAGACTGCAAACGGATAGCGCTCCGGAGAAGTCCACTTCTTAATAAGAATAAAGGATGCCGAAGGTGCAAAACCGGTTTACCGGTTAATCTCTCAGGCAAAAGGACGGAGAAAAGCTTATACTGCTTTTAATTTGCGGAGTTTTTTGTGCGTAAAAAACTCTGCATTTTTATTTTAAAAGCAATATTCGTAAAAACTTCATATCTTAGCGAAAGGAGATTTTTTATGAATAACTTTTTTACTTGGTTGACGGATTTTAACAATACTGTCAACAGCTTTGTGTGGGGAAAAGGTCTATACCTTCTTCTTGCAACAGGTCTTATAATGACGGTTTTAACGGGAGTATTCCAGATTACCAAGATTCGTCATTGGTTCGCAGAAACTCTTGGAAGTCTATTTAACAAAGATGTTTCAGGTCACGTTAAGGGCAAATCAATTTCGCAGTTCCAGGCACTATGTACAGCTCTTGCAGCTACTATCGGTGTAGGTAATATCGCCGGTGTTGCAGCAGCTATCGTAGGCGGTGGCCCGGGTGCAGTTTTCTGGATGTGGGTTGCAGCATTCTTTGGTATGATGACAAACTACTCTGAAAACGTTCTTGGTATCTATTACAGAAGAAAAAATGAAAACGGTGAATGGTCGGGCGGAGCTATGTACTATCTTGAAGATGGTCTTGGAAAATTTAAAGGCTGTAAGTACATAGGTAAAATCCTTGCTGTACTTTTCTCAATATTTGCTATCCTTGCATCATTTGGTATCGGTGCTATGGGACAGATAAACAAAATCGTTGTAAACGTTGTATCAGCATTTGATATTCCTGCACTTTCTGCAAATATGCTATACGATGGCGTATCAATGTATCACCTTATTATCGGTATAGTACTTGTGGTTATTGCTGCTCTTATTATCCTTGGCGGTCTTAAGAGAATAGCAAACTTTGCTGAAAAAGTAGTTCCTTTCATGGTTGTACTTTTTGTAACAGGAAGCTTAATAATCATCATTGCAAACTACTCAGCAGTTGGTGCAGCATTTAAATCAATATTTGCATATGCATTTACAGGTCCTGCAGTATGGGGCGGTGTTACAGGTATCGCGGTTAAGGAAATTGTTACTCTTGGTTGTAAGAGAGGCGTGTTCTCAAATGAGGCGGGTCTTGGCTCATCAGTTATGGTTCACGCAAACTCAAACGTTGTAGAGCCTGTTAAACAGGGTCTATGGGGTATCTTTGAAGTGTTTGCCGATACTATGGTAGTATGTACTATGACAGCACTGGTTGTTCTTACATCAGGTGTAATTGACTTAAATACAGGTGACCTTGTTGCAGGTGCTACAGACGCAAACTTAGTAGCAAAAGCATTTTCAGGACTTTTCGGTATCTGGGGTGAAAGATTTATCGCTATAGCAATTCTTTTATTTGCCTTCACTACAGTTCTTGGTTGGGACCATTATGGTTCAAAAGCATGGGAATACCTATTCGGTACAAAATCAGTTAAAGGCTATAAGGTAATCCACCTTGTAATGATTATGGCTGGTGCGCTTCTTACATCATCACTTGCATGGGATATTTCGGATACATTCAATGGTTTAATGATGGTACCTAACCTTATCGGTGTTATCGCACTTTCGGGCTTGGTAAGAAAGATTACTAAAAACTACATTGACAGACGCTTTAAGAATAAAGACATTAAACCTATGATTTCTGTATTCCCTGATATACAGGAAGAAGAGGAAGCAAAATTAAAATAAGATGAACTGTATAAACAAATATAGCAAAAATAAAAAGAGATGGTTTTAAACCATCTCTTTTTTCTTGCTAATTTTATATGGTAGGGCAGGGGCTTGCTCCTGCTGAAAGGCTCCCTTGTGTAAAGGGAGTCGTTACGAAGTGACTGAGGGATTGTAATTTTTATTGTTTATATTCCATAAGTCTTAACATCGTCGTAATCGCCTGCTCAACCGTGTAATTGTCTTGCGGTGCAAATGAGCCGTTTGCATTACCTTTCATAATCTCCATATCATTCATAGCAATTATCGGAACTATAGCATAATCAGAAAAACTGTGCCTTATATCATTGTAATACTTTTCGATAATGTTTTTATCAGTAATTTCTGGAACATTCATTTCAAGGTGTTCTGCCATTCTGTAAAGTATAGTCGCCGCTTGTTCACGAGTGATAGGGTTTGACGGAGAAAACACATTTTCGCTTGTGCCGTTAATTATGCCTACAGACGATAAATAAATCACATTTTCGTTTTCTGTGTCTTTAAATGGATTTTTAAGCTCTTTCTCAGTTGTTTTGTCTATGCTTTCAAGTGTCTTGTACGCAAGGTCACAAAATTCTTCTCTTGTAATAGGTGTGTTGTAGTAATTGTTTAATTGCTCTGGCACTATGCCTTTTTCGTTGGCAGTATTAACGTAACTCTTCGCCCAGTCAGACGGCTTGTCGCCAGTGTAATTAAACTTAACCAGAAGATTACCTAAAGCTCCTGCCTTGCCAAGACCTACACCAATAGCAGTAACGCCATTTGTAAACGACCTTCCCATCGTCCAACTATTTGTATCGCTTGAGTCCCGTGTAAGCACTATTCTGCCTTCTTCGTTTATGTACGATGTGTCGCCATATTTTGCGTAAATAGGGTTGGATACTACTGATGCCAAGCCTTCTGAAAATTCTGTCTGTGCAAGGTATCCCTTTGGAAGCTTAATTACCACTTCGCCACTATTATTCATATATCCGCTGTAGCCTTCGTAATCATCTGAATAATAGTTGTGTTCATTGTCCCACACCTCAAATGAGAATAGGCCATTATCACCAACGTAACCAACATTTGCAAGACCTGTCGCAATTTCCTTGCCCTCATTATTAACTATAGTTTCATCACCGTGCTGGATGTGTCTTTCCTCGTCAACTGCTGTAAGAGATAAAAGTCCACCACCTAAAAATCTTATGTAATTCATAGCAGGGTAGAGAATGTTGCCTTCTTTATCCATTACACCTTGTAAACTTAAATCACCTTCTGCATATATTATAAGGTTACCGTAAGTTTGCAATTTTATTGGTTTTTTGTCAGTTAGCTTATAAAAATTAAAATCTTTGTCAAAAAGATATATACCGTCTTTATCTTCTCCAATTCTAGCCTCGCCAATAATTAAAAGTTCAGTATTTTCGGTATTATCACCTGACTCCATACCGAAAAAAGTTATGCCATATATGTCAAAATTATCATATCCTTCAAACGAGTGAAGAACATTTAAATCCTTGTCTACAAGATACCATACGCCGTCTTTTTTAGCTTTGAAATTCTCACCGCACATCATAAGTTCTTCATAGTCGGTCTTTACAGTCTTTCCGTCAGAAAAAAGAAGTCCATATACACCGTTTTCGTCTTTATAAGTTATTACCATATTATTATCCGAAAGCACATTATCGACAAACCCTTGCTCGTCTGTTACATTTCCATACTCATCAATATACACCATAGTTTCATCCGTGAGATGTGCTATATAACCGTTGTCACGAACGTCAATGCTTTTCATATTTTCTATGTCTATGTATTCGTAGTTACTAAACGCAAATGCACTTGTAAACAGCATAGACGCTACTACACCTAAACATATTATTCTCTTCATATATATACCTCCCGATTTATTTAAGGCTCCCTTGTGTAAAGGGAGCTGTCACGAAGTGACTGAGGGAATGTTGCTTTTTTATATTCAATCCTTACTGATAAAATAAAAATCCCTTCATTAACATAGTAAAATACTAAAGTATCACTAGTCAATGAAGGGATAATATTTGTAACTAATATGTAATTATAATGATTTAATGAAATCCTTGCCTCTGTTTATAGATAGCATAACCGCTTCTTTTGCAGGACCGCCGATAACCTTTCGGTCATTTACGCAAGTCATAAGGTCAATAGCTGTGTAGATGTCCTCTTCGATGATTTCAGAGAATGTTTTAAATTCTTCAAGTGTAAAGTCATCAAGCGATTTATTTTCCTTAACCGCTGTTAAAACCATCTTTCCTATAACCTCGTGTGCCTGACGGAACGGCATACCTTTTTTAACAAGGTAATCAGCTGCATCGGTTGCATTTGCAAAACCGCCTCGCGCACCGTTTTTCATATTGTCTTTCTTGATTGTCATAGTTTCAATCATCTTTGTAAATACAGGTAGGCAAAGCTTTACTGTGTCAAACGCATCAAATATGCACTCTTTGTCTTCCTGCATATCTTTGTTGTACGCAAGTGGTAAGCCTTTCATAGTTGTAAGGATAGATACAAGGTCGCCATATACTCTGCCTGATTTACCCCTAACAAGCTCTGCTACGTCAGGGTTTTTCTTCTGTGGCATTATAGAGCTGCCTGTTGAGTATGCATCGTCCATTTCCACAAATGAAAATTCGTTTGTACTCCAAAGGATAAGCTCCTCTGAAAATCTTGACAAGTGCATAGCTATTATAGATAATGCCGACGCAAGTTCTATTACAAAATCACGGTCTGATACTCCGTCAAGCGAGTTGTATGTAATGTCATCAAATCCAAGCTCATTTGCTACAAAATTTCTGTCAAGAGGGTAGGTAGTACCCGCAAGCGCTCCCGAACCAAGTGGCATAATATTAAGCCTTTTGTATGCATCTGTAAGCCTTTCAATGTCACGTTTAAACATTTCAAAGTATGCCATAACGTGATGTGCAAATGTGATAGGCTGAGCCTTTTGAAGATGAGTATATCCAGGCATTACTGTGTCAAGGTTATTTTCAGCAAGAGATAGGATAGTGTTTTCTAAGTCGACAAGCATAGCTTTAACACTATTTACCTCATCACGAAGATACATTCTTATATCAAGTGCAACCTGGTCGTTTCTGCTTCTGCCTGTGTGAAGCCTTTTGCCAACATCACCAATTCTTTGTATAAGAATGGTTTCTATGTTCATGTGAATATCCTCTGCATCAACCAAAAATTCCACTTTGCCATTTTCTATATCAGTAAGTATCTCGCCAAGAGTTTTTACTATCAGTTCACTGTCGGCTTTTGGAATTACGCCGCATTTTCCAAGCATTTTGGCGTGTGCAATGCTTCCTTCGATGTCCTGCTTATACATTCTAGCATCAAAACGTATAGACGAGTTAAAATCGTTAACCTTGTCGTCAGTAGCTTTGCTGAATCTTCCGCCCCAAAGCTTTGTTTTCTTTTCCATATTTTCACCTCTGAATAAAAAGGGTATAGCCCACCACGTATGTGATGGGCCTTTTCCCGATATATTATTTGTTGTCTTTGTCTTTTAAGTTCATAGCACGAACCTTTAGCGGCAAGCCAAATAGGTTAATGAAGCCTTCTGCATCTTTGTGGCTGTATAGCTCTTTACTGTCGCCAAATGATGCGATTTCTTCACTGTATAGTGAGTATGGGCTCTTCGCACCTGCTGCAGATACGCTACCTTTGTATAGTTTAAGTCTTACTTCACCT
>JAZQHR010000007.1:0-15807 GCA_045540695.1 Clostridia bacterium | reverse complement strand
ATTGCTATTTCAAGGCCCGGAATGAGAGTAGCTTTTTCCACCCATTCTTCTCGTGTATGAGTGCCCTTATGTACATTTACGCCTATGCATACTGCTGACACGCCTAGCGACAAAGGAATATTACAGTCTGTTGAGCCTTTGCCTATTCTAGCCTCTTTGCCTGTCACTTCCTCCATAATCGGCTTGCAAATATCAATCATTTGCTGTACTTTTTCGTCGGAAATATTACCGCACGGTCTGTCCCCAATTTTAGTTACATTTACAGTTACCTTTTCATTTTTGGCATTTTCAAATATCTCTTGGAAATTTTTCTGCATTATTTCCATACACTCGAAGCTGTCCGAACGGTATTCGCATAGCATTTTTGCACTCTGGGCAATAGTGTTTACACTCGTTCCGCCCGAGATATTACCAACGTTATATGTAGTTTTTGAATCGCCAACTACAGGAACGTTGATTTTATAAATTTCAGTTACAATGTTTGCAAGCTTTTCGATAGCATTAGCATTTCCAAACGCACCAAACGAGTGACCGCCTTCAGTAAGCACCTCTACCTCGTATCTGTGCGAGCCAACACATTTTGGCACAACTGAGCCGAGATTTGAGTCAAACGATACAAATCTTTCTATTCTGCCTTCAAAGTCAGAAAACAGCTGTCTTGTTCCCTTTAGATTACCAAGGCCTTCCTCACACGAATTACAAACAAACATTATTCCGTGCTTTGGCTTAATATCATTTTCCATATAATATTTTGCCATTGTAAGAAGCACTGCTAAGCTTGCGGTATCGTCACCGCATCCCGGGCAATGAATTTTTTCGCCGTCATCGTAATACGGCATAGGCTCTGTGTCAGGAAAAACCGTATCTGTATGTGCCACAAACACTGTGATTTTGTCACTATTTTCACAGTTTATCGGAAATATAACATTCTTTGCACCGTCTATATACACATTTTTAGCTCCGTACTTTTCCAGCCAGTTTTTGCAATATTCTGCTCTTTTCTCCTCGTGATGCGATGGTGCAGGAATATGGCACAGCTCCTTTAATGTATCAAGCATCAATTCTGTATTTTCTGCAATAAAATTCTTTATTTGCTTTTCCATAATCAATCTCCTTATGGCGTTTCGCTATACTTTTTGAAAACAATCCCTCTGTCCTTGCTTAAAGCAAAGACACCTCCCTTTACACAAGGGAGGCGTTTTTAGTGTTAATTTTAAATTATTTATTTGCCTTTTTAGCATCCTTAGCTTCGCCACGGATAAGTGACCACATAGGACCCGCTATAAAGATTGATGAGTAAGTACCTGCTACGATACCAATCATTAGAGGTAGAGCAAACTCTTTAATTGAAGGAACACCAAAGATGTATAGAACTACTATCATAATAAGTGTAGTTACAGAAGTATTGATAGATCTTGCAACAGTCTGCCAGATACTCTTGTTTGTAATATCTTTGAATGTTTCTTTTGACATAAATTTAGAGTTTTCTCTTATTCTGTCAAATATAACGATAGTCGCATTGATAGAATAACCAAGTATAGTAAGCATTGCTGCGATGAATGTAGTATTTACATTTATTCTGAATATTGCATAGATAGATACCATTATAAGCATATCGTGTGCAAGTGCAATGATTGCAGAAAGACCAGACAATAGCTCAAATCTGAATGAAATGTAGATAAGCATAAGTATGATTGCTATGATAAGTGCCATAGCAGCGTTACCCCAAAGCTCACTACCTACAGTTGGGCTTACGTTGTCCACCTGAAGAACAGCACTGTTTGCATATTTTTCAGCAAGTGCAGCAGTGATGTCATCTCTTACAGTAGTGCCTACGTCGTTAAGTCTTATAATAAACTGGTTGTCCTCTGCAGTCTGTACAGAAGAAATCTTTATATCTTTTACGCCCTTAAGCGCATCTCTCACGTCATTTTCAGTAGCAGCCTCGCCCATATCAACATATACAGTAGTACCACCTGTGAAGTCGATATCTGCATTTAGTCCGCCAAAAGCTACCATAGCGATAATACCGGCGATAATAACAACAAGTGAGATTGAGAAGAATATTTTTCTTTTTTCAACAATATTAAACATCTGTTATACCCCCTTATCTGCTGTATAGCTTTGAATTTTTAATGCCGAAACCAACGAACTGTTTAAGTAGGAATCTTGTAACAACGATTGCTGTAAACATACTTACAAGAGTACCAATGAACAGTGTAACTGCGAAGCCTTTGATAGGGCCTGTACCGAAGAACCAAAGAACTGCTGCAGCTATTAGAGTAGTAACGTTTGAGTCAAGGATGGCTGAGAAAGCTCTGTGGAAACCTGCATCAACTGATGCTCTAAGAGTCTTACCAACCTTAAGCTCTTCTTTTACTCTCTCAAATATGATAACGTTTGCGTCAACTGCAGTACCAATAGTTAAGATGATACCTGCGATACCTGGTAGAGTAAGGTTTACTCTGAATATACCAAGTATAAGTGCTACGATTGCTACATAACCAACAAGTGCGATGTCAGCTAGTAATCCGCACATTCTGTACATAATAAGCATAAACAGCATTACAAGTAATAAACCAATACCTCCGGCTAAAAGGCTGTTTTCAAGAGCCTTTACACCAAGCTGAGGTCCTACGCTTCTAAGCTCAACATCCTTTAGTGAGAATGGAAGCTGACCTGACTGAATCTGTCCAGCAAGTGTTTTTGCTTCTTCATCAGTAAATTCACCGGTAATCTGGCAAGAGTTACTGTCTATTCTCTGTGAAACGCTTGGAGCTGAAACCATAGCACCGTCTAGTGTGATAGCGATGTAGTTTTCTCCCTGTGGGTAGGTGCTTATCTTTTCAGAAGCATCGGCAAATTTCTTTCTGCCGGCATCTGTAAGCTCAAGCTTAACCATATATCCTTTGTTACCTGCTTCATCAATGTAGTCGTAAGCACTCTGTGCACTCTTTACATCTTCGCCGCCGGTAAGGATTACGTTACCGTCTTTGTCTACAAATTCAAGCTTTGCAGTAGCACCTAGCAATTGTACTGCTTCTTCCGGATTTGTGATTGAAGGGATTTCTACACGTACTCTCTTGTCGCCCTGCTGAGAAACTGTTCCTTCAAAATATCCCTGAGTGTCAAGTCTGTTTCTTAGTACCGATATAACAGCGTTCATATCATTTTCTGATACGCTGTCTGCCTGTGCTTCGTATACGATAACCGCACCGCCGGCTAGGTCCAGACCTCTCTTAATTCCATTTTCCTCGTCAAGTACCGGTGATATTTTGTAGTTTCCTATAGTAACACCACATGCAGCGATGTACGATAGTAATGCGATGATTAAAACTACTATACCGAACTTAACAATACTTTTTTGTTTCATCTGTATGTCCTCCTTCGTTTTTGCACTCACGATGCTATAAAATCCAATCTATGTAATGATTTAATTTTATGACACCATTATCTATTATATATCTTTTACCCCCTATAAGTCAACCTTAAAATGCATTTAATGACAAATAATATTTTTGGAGTGCACACTCAAAAACAACCTTGGCGCAAACACGCAAGGTTGTTTGATTTTAAAAAATAATTATTTTCTTTTCATATTTATGCCTATTATTCCGCCGAATGCTCCGAGTACAAAGCCAAGCACCAGCATAATAAGGCTGCCCGCGTCAAACACAGGGGCTTTAATAAATATTGCGCCGAGAATACTCAGCACCGCCATATACACCAGTCCGCCTATACCGCCGTTAAGCCAACCGCGGCTTTTTGCCTTTTTCGAAACCACCGCACCCGATACAACAAGTGCAAGTGCAGTAGTAACCATAACCACAGTGTCTATGTACTTTTCAGGAAATCCAGTATATGTGATGATTGCCGCAAATACGGCAAACACCGCAAACGTAAAAGCATACGCTATGATAAGGCTTTTTACCACTGAAAAAAGACGATGTGTGCGAATATGGTCTGCGTCTATGACATTTGAAAAATCAAGTCTTGACATATTTTTACCTCCGAATAGTTTATATTACTAAACTATTCGGAGAATATCGCAAATATGCTTTTTAAATTAGCAACTGTCAATACCATAAAAGCTTAAACAACATTTTTACGCTTCTACCGGCTTAACAACCTCTTTAACAGCCCATCTGCCTATCTTCATAGTAGCCGGCTCGTTAGTAGTGCTGATATCAATAACTAAAGTTTCATCCTTAAGAGAAACTATTTTGCCGTAGATACCACCTATAGTAACGATTTTATCGCCAACCATAAGACCTGCAAGCATTTCTTTTAGTAGCTTGTCACGTTTTTTCTGAGGTCTGATAAGCATAAAGTACATTACAGCAAATAATACTACAAGCATAATTATGCTTGAAGAGCTCTGTGCAAATACTTCCGGATTTTTCATTACATTCACCTCCAAATGAGTATTAATTTTCATGTCTAAAGCCCGAAAAACAGACTTTTCCATACTAATTATAGACAATTATACACAATTTCAAAAAAATTTGCAATACTTTTAAAAAAAGTTTAAAAAAACTCTAGACAAAATTGTAATAGTATGATATAATACACACAAGATGTTGTATAAACATCTCCAATTTGAATTTGTTTTATCATAATAAATCAAATTCCACTCCATCTTATATCCCTCTGAAGTCGACAGAGGGATATTTTTTTCGCATTTTTTCATTGATTTTTGGAGTATACTATGGTAGAATTATATAATATATAAATATTTATAGGTAGGTTTTTAAAAATGAGTATACATCCTTTGGTAACCGACCCGGTATTTAAGCAGTATATATGGGGCGGCAGAGCACTTAAAGATAAATTTGGCAAAAATATCCCTGACGATTTTGCATCGGAAAGTTGGGAAGTATCGTGTCACGCTGACGGGCCAAGCAAGGTAAGGGGCGGCGAGTATGACGGACAGCTTTTGTCAGATGTTATAGGGCTGGACAAGAAAAAATATCTTGGCGATAGCTTGGAAAATGCTAAAGATTTTCCGCTTCTTTTAAAAATACTTGATGCAAATGATGACCTTTCAGTACAGGTCCATCCCGATGACACACTTGCAATGGAGCTTGAAGGAGTGCCTTTTGGCAAGACTGAGATGTGGTATGTAATAGATGCAAAGCCGGGTGCTAAGCTTGTATATGGCTTGAAAAAAGGTGCTACAGCTAATGATTTAAAGGCGTCAATAGAAGGTGGCACACTTGAAGAGCATTTAAATTACGTTCCGGTAAAAAAAGGCGACAGCTTCTTTATTCCTGCAGGAACAGTTCATGCAGTGGGCAAAGGGCTTCTTATAGCGGAAATTCAGCAAAGCTCAAACACCACATACAGAATGTATGATTACAACCGACGTGACAAGGAAGGAAATCTTCGCGAGCTTCACGTGGACAAGGCTATAAAGGCGACAGATTTTGACAAGGCAAACGTTCAGGGCGAAAATGCTACTGTACTTATTGGCGAAAACAAAGCTACCACCCTTGCATGCTGTGAATTTTTCAGCGTAATAAAATACGAAATAAATGACAGTGTAAAAATCGAGCAGGACAACTCGCGTTTTGAAATGCTTATATGCACCGAGGGCGAGTTTGACATAGCGTATAAAAATGGCAATATACATATAAATTCAGGCGACAGCGTGTTTATTCCTGCGTATCTTGGCGGGTATGAAATGCGTGGCAAAGGAGATATACTAAGAAGTTTTACAGGCGGTGAATAATTTGAAAAAGTTTATGAAAACATTTTTTTGCACAGTTTTAACCACATCACTTGTTTCTGCCTCATGCTTTGCAGTATCACTCGATGACGTAATATCACATTTTGACAGAGTAATGCCCGACTCGGACAAATATTATACCGATGAAATATCTGTACATTTCACAGACGTTCCGGACAATCACTGGGCAAAGGAAAGCATATATCACCTTGCAAAAAACGGCGTAGTGTCCGGCACATCGACAAATACATATTCACCTGCGAACACCACTACTTTAAGCCAGTATATAAAGCTTGCGGTGTGCAGTGCGGCGATAGTTGACGAAGATGCTACCCTTTCATACACAGACATTACCCCTGATGATTGGGAATACATATATGTGGCAAGTGCCAAGGCGGCAGGTGCACTTGATATATATTCAGGTGACACGCTTAATGGTGAAAGCGAGATTACCCGTGAGGATATGGCATATATAGCTTACAAATTGCTAATATTTAGAGGCTTGGATATAAGTGTGCAGAGCAGTGAAAAGTTTTCCGACGATAGTGATATATCAGACTATGCTAAGGAAGCGGTATACGCGTTAAGACAAAGCGGCATAATATCAGGCAGTGGTAACAATATGTTTGAACCAAAGAACACAACCACTCGTGCAGAAGCGGCACAGATTATATATAATATGTTAAAATTTATCGAAAAATAGAATTACAACCATAAAGGAGAGTGTAATAATGGACACACAAAACAAAATGTCAGAAAGAGTAAAAAGTCTTAAAGCGTCAGCTATAAGAGAAATATTTAAAATAGTAGGACAGCCGGGAATGATATCAATGGCAGGAGGTATTCCTTCTCCAAGCGTATTCCCTGCAAAGGAATTTGCTAAAATTTCCGAGGATATACTTGCAAATAACGGAACAGCCGCACTAGTTTACGGCGTTACCGAAGGATACAAGCCACTTATCGAAAAGGTGGAGACTTTAAACAAGGCAAAAAACATTGGCAGAAGCTTTGACACAACTATCATTACAACAGGTGCTCAGCAGGCTATCGACCTTGCATGTAAGGCGTATGTTAACGAGGGTGAAGGTATAATAGTAGAGGACCCTAGCTTTATAGGTTCGCTAAACTCATTCCGTTCATACAATGCAAAGCTTTACGGCGCTCCTGTAATGGATGACGGCATAGACACCGACAAGGTGGAAGAACTACTTAAAACTCAAAACATCAAGCTTATATACGTTATACCTACATTCCAGAACCCTACAGGTATCACCATGAGTTTAGAAAAGAGAAAGAAACTGCTTGAGCTTGCAGAAAAATATGACTGCTACATTCTTGAGGACAACCCTTACGGCGACTTAAGATTTACAGGTGAGGACGTACCTACCATCAAGTCTATGGACGAAACAGGCAGAGTAATATATGTAGGTTCATTCTCAAAAACTCTTGCTCCGGGACTTCGAGTAGGTTATGCAGTTGCTCACGCAGACGTAATGGACAGAATAGTAGTTGTTAAGCAGGTAAACGATGTACATACTACCCTTCTTACACAGATGATAGTAGATAAATATTTAGAAGAAAACGATTTTGACGCACAGATTAAAAAAGGTTGTGACCTTTACAGGAGTCAGTGTGAATGTATGCTTAATGCAATGGATAAGTATTTCCCTGAGGGTGTTACTTACACTCGTCCTGAGGGCGGAATATTCTTATGGGTTACACTTCCTGAAGGCGTAAACACAAACGAGCTTCTTAACAAGTGCGTTGAGAAAAAGGTTGCATTTGTACCGGGTAATTCGTTTATGATAGATATAGAAAAGCCTACAAATACATTCAGACTTAACTACTCAACCATGTCAAATGAAAATATAGAAATCGGTATACAGAGAATAGCTGAAATACTTAAAGAGAGCATTTAAGGAGTAAAACAAATGGAAGACAGAAAAAGAATATTTTCAGGAATACAGCCTACCGGTTGTATTACATTAGGTAATTATGTAGGTGCACTCAAAAACTGGGTTGAATTGCAGCATGACTACGACTGTCTTTTCTCGGTAGTGGACCTTCATTCCATCACTGTAAGACAAGACCCGATAGAGCTTAGAAAAAGATGTGTGGACTTTCTTACACAGTATCTTGCTGCGGGTATAGACGGTGAAAAAAATATAGTATATTTCCAGTCGCATGCCACACAGCATGCTGAGCTTGCATGGATATTAAACTGTTTTACATATATGGGTGAACTAAGCAGAATGACACAGTTTAAGGATAAAAGTGCAAAGCATGAGAATAATATAAACGCAGGACTTTTCACATACCCTGTGCTTATGGCTGCGGATATCCTTCTATATCAGACAGACCTTGTGCCTGTAGGTCAGGACCAGATGCAGCACCTTGAGCTTACACGTGACATTGCTATAAGATTTAACAATCTATACGGCGATACATTTACAGTGCCTGAAGGATTTATACCTAAAGCAGGTGCTAGAATTATGAGCCTTCAGGAGCCTACAAGCAAGATGAGCAAATCCGACCCTAACGAAAATGGATATATCTCTATACTTGACACACCTGAAGCAATAGTTAGAAAAATCAAACGTGCCGTTACCGACTCGGACAACAAGGTTGCTTACAAAGAGGGTAAGGACGGCATAAACAACCTTATCAGCATCTATGCAAGTGTTACCAAAAAGAGCATTGCCGATGTTGAAAAGGAATTTGCTTCTGCAGGCTACGGTGTGTTTAAAAATGCCGTTGCTGAGGCGGTAGTAGAAGAGCTTCGCCCTATACGCGAAAGATACGAGGATTTAAAGAAAAACAAAGATTATATCGAAAAGGTATACAAAACAGGTGCCGAAAGAGCATCATATCTTGCTACAAAGACACTTTCAAAGGTATACAGAAGAGTAGGCTTTGTAAACAGATAATTGCAAAAGTGGATATAAGAGTGATAGTTAAAAAGCGGTTTTACGTTAACGCATCACCCTTACAATACAGATGATTTAATGGACATACAGCCCTTTCGTTGTATGTCGGGGAGATACTATGAAGATTTTGACTTTAGTATTATGCTTTTCGTTAGCATTTATAATCACACTTATCGCTACGCCGTTTGTAAAAAAGCTGGCACAGAAGATAGGTGCTATTGACGTACCAAAGGATGCAAGGCGTGTGCACAAGACACCTATTCCGCGTCTTGGCGGACTTGCTATATATTACGGCTTTTTAATAAGCATACTTTTCTTTTACCCTATTGACCGTACATTTATGGGAATAATAATAGGCTCGCTTATCATAGTGGGCGTTGGCATAGTGGATGACGTAAAGCAGCTTCCTGCACGCATAAAGCTTCTTGCTCAGCTCGCGGCTGCTATAGTAGTGGTAATGTATGATGTCAGGATTATTGCCATCAGTGTACCGTCGTTTATCGCAGAAAGTGGAATAATTCCGCTTGGAGCTTTTAGCATTCCTGTGACTATTATATGGATTATCGCCGTTACAAACGCGGTTAACCTTATTGACGGACTTGACGGACTTGCAGTAGGTGTATCGTCTATCGCTACATTCTCGCTTTTCTTTATAGCCATACTTGCAGGCGAACCTAGAATAGCACTTCTTACTGCGGCTGTAGCAGGTTCGTGCATAGGATTTTTGCCATACAACTTCAATCCGGCAAAGATTTTTATGGGTGACACAGGAGCGTTGTTTTTAGGATTTATACTATCGGTAATATGTATTCAGGGATTATTTAAAGGATACGTGCTTATATCGTTTGTAGTTCCGTTCCTAATCCTTGGACTACCAATATTTGATACACTTTTTGCCATCACACGCAGAATAAAAAATAAAAAGCCTATTATGAGCCCTGACAGAGGGCATCTTCATCACAAGCTGATGGATATGGGATTTTCTCAAAAGCAGGCGGTGGCAATACTATACATCATAAGCTCACTTCTTGGTATAACAGGCGTAGTTGTAGTGGAAGAGGGTGCATGGCACGCTATAATGCTTGTGATAGTTATTCTACTGTTTATCACGCTAAGTGCAATGTTTGCTCACCAAAGACACAAACCCCTTCATATAAAAGAAGTAAAATCTGACAATGAAAGCATTCAAATGAAAATAGATACTATTGAAATAGTTGACGAAAGCGAGGACAGATAGCATGATTAAAGTATTAACAGTATTCGGAACAAGACCCGAAGCAATAAAGATGGCACCCCTTGTAAAAGAGCTTGAAAAATGCGACAAAATCAAATCAATGGTTGCGGTTACCGCTCAGCACAGAGAAATGCTTGACCAGGTACTTAAAATCTTTGACATCACACCTGATTATGATTTAAACATTATGCAGCAAAGACAGACACTTCTTGGCATTACCACAAAAGGTCTTACAGGACTTGACGAGGTAATCAAACAGGCACAGCCTGACATAGTATTGGTACATGGTGATACCACTACCACATTTATTGGAAGCCTTGCGGCATTTTACAATCAGGTAAAGGTGGGACATGTAGAAGCGGGACTTCGTACATACGACAAGTATTCACCATTCCCTGAGGAGATGAACAGAAAGCTTACAGGTGCTATTGCTGACCTGCATTTCTCTCCTACCATTTCAAACAAGAATAACCTTTTAAAAGAAAACATAAACGAAAAAGATATATTCATCACAGGTAACACTGTAATTGATGCACTTAAGACAACTGTACGTGACGATTATGTATTTGAAGATGAAACTCTAAGAAGCCTTGATTTTAAAAACAAAAAAATCATTGTTATGACAGCACACAGACGTGAAAATCTTGGCGAGCCGCTAAAGAATATATGTACTGCCGTTAAGGAAGTAGTGGAAGCAAACCCAGACGTTGAGGTGGTATACCCTATGCACCTAAACCCTGCTGTACGTGAAGTGGCTACATCTATCCTTGGTAATATGGACAGAGTACACCTTATAGAACCGCTTGACGTAGAAGAGCTTCACAATGCTATGGACAGAAGCTTTATAGTTATGACAGACTCGGGCGGTATTCAGGAGGAAGCTCCAAGCCTTGGCAAGCCTGTTATAGTGCTTAGAAATGAAACAGAACGTCCTGAAGCTGTTGAAGCGGGCACTGTGCTTATGGGCGGAATACACAAAGAAGATATAGTTAAGCTTGCAAACGAAATTCTTAACAACGAAGAAACTTACAAGAAAATAGCTAAAACTGCAAACCCATACGGTGACGGACTTGCTTCACAGAGAATAGTAGAGGCTATACTTTACTACTTTGGCGAAACAGCCGACAGACCTGCAGATTTTTAAGCGAAAATAGATAAATCATAAATATTAAAATGGGCTGTCTTAATAATCATAGCATACGAATAAAATTATCAATAAATTTTGTAGGGAACGCATTTATGCGCTTTGCGGAATGGATAAATCCATTCCCTACGATTTATATTGTATAATTATTCGAATTATGTGATTATTAAGACAGCCCCTTTTTTGTAGGATTAGTTTGAACCCGACAAACCAAATTGTAGGGAACGACCTATGTGTCGTTCCGCTTTATAAAGTTTTAGCATTATCCTAAAAATTGCGAAAAGCGTGATGCACTTTCTCTGTTTGTTAAAGCAAAGGTATGTGGTGTTATTTTAAAATAATATTCGCAAATCCTGTTCCATAATCAAAATTATCTGATGTACAAATTTTTAATTGTAAACCGTTGTTTAAAGGAACAGTTATTTTTTGTGGCATTGTGTATGCGTCTAAATTATATGTTTTTACAGTTTTCCCATCCACAATAAATGAAACAGTATATTCTGAATATGAAGCAGCTGAATAGGATCTAGGTATATATCCTATATCAAGTTCCATAGTAGAATATTTTCCATCAAGATTAATTAATGCAAATCCATCCATTGTATGAGTGATTGCAAAACCATTAGAATATTGTTTTCCTCCCATCATGAAAAAATCTCCAGATGATTGAGGATATTCTTCCAGATGATGTCCTTGATATGGCGGACAAACATCCATAAGATATTGTGCATCTCCTGGTTTTTCGCCAAGATAAACACTTTGTGTTTCTCCATCCCAAGTAACAGTTTTTCCTAGTGCTTCGCCCACCGCGCGAACAGGCAGATATGTAGTGCCGTTATAAATAAAAGGTTCTACTGTTTTACCAGTTGCATCTTTTGGTTGAATTTTTACACCATCAACATAAATCTTTATGTTGTTATATAGTGCCTCAACCATTTCTCTTCCACTTTTTGCAAACACTGCTCCCCCAGTAATCGTTGCTCCAATAAGAACACCTGCTATTAACCCTTGTAATCTTTTCATCATTTTAATTTGCCTCCATATATGTTATGTTTTATGTTATGTATTATAACATATATTTATAACCTTTGTCAACATATACTATATGTGAGGTGAAATGTTATGAATGATAAGCTTATTATAAACAAAAAGAATTTAAAAGGCGAAGATGGATATAAGACATTTTCTGTAAGGATAAAAGAAGAAACTGTCGCAAAATTAAACAAACTATCCGAAGAAACAAACCGCTCAAGAAATGAGCTAATTAACATTTTATTGGATTATGCTATTGACAACAGTAAGGTGAAATAACGGAACTGTCCAAACAAAAACCAACAAGATTAATAAGATGGAAAGTAGATTGTTTCTATAATAGCGAAACGGAGCAGTGTAATTCACTGCTCCGTTTTCTGTTCTTTAATACACGTCTACGTGTATCCTTTTTCATTTACAAACATCAATCTTTCTTTTGCTTATATACAAGCTTTGGAAGATATGTTTCCACTATACTAAAACGTCTTTTTCCTACTATATATCCCACGCCTGACACTATTACAATGCATACAAATATAATCACGCTTATCGCTACAGGTGTTTTGGCAAATCCATCTATAAACCCTATAAAGGTTGCCATATATACGTTGTATAAGAAAAGTGACATTTCCGCATCTGAATTAAGAATATATACCACAAGCACTATAATGCTTGGCACAACCGATACAGCACCAAATACAAAGCCGTTTACAGGGTTATACGGATGCACCGCCTGCGTTCTGCCATCTTTTTTTCCATTTTCCCACGCGATAGAATATATCTTTGAAAGAAACCACGCAGCAGTAACACACGAATATATATTTGTACCCATTTCGCTTGTAGCGGCAAATGTAAATATTGTCATAAATACAGTAGACAGCACTGCAAACAGCACAAACACCAGCCACATTTTAAGACCTTGTCCTATGTAATATTTCATACGATGAACCCTCCAAGTTATATAAAAATCGCTTCCGTACTGCATAAATACCAGCACGGGAAGCGATATATTTTTCCGTATTTACAATAAGATTATATTATGAAATATACTCGTATACAGCCTCAGGAAGTTCTTCCTTATCAGCACTGATAGTGATAGTAAAATCTACCGCATATTCGTCAGAAATAGCACTGATGTCATTTATAAAGCCAGCAAGCTCATCATGACCTTCAGGCACTACTTTAAACAAGCTATCAATAAATATGTGAGATATATCATAGTTCTGTGACAAAGCACCATTTAAGAAGCATTTAAATTCAGAGAATGTCTTTACACCATACTCTTCGATATCTATAAGTCTTATTGAATGATTAAGGTGATAGATATGTCTGTCGCCGTGATTGATGAAAACGATATCGCCGTTTTCATTACTTAGTGCAAGAGCAACTGTGTCAAGCATTGCCTTTGTCTTTCCGGATCCTTTTTTTCCAACTATTAGATTAACCATTTCAAAGTCCCCCTTATGCATTTTTATTTTGATGTATATATATTATACTATATTTAAAAGAGTTATTCAATATCGTATTTATAAAAATTTTTTAAAATTTTTGTGAAAATTACATAGTTATAATAATTTTTGCTTAACATTTAACACTAATTATGTTAAAATATATTCTGTATGGAGGGATTGATTTAGTATGCTTGAATTTATAAAATTTGTACAAAGCTTTTCTACACCATTTTTAGATATGCTTTTTATGCGGATATCGGATATATGCTCGCCCGTTATTTTGTCGGTGATTGCCACCATCGTATACTGGGGCATCGACAAAAAAAAGGGCGTTGGCATTGCTATAGTTACCGCATATAACGTATCTTTAAACAGCGTGCTTAAAAATATATTTAAGGTTCCGCGACCTTTTTTGAAAGATAGCGAAATACGACGCATAGACACTCACTCAAGCTATGGATATTCATTTCCAAGCGGTCATTCTCAGGTAATGAGTGCAGTATCTACATCGGGATATCTTGCGTTTAAAAATAACTGTGTAAAATATCTTGGCATCATATTCGCTGTGCTTGTGGCATTTTCAAGGATATATCTGGGCGTTCACACTCCGCTTGACGTATTTACCGGTCTTGTGCTTGGATTTTTAATTTCTATAGTTATCTACTCTTTTGCACAAAAAATAGTCGACAGCGACAACTATGTACGCCTAATGTTATGCACACTTCCGCTTTATATAATGATGATATTTTTAAAGGACGGTGACCTTTACAAGATAACGGGGCTTATTACCTGGTTTTTGGCAGGATATATCATAGACGAAAAGACGTTTAGCTTTAAACCGCATGGAAGTGTACCGATAAGGATAGTTAAAATCACGTTCGGGCTTATAATCCTTCTTTCGGTTAAGTCGGTTGTTGACACGATGCCCGACAGATTATTTTTTGACTATCTACGATACAGCATACTGGGCATACTTATAAGCCTTATAATCCCTGCACTGTTTATGCTGGCAGGAAAAATATACGGGGGAATTAAAAAATGAAAGCAGCTATTTTTGACCTTGATGGTACTCTGCTCGATTCTATGGATATGTGGCGAAATATGACATACGACTTTTTAAAAGAGCAGTGCGTAGAAGTACACGAAGATATAGACAAGCTTATAAATCAGATGACATACGCTCAGGCGGCAGAGATTATATCAGAAAAATTTCTTCCCGATATGTCACCTGCCGAGATAATGGCGTGCTGGGACAGGCACGTGATAGATATGTATAAAACAAAAATTCAGCTTAAGCCTTACGTAAAAGAATATTTACAAAAATTAAAAAAAGATGGTGTGAAAATGTGCATAGCTACACTTTCTGAACGCACAAACATAGAAAATGCACTTACGAGGCTTGGTGTGATGGATATGTTTGAATTTATCCTCACTGTAACAGAGGCGGGCAAAAGCAAAGAGCATCCGCACATATTTATAGAATGCGGTAAAAGATGCGGTTGCGACATATCCGATTGTGTGGTATTTGAGGACAGCTTTACACCTATAAACACCGCAAAATCAGCAGGCTTTACTGTATATGCCATATACGACAAGGCGGCAGGCAAGCACAAAGATGACATAATGTCATTATGCGACAGATATGTTAATTCATTTGAAGAACTATTATAAAAGGAGCGAAAACGCTTGAATATAAAACTAAAAAAATCATATATTTTCATAGCAATACTTTGTATGATAAGTATATTTATAGGCGTGCTTGGCGGAGCTACATATTACAAGCTGGTAAGCACCGACCTGTTAAGAGAAAACGAATACGAAAACATAGATGACACGTTAAACATTTTAGTAGCCGGCATAGACAGTATGGAAAATTTTGCTGACACACTTATCCTTGTCACAGTAGACACTCCCGCAAAAGATGTAATGCTTACTTACATTCCGTCGGACACTATGGTTAATGTGGAAAACAGCACGCAGATGATAGGCTCTGTGTGGTCTATCGGCAAAGGTGAAATGCTTAAGGATTACGCATCTCAGATTACAAAGAAAACTGTGCACAATTATATCACATTTGACTTTACCACCCTTGCAAAAACCTTTGACATACTTGGCGGCGTGGAGTTTGACGTGCCTTACGATATGCACTACACCGACAAAAAACAAAAGCTTGAAATAGATTTCCAAAAGGGCAAGCAAAAGCTGTCAGGCGAGGATTGTGTAAAAATACTGCGTTACAAGGCAGATGACGAGGCATCAAGAGTAGAGCTTCAAAATATGTTTATACGCTC
>JAZQHR010000006.1:0-2921 GCA_045540695.1 Clostridia bacterium | reverse complement strand
CCCCTCCCGACCAGGGACACCCTGGACCCAGGTTACGTAATTGATACATATACCTTACTAGTGGGGTTTGGCGGTTTCCGACAAACCGTTATTATATATTTGAGGCACATCCTAAAGGCTGTGCCCTACGATGCACGGATTTTGGTATGCAAATGTAGGGAACGGATTTATCCGTTCCGCATAGGTTTATCGACAAAATTTCTTTAAAACCAAATTTTTTAAAAAAATTGCAAATAAACTATTGACTTTTTGGAAAAAGTATATTAAAATATCATTTGTTACACAAGTAAATATGGCGGCATAGCTCAGTTGGCTAGAGCATGCGGTTCATACCCGCAGTGTCGATGGTTCAAATCCGTCTGCCGCTACCAAAAAATCCGTACACATAAGTGTGCGGATTTTTTATTATTCACTTGAAAACAGATAAAACATCTGCTAAAATAAAATAAGCAAAATATAAAGGAGAAAATATTATGCAAAGAGAAAAGTTTGGTTCAAGACTTGGCTTTATCCTGATATCTGCAGGTTGTGCTATTGGTCTTGGAAACGTATGGAGATTTCCGTACATTGTTGGTAAATACGGCGGAGCGGCGTTTATACTTGTGTATTTTGCGTTTCTTATACTGTTTGGACTTCCTATTATGGCAATGGAGTTTGCAGTGGGTAGAAAAAGTCAGAAAAGTATAGCCGATTCGTTTCGTGAGATAGAAAAGCCGGGTACAAAGTGGCATTTGTTCAGCTATGTAGGTATGGCAGGTAACTACCTTCTTATGATGTTTTACACCACAATTTCAGGCTGGATGCTTGCGTATTTCTTTAAAATGATAAAAGGCGACTTTGTTGGTCAGAATTCCGATCAGGTTGCAGCACAGTTTGGTGAGCTTACGGCAAATCCTTATGTAGTTGTGGCCTTTATGGTAATTACAGTAGTTCTTGGGTTTTTTATTTGTTCAAAAGGTCTTAAGGATGGAGTTGAAAAGATTACAAAGGTTATGATGCTGGCATTGCTCGCTATCATATCTGTACTTGCTGTTCGTGCTGTTACCCTTCCCGGGGCTGCAGAAGGGCTTAAGTATTACCTTGTTCCCGATTTTGGAAAAATGATGGAATACGGCGTTGGTGAGGTAGTATTTGCCGCGCTTGGTCAGGCATTCTTCACACTATCTATCGGCATGGGTTCAATGGCGGTATTCGGCAGTTACATAAGCCGCGACAGACGCCTTTTTGGTGAAAGTATGTCTATTGCATTTCTTGATACTTTTGTGGCGATTGTAGCAGGACTTATAGTTATTCCTTCGTGCTTTGCGTTTAACGTTAACCCTGGTGAAGGTCCGGGCCTTGTGTTTGTAACCCTTCCTAATATATTCAACGCTATGGCAGGCGGCAGAATATGGGGAACGTTGTTTTTCTTGTTTATGGTGTTTGCAGCACTTTCTACTGTAGTGGCGGTTTTTGAAAATATAGTGTCATTCGGTATGGATTTAAAAGGATGGAGCAGAAAGAAATCGTGCATTATAAATATTTTCGCGGTTATCATCCTTTCGCTTCCTTGTGCTCTAGGATTTAGTGTGCTTTCGGGAGTAATGCCGCTTGGCGACGGAAGTACTATTCTTGACCTTGAGGATTTTATAGTAAGTAACAACATTCTTCCGCTTGGCTCGCTTATATACGTGCTATTTTGCACATCGGATAAGTTCGGTTGGGGATGGAACAACTTCCTTGATGAAGTAAACACCGGTAAGGGTGTAAGCTTCCCTGCAAAGCTTCGCATATACTGTAAGTATATTTTGCCAATAATCCTTCTTGTTGTATGGATTCAGGGATTAGTGGGTTGATGCTTATAAGGGTGTATTGTCCTAAAAATCGTCTTTTTTGCGAATTTCCGCGTTAAAAACAGCCCATATCCGTCAGGATTATGGGCTGTTTTTGCCTTTCGGTCAAAAGTTTTTTAGTTATCAAATGTTATTTCCGACTCGGCATAAGCAAGCTTTTCACTGCAGTTGCCCGAAAGAGGAATGTATTTATCTTCAAAGCCGGTGATGGTTTCACTCATTGTGATGGATACATTGTCACCGTCAAACTGAAATTTAAGTTTTAGCTCCGAAACCTCTTCTATGCAACGAATGTACGCACAGAAGGTTTTTTCATCTTCCCACTTACCCCACGACCAAAGCACTCTGTCGCAGCACGCTGCTCTGTGAATGCTTTCGCGGTAGTCCCCGTCAAGTCCGATATCTATAACGCTTGTGTTGAAGGCTTCCCGCCATACAAGACGGCAGTGGTCTTTTGCAAAATCAAGCTGAATAAACTTTACACCGCACGATGTTTCGCATATAAACCACCTTTCAGAAAGAGGTACAATGGTGGATGCGTTTTCCTGCATTATGTATGTTTTACCTGAAACGGCCTTTTCGCTCTTTTCGCATCTAACGCATACAGGCTGATTGTCAAGGGCAAGTTTTTCCATCTTTTCTTTAAGCAGATTGTCACCCTCAGCATCCTCGGTATCTATCGTGTCAAACAGGTATTTGTCGAGTATTCGCATTGTAAGCGGGCGGAAATTGTTAGCCGCGGTAAATGCTATTACCATGTTTTCGTTAGGGTACACAAGCGAGTATTGTCCAAATGCACCGTCAAGGCGGTATGAACCGTCCTGCATTCCGCACCACATCTGGTAACAGTAACCTTTTGCCCAGTCTATCCACTCAGGACCTTCAGGGACGCTTTCTATCTTCTTTTCGGACATGGTTTTAGCCCAGCCTTCAGGAAGAATTTGCTTTCCTTCCCATACTCCGTCTTGCAAAAGAAGAAGTCCTGTCTTTGCTATGTCCATGGTTGTGAGGTGAAGACTTGCTACGCCAAACTCTGTGCCTTGCGGAGTTTTGTTCCATTTTACATTATGTATACCAAGCGGTTTAAAT
>JAZQHR010000005.1:0-9806 GCA_045540695.1 Clostridia bacterium | reverse complement strand
CCTTCCGGATCGCCAAATTATGCTGACTTAGCTCAGCAGGCAGAGCACTTCCTTGGTAAGGAAGAGGTCGGCAGTTCGAATCTGCTAGTCAGCTCCACGTCGGAACAAGTTTCGCTTGTTCCGATTTTTTTGTGTAAAAAATCAGTCACTTGCTTCACTGTTCCTCCTTTTTCGTAAAAAGGCACGCTCGGCTTACCTGTTCGCTTGTAAACGCACTCACGACGGCTCGCTGTCGCTACCACCTTTTTACGAGCATGCCTTCGACGTGGTGTCATCTAAACCATTCGGCTTTTCCAAATTTAAAGTCCTTCAACTCCTTTAAAATAAAGGGTTTGAGGGATTTTCTTTTTGTTTTAAAAAACTTTCAGTCAAATATATTTTCCCTCTTTTTCACTGCTTTTCCCTTTAAATTTATACCGAAATTTATACCGATTTTGTTGACTATATTTTTTCATCATGATATAATTACCACAGAGATTATAGGTAATTATTTCATCTAAGGAGGCTATTATGAAAAAGAATTTAAAATGGATATGTATGGCAGTAGCAGTAGTGGTAATTGCAGGAGCACTTTTTCTTTTTAATTATTTGGGTGTCAATGACAGCTCAAATGTAGCTACAAATGTTCCTGAAAATAAAACAGAACAAACTCAAAACGGTAGTACCCCTGAAAATACTGATGAAACTGCAAATCAGGGAAAAGCTGGTGAATCTCAGGGTGCTGAGGAAGAAGTGGTATATGGAGCACGAGGATTTGTAGTATCTGACAATAGCGGAAAAGAAATAAATATGACTGATATGAAGGGTAAGCCTGTTGTTGTTAATTTCTGGGCGAGTTCGACTCCATCTAGTAAAGAAGAACTTGACGTATTTGAAAAAATGTATAAGGAATGCGGCGATGAAATTGCATTTATGATGGTAAATATGACAGACGGCAAGGCAGATACGCTAGATTCAGCAAAGAAATTTATTAAAGATAATAAGTTTACGTTCCCAGTATACTTTGACACAACTATGGAAGCTGCTACTACATACAATGTATCAGGACTACCTGCATCATTCTTTATAGACGCTGAAGGTAATTTCATTACATACGCACAGGGTGCAATAGATTACGAAACTCTTGAAAGAGGCATAGAAATGATAAAATAAGGGATTGATGATAAAGAGTACGAAGGATAAAATCCATATATCAAAAAGACTTTCTCGAAAGAGAAAGTCTTTTTATAGTTTTATTAAGGATATCATTAATACGACCTATTTTATTTTGAAGATATGTATTTGTTTGCGAACTGAGTAGGTGATATTCCTATTTGATTTTTAAACTGCCTTGAGAAAAAGTATATGTCCGAAAATCCTGCCATCTGTGCGATTTCGCCTACCGAGTATCTTTCGGATGATAACAGGTCGCAGGCATAGTCTATCTTAAGCTTTACAATATATTTTTTTGGTGACATATCATATTTTTCGATAAACAATCTCTTTAAGTACGAATAACTTATATCGCAAATATCTGCAAGATGTTCGCAGGATATTTGTTCATTTAATAAGTTTTCTGTTATATATTCTATAGCAGGCTTTATCTTTTCAAACTTTTTCTCGGGCTTGTAGCTTGATTTTTGTATTTCCGAAAATATCTTGTATATAATGCTTATACATTCAAAATAGTAACCATCATTTTTCGCTACCCATACAGAAAATGCTTTTTTGAAAAGTGCTGCTATCTTTTTATTGCCCTTCATATCTACTGTAAATGCCTCATCCGAAACGGGCAAATCTGTGTTAAAGCATATATCTATGCAGTCGCCATACTCTTCTTTGTGTACCTCATACTGATTTACATTGCCTTGGGGTAAAAATCGTATAGTATCTTCCTTGACACGAAGTTTAACACCATTAAAATACACCGTGCTTTTGCCCGAAAAGTGAAAAATAAGTTCGTTAGCTGTTTCATTGTGACTGAAGTTTATAACTTTTTGTGGATATTCCGTAGCACCCACGTATACAATACGTTTTATATCGGTTATAATAAATTTCTTATTCATATACATCACCACTTTGATTTTATATATAATTATAAAAAATGTCAATAATTTTGTGTCAAAAAGTGCAAAAAAGTTTTTTAGTGCATTTATTTTTTTTATTGCAAATAATATACTGACCTTGAAAGGTGGTAATATATATGAATGAGAGAATAAAAAAATTAAACGATTTAACACTAAAAGGCGAAATGTGGAATGAGCCTGTAAAGACAGAGTATGACAGAGAAGATTTGTTTTTGCCAAAGCACGAAATGGATGTTAAAAGATTATGTGAATATATATTAAATCAGGAGCCAAAGCTTACACCATATCAGAAGATGACAGGATTTTTCAACTTCAACGGCACGTGTGTGGGCGATGCTTTCAGACGAGGCGGTCACGTAAACTGGGCTAAAGTGAGAGATGAGTTTTACAAAAAATCAGTTGATAACCTTTCCACTCACGAATGGCAACACGCAACTGCTGATTATAAGAAGGTGTTAAATAAAGGCATAAAAGGCATAATAGCTGAGATAGATGAGTCGCTAAAGGCTCATTCCAAGAAGGAAGAAATAGAATTTTTGGGTGGGTTAAAGAAGGTAGCGCTTACCCTTATCGAGTATGCACATAAATGCTCGGACAGGGTAAAAGAATATTCAAAAACAGTTGACAATGCCGAGTACAGAGAAAATCTTGAAAAACTTTCTAAAACACTTTTGAAAGTGCCTGAAAATGCACCTGAAAACTTCTACGAAGCGGTTCTCGCTATATACTTCTGCTTTAGTGCAGACCCCGACAGCGTAGGTACACTTGACAGATACTTAACCCCATTCTACGAAAAGGGCATAGCTGACGGAACACTTACAAACGACGATGCAAAAGAGTATCTTCAGGAGCTATATTTAATGCTTCAGGCGGCAACACATATAACTTCGTTCCAGTTTACAAGGGGTGGTGAATCGCATTTTTGCGTAGGCGGTTACCTTCCAAACGGTGAGGACGGATTTAATGAATTATCGCACCTTATAGTTGAAAGTCTTATGGAACTTCCTACATACATTCCGCAGGTGTCACTACGCTGGACCAAGAAAACACCTCGCGAAGTGTTTAGATTTATGATGGACTGCGAGAGAAAAGACCCTCACAAGAGAATAGCATTTACAAACGATGAAAAGAGAATAAAATGCTACACCGAAATCTGCGGTTTTCCATTTGAACGTGCGGTAGGATACACTACTGTTGGCTGTAATGAACCTGCATTTTTAGGTGCTATTGCAGGAAGCAACTCGAAGGTTAATTTCCTTCGTTCTACAGAAACTCTTTTCCACAAAAAATCCGACGATATAAGAAATGCTAAGACCTTTGACGAGTTTTATGATATATTTGAAAAAGAAATGTTTAGTGATATAGAGATAGCTTATGACTACGACAACAAGTATAACCTCTCTCGTGCAAAAGATATAAACTACATATCAAGCATTTTCTTCAACGATTGTATTGAAAATGCCAAAAGCTTAACTCAGGGCGGAGGAGATGTGGTTATAGCATCACCTATGTATATGGGTATAGCAAATGTTATTGACTCGCTTATCGTTGTTAAGCAGTTTGTGTATGACGAAAAAATCATCACTATGGATGAGCTGATAAATGCAGTTCAGGCAAACTGGGAAGGCTATGAGGAGCTTCATACTATCATTATGAAAAAGGGTAAATTCTTTGGTAACGATGATGACCTTTCAAACGGCGTTGCACAGAGGATTTATCAGAGCCTGTATGAATTTTTGAAGGATAAAACGAATGTGTATGGTTATCATTGGCTTATAGGCGACCTTACAGGCTACCATGAGCATTTTAAATGGTTTGGTGAAAAGATGGGCGCAACTCCTGACGGAAGATACGCAGGCGAGCCTTTAAAATTTGGTCTTGGACAGGGTGATGGCAGGGACAGAGAGGGATTAACAGCACTACTTAATTCCATTGCAAAAATTGACCCTAATGCTATCGGCTGCGGTTCGACTGTTACAAACGTGACTATCGACGAACAGCTTGTGAAAAATGATGATAACTTCGAAAAAACTGTTGATATGTTTGAAACATATTTCAAAAACGGCGGTGTTCATTTCCAGCTTACTTATGTTTCAAGAGAAGACCTTATAAATGCAAAGAAAACACCTGAAAACTACGGTAACCTTCGCGTGAGGGTGTCGGGATTTTCGGATTATTTTGTAAACCTTAACGACAGCCTTCAGGATGATATCATAGACAGAACTACAAAGGTGTGCTAACAAATGAATACGTATAAAGATAAAATACATAATTATATAGATATGCATAAGGACGAAATCATAAGTTGTTTGACAGAGCTTGTGAAAATTCCTTCTGTAAGAGAAGAGGCAGAGGAAAATGCCCCGTTTGGCAGAGCGTGTGCAGATGTTCTTTTGCACACACAAAAGCTTTATGAGGAAAACGGATTTGAAACAGAGCTCGACGAAAACGGCGGATACCTTTTGTCTTACTACGGCAAAGGCGATAAAAGCTTGGGAATATTTGCACATGCAGATGTTGTGCCTGTATCAGACGATTGGACATTTACCGAGCCGTTTACACCGCTTTTAAAAGACGGATTTTTGTTTGGAAGAGGTGTAAAGGACGATAAGGCGGCAGTGGTGTTTGGTATATATATCGCTAAAATGCTAAAGGAACTTGATATTCCGTTTAAGCACCGCCTTGTGTGCTTTACAGGCTCAAATGAAGAGTCAGGGATGGAAGATATGCAAAACTATGTGAAAAAACACACACCGCCTGATTTTTCGCTTGTGTGCGATACAGGCTTTCCACTCCATCGTGGTTGTAAAAGCATTTTTCGATTTGTGCTGACAAGTAATGAAAAGCTTAACGATATTACCGATTTTAATGGTGGAGAAAGCTTTAACATTATTCTTGGTAAGGCTACTGCAAAGGTTAAATACAGCGAAGAATTGTATAGTTATCTTAAATTAAATGCCCTAGACCAAATACATATAAGTAAAGAAAATGATGAAATCATTATTTCTTCAAAGGGTATATCGAAGCATGCCGCACTTCCCGAAGGCTCACTCAATGCAGGCTATATCATAGCCGATGTTTTGCGCAGGTGTGATAAGCTTACACCTTGCGACCAAAGCCAAATGAGTATGGTATCGAAGCTTTTGTCGGACTACTACGGCGAAGTTTTCAAAATAGAATGTGAGGATAAGAACTTTGGCAAGCTTACGTGTTCAAACGGAATTATTAAAATGAACGACGGAAAAATATCGCTGTCATTTGATGTTCGTTTTGGTATTGAAAAAGATGTCGAAATGCTGAAAAAAGCAGTAGATGTATGGTGCAATAATAATGGCTGGAGTGCCGAGTATGTTACAGAAAGCAAAGGGTATATTACAGATGCCCGCAATCCTATGCTTGTAGCCTGCCTTGATACTTTTAAAGAGTTTACAGGAAGGTATGATGCGGTGCCTTATATAAATGCAGGCGGAACATACGGAAAGTATCTTCCGTGTGCCATTGAAACAGGACTTGATGTGTGTAGGGGAGGATGGAGAGAAAGAACATTTACCCTTCCCGAAGGTCATGGCGGAGTGCATCAGCCTGATGAATTTATTGACACAGAGGCTATGCTTGATGCACTTGAACTTACCATGCTTATGATACTTGCGTGTGATAATGAGGAGAATTGATTTATGAAACTATTATTTACAGGTGATATAAGCTTTAGAGGGCAGGAATTTTTAACGTATGAAAAATCAAGAACAATATTGTCTGAAGTTCAGCCGTATCTTGATGCGGTTGATTTTCGCATACCAAATCTTGAATGTCCGCTTGCCAATGTTAAAAAATATCATCCAATAAAAAAGAGTGGTCCGAATCTTATATATGAGCCATCAAATGTGTGTTTTCTTAAAGCGGTTAATGCCGACGCAGTAACGCTTGCTAACAATCACATAGGTGATTATGGCGAGGGTGCTGTTATTGATACACTTACACTTCTTGATGATAATAATATATTACATTCAGGCGCGGGAAGTAATATATATGATGCGTATAAGGCATTCAGATTAAGTAAAGATGGCGTTAAAGTTTCTGTAATTTCTGTGTGTGAAAATGAGTTTGGAATGGCTACGGAAACTACATACGGCTCTTCAGGATACAATCAACGAATGATATTGAAGCAAATAAAAGAAGAAAAAAATGTTTCTGATTATGTGGTTGTAGTGTTTCACGGCGGAAATGAATTTAATCCGTTGCCATCGCCTGATACTGTAGACAGATACCGACTTGTCTGTGACATGGGAGCAGATGCAGTTATTGGCGGACATACACATTGCCCGCAAGGATATGAAATATATCAAGGTAAACCGATAGTATACAGCATGGGAAACTTTATTTTTAAAAGCAGTACTCCGCGCGATGAATTTGATTCATGGCATTATGGTTATATGTCATTACTCAATATAGATGATGGCATCAGCCTTGAGGTTATTCCTTATAAATTTGATACTGATGCGACTAAAATTACTGTTTTTGACGGTGAGAGCAAAGTTAAAATGATTAACTACTTAAATGAGTTGTCAAGAATAATTCAAAGCCCGCAGGAATTAGCATCATATTTTATGGGTTGGTGCTGGAATCATAAGTGGATTCCGAAATTGCCTTTGGATACAGAAAACGTGGAGAAAACTTATAATTCATCAAGTTCATATGACCTCGCATTGTGTGAATCGCATTACAGTCAAATGAAAGAAGTTTTTAGAATTTTATATGCTGATGAAACAGAAAAGGCAAAAATATGGTCTGAAAAAATAGTAGAACTTACAAAAATGCCGATATAAGGGGAATCAAAATGAGTTTTGTCATTAATACTGTTTTAGGAACAATAAACGAATCGGAAGTAATGGCTTGTCTTGCCCACGAACATATTTGCTGTTTTTCGGAATATCTGTTAAAAATGTCGGGCAAAGAATACCTTGATAAAGAAGAATTATCCGTCAAAAACATAGCTGAACTGGGTAGACTTAAGAGTACTTATGGACTGAACTTGTTTATTGACTGTACTCCTGTAAATATAGGGCGAGATATTGATTTACTAAAGAAAGTATCAAAAGAAAGCGGTGTACATATCGTCTGTTCAACAGGCTTTTATTATACCGACGAACCTGTCTTGTATAATATGAGCGAAGAAATGCTTGCAGAATGTATCGTAGCTGATGCCAAACAAACCAATGCAGGGATAATAAAAGCAGCAGTTGAAACCGAAACAATCAGTGCCTTTAATGAGAAAGTATTAAAAGCAATAGCAATTGCTCATCAAAAGTTGGGACTGCCGATTGTTTTGCACACGAATGCACATAACAAAAACGGACTTTATGCACTGGACATTCTGCTTAAATGCGGAGTCAGTCCGGAATGTATAACCGTCGGTCACCTGAGCGATACTGAGGATGTTGATTACATAACGGAAATTGCAAAATGTGGCTGCTATATTGGTCTTGACAGACTGTACAATAACACAAGTGAGGAGTATATAAATAAAAAGCTCAGAGTCATCCAAAAGCTTTGTGAACAGGGCTTTGAAAACAGGATTATTTTGTCCCATGATGAACTGTTTTTTAATGGCTTTGATGCCAATCCGTGCATTAAAAACAATACACGATTTGACTATGTATTTAAATATATATTACCGCGACTTGAAGAAAAAATTGCGAATACAATCATTAAGAAAAATCCATTAAGGATGCTAAAATGTGTGGAGGATTAGAATGAAATTAAGAAATAATAAAATATTAGTTTTTGGCGGTGGTAGCGGTATAGGAAAGGCTATCGCAAAGCGTTTTTGTGATGCAGGTGCAAAGGTATTGATTGCCGGAAGAAATGAAGAAAAGCTAAAAGCTGCAGCAGAAGAAATAAACAGTAAGAACATATATTACAAAGCTTTTGATATAACAAATATAAGTGAGCATATTTCATTGTTTAATGAAGCATCAAATGTTTTAGGCGGTCTTAATGGATTTGTAAATGCTGCTGCTCTTGGAACAGGTCAGTATACGGGTAGAGGCTATGAGCCTTGGGATATAACCGAAGAAGAATGGGACACCTTGACCGATATAAACTTCAAGGCGGCATTCTTTTTGATGCGTAATGAAATAGATTATATGTTGGAAAATGGTATAAAGGGAAATATTTTAAATATAGCTTCAAATGCCGCTTACACTAATATTATAGGTAGCTATGGAGCATCTAAAGAATCGATTATTAAGTGGACTCGTTCTTTTGGAAAACGCTATGGACATAATGGGATTATTATAAACGGAATTGCACCAGGTGCAACATTTACACCGATGATTGCAAGATACGCACACCAAATTGACCAGAAGTACGAACGTCATGCAATAGAAAGGTTTATTCGACCTGATGAGATTGCAGAGCTTGCATTTTATTTAATGAGTGATTATGGTGAAATTATCTGCGGTCACACAGTAGTAGCTGACGGCGGTGATAATGCGGCGATATGATAGGAGGCTATAAATGAAAGCAACAATATTTGATATACAAAGAAATTCGTATGTAGACGGACCAGGCATACGTACCACTGTGTTTTTTAAGGGATGCAACTTAAAATGCAAATGGTGTCATAATCCGGAAAGCCAAAATTCAAAAAAGGAAATATTGTTTTACAAAAACAAGTGCACCGGTTGTGGCAGGTGTAAGGATTTGACCGTAGATGATAAAAGCTTTATTTGCTTTAATGATGCCAAGGAAATTTGTGGAAAAGAATATTTGGTAGACGAGGTTTTTAAAGAAGTGGTGAAAGACAAAGCATACTACGAAACCTCAAACGGCGGTGTGACATTTTCCGGCGGAGAGTGTATGCTTCAGATAGATTTTCTTTGCGAAATTCTAAAAATGTGCAAAGAAAACGACATACATACTGCAGTTGATACAGCAGGGTGCGTATCTTGGGAGCATTTTGAAAAAATATTGCCATACACTGATTTATTCTTGTACGATATAAAGTGCATGGATGCCGATGCTCACAAAAAATGGGTTGGCGCGGATAACACGCTTATACTTGAAAACCTTAAAAAACTGCTAAAATCAGGTGTTGATATATGGGTAAGGATTCCTGTTATTCCGGGTGTGAATGACAGCATAGACGAAATGAAAAAGATAAAATCATTCTTTGATGAAAACGGTTATCCCGAAAAGGTTGAACTACTTCCATATCACGCAATGGGTGAGCATAAGTACAGTGCAATAGGCAAGGATGCAGAAGTGTTTTCCGTGCCTGATAAGGACAAAATGGAAGAGTTTAAGAAGTTATTTGAGGTATGATAACATGATGAAATTAAGATGCAAAAACGTGCTTGTATGAAGGTTATCGGCAGATACGGCGCAGCAAAATCAGCAATTATCAAATGGACGCGCTGTTTTTCAATGGATTTAATGAAAAGCCCTAAATAAGTAATGCACCGAGGTTTAATTACTGCTTTGATTATATCTTGCCAAAACTACTCGATGAGCTTGGCAAAAGAATTATGAAGGATAGTCCTATGAATATGCTTAAATGTAAATAAACGCAATAAAAATACGGAGTATGAATACTCCGTATTTTTTGTTTAAAGAAAACCACGCGATAGTCGCGTGGTTCAGTAGAGGCTATTGCCGGTGAGTAGTAGACATAAAAACTCCGATTGTATAAAATAAAGTTGTGACCTGCCCAGTTACAACAAAATAATACAATCGGAGGAC
>JAZQHR010000004.1:0-2236 GCA_045540695.1 Clostridia bacterium | reverse complement strand
GTGTAAACTCATAAACTATTTTATCACCATACAAACAAACTGCCTCATTTGCCATATTTACAATTAATTCAGGCGTCTTTGTAACTACAACATCAATACTGTCTGTAAGTCCATTTTCTGTAGTTACTGTTATTGTTGCTGTTCCCTCCGACATAAAATACAAACATCCACCGTTTACATATGCCACATCATCATTTGAAGATGTCCATGTAAGCACTTTCTCTAATTTAGCATCAAGCGGAGCTGAGTATGCTGAAATTGGTGTACTAGAGTATGCACCATATGTAAGGACATCGCTATCTTTATCAATGATAACAGAAGTAGCATTTCCCTTAACTCTGCTTGCACAAATTGTAACAGGGATAATACCATACTCAGAGGCTATTACATCAAGAGTATAATTTTCACCTGCCACTAATTCTTTTTCAATTATGAAGTTATCCCCTACGCCGCTGTCATAATTGAAGCCTATCTTGTTGCCGCCATTATCATATAAAAAGCCATCAACATCATAGTCCCCTACAGAATAAAATGTGTATGCGCCATCATATTTTGGAGTAAAACTAAATTTGTATGTTGTTTCTCCGTCAATTTTAGCTTCATAAGGAACATTTTCATCAAGAACGAATTCATCACAAACATAAATCGTAGCTGTATCACTTATTCCGTTCACAGTTGTTGCAGTTATAGTAACTGTGCCTTCTTTTAATGTTTTAAATTTAGCTGATGCTACATTATCATTATCATTATAATCATAATTATATAACGCCAAAACATTTTCATCGCTAACTGACCAATCTATTATCTCATTACTATCTACAGGTGATAAAACAACCTCAACATTAAAGTACTCACCTGTTGGAATTATCAAGCCGTCTACCTCAGAAATATCTATTGAAGAGGGATCGATAGCTTTTTCTGCGAACACCGTTATGTTTCCAAATGCTCCATCGTAACCATATACTCTTATATAGTATTCCTTTCCTGCCTCTAATTCTTCGACTACTTTAAAATTATATCCCTGTCCGCTATCTTTGTTGTTGGTAACATACTCAAGTCCTTCAATTTCTTCATTATAGATGAATAACTTTGCGTCAAAATCCTCTTTGCTTTCGGAATAAATATTGTAATAACCGCTTGTTTCCGGTACAAATTTAAATAAAACATATTGCTCCGGAAGTACATAAAATTCTGACGCCTTATCTGTAGTCAACTCAATGGGATCAATAACAGTAATTTCAACAGTATCGCTTTTACCATTTACTGATGTATATGTAAGGTCAACTTTACCACTTGATAAAAATGCAACATTAAGCCACTGGCGATTCACCTTAGCTTTTGTGACACCATCATCTATCTCAGCAACTTCACTGTTGCTAACACTCCAAGTACCATCCAAAACAACATCATACTCTTCATTAGCTACCACATCAAAATCATAATCCGTTCCTGCAATAAAAGTATAATGCTCTAATGCACTTATGCTAAAATTTTCTGATAATTCAGCAAATTCAACACCAAAATTTAATGTTCCTGAACGGTATGACTTGATTTTAATATTATATGTTTTGCCCTTTTCAAGTTTACATGCACAGGCAAAATCATCTCCCTTTACATCATCATTAGAACCAATATCATCACCGTTATCATCATAAACAGCAACGAATGGATCCGGTCTCATTCCATTTTCATCCGTATCAGAAAAAGATTCGAATATATAATAACCTGTCTCATTAGGTGTAAACGAGTAATTAAATTTCTCGTTTTTATAGTTTTCCGTAAATACCACCGGATACAGCTGATCAAGCTCTATGGATTCATTTTCTTCCGCTGTTACCACAATACTGCAGCTCATTAGCATAATAGCTGCCAACAATAGTGACAATAGTCTTTTCATTTTCAAAACTCCTTTACATTTTCAAATTTTTCATTTAAATCTCTTATTTTCAACAAGTACCATATCCATTGCATATTACATAGCAATTTCAATGGGTGCTTAGTATATCACAAAGGATACTATATCGCAATAAAAGTGTTAAAAAGCTCCCCATAAAAGTAAAAAGGCTCCGAAATTTCGGAGCCTCAATTTAAAAAACATTAATATGCTAATATAATTAAATATCCCAGCCGTCTGCAACAATTCTTCTTAATATTGTTACATCTTTAGCATCAATTGTTCCATCACCATTTAAATCGCCAATTTCAGTAATTATATTAATTTCCCAGCCTGTAGCCA
>JAZQHR010000003.1:0-34566 GCA_045540695.1 Clostridia bacterium | reverse complement strand
CTGGATAGCATCGTTAATCTTTCTGCCATCCTCGTAATACTGAGTACAAGCCTCAGTAGATACTGTGAAACCCTGTGGTACAGGAAGACCTATTTTAGTCATTTCTGCAAGGTTAGCACCTTTACCACCGAGCAATTCTCTCATAGACGCATCGCCTTCTGAGAAAAGGTAAACGAACTTTTTGCTCATTTAAAAATTACCTCCTGAATTTATAATAATCTAATTATAGACCTACTTCTTAATATTTTACACTATTTTAGATAAAATTTCCAGTGTTTTTTTAATTTTTTTAATAAAATTATTAAATTTATATCATAATTGGCTATTTTCTACATAAAACAATAAAAACTTTTATCTAAATTTATAACATTTTTTACGAATTATAAGTTATTTTTTTGAGATAATCAAGTGACGAAAAATAAAATTCGAGCTTTAAAAGTAAATATTTTTCGCAAATAAGCGATAATTCTTCAATAAATTCATCACTTACATCAACCTTGAAAACACTCTTGTAATCACTGTGTACCATCTTATACATACATCTTAGAGTATCTAGCTCAGCTGAAATAAGATATTCTGATGCTGCACCGCAGTTTTCGCAAACTATTCCACCTTCTAGAATATCAAAATACGACAATTTCTTTTTTTCCATACATTTGATACATCCATCTACGTATGGCTCGTAGCCTATATAACATGCCGTTTTAAGTTCAAAAATGGCTTTAAGCTTCTTTAGTGCTAAATCAACATTATCATCACCAGCATACTTTTCAGCTGTTCCAAGTAAATACAAGGTATTTAACACAAACTTAAAATAATCATCGTCACCAATTATATTGTCAGATATATTATTTACAACATCCATAAAATATGTAGCATAACTAACCTTTTCCACACTCGTCCTTATGTCATAAAAATTATTTATAACCTCAGCAGAACTTATATAATAAAGGTTAGTCTTTGCATCAAGCACAAAATCACTGAAGCAAAAGTGTCCAAGAGCAGAGAAATCCTTGTGTTTATGACTTCTAACACCTTTTGCTATAGCAGTTATTTTGCCTTTTTCAACTGTCTGTATAGTAAATAATCTGTCATTATCGTTTAGATTTACTACTTTAAGAATCAGACCCTTGGTCTTTATTTGCATTATCATCACCGTCATTAACTGTTTTTTCTATGTCACTAAAAAGAAGATAACTTTCCACACTTCCAATGTTTTTAAAAATGTTCCAATATTCCTCGTTCACAATCACGCATCTCCTTTAATAATATCATTAGATATAGAGTGCGTAATTTTTAGATTTTGTATGTTGGAAAATTACGACAAGCCAATCTCTCGCATAAGATTGTTTGAGTTTCTCCAGTCTTTTTTCACCTTAACCCAAAGTTCTAAAAACACCTTCGATTCAAGCATGTTTTCACATTCTTCCCTTGCAAGTGTGCCAATTCTCTTAAGAGTTTTTCCACCTGCACCAATTATTATGCCTTTATGTGAATCCTTTTCACAATAAATATTTGCACTGATGTCATATATATGACCATCCTCTTTTTCGCGCGATTTCATTTTAATTATTTCAATCGCAACGCCATGCGGTACTTCCTTGTCGAGAAGGTTAAGCATTTTTTCACGAATGATTTCAGCAACTATCTGACGTTCCTGCTGGTCTGTGACCATTTCTTCAGGATAGTACATAGGTCCGTCTGATAAATTCGATTTAATCTCTTGTTTTAGTTCTTCTATACCATAACCTGTTTTTACACTAATAGGAATAATCTCTTTAAAATTATGAAGACTTGCATATTTTGCTATAACCGGAAGTAACACATCCTTTTGAACAGTATCGACTTTATTTATAACAAGTATAGCAGGAGTATTTCCAAGCTTTTCTATTATCTTAAGTTCATTTTCTCTTGGTTCATCATTTGGTTCTATAACCATTAAAAGAAGGTCAACCTCTGCAACTGTTTCGTTGACAGCCTTTATCATATTTTCGCCAAGCTTGTTTTTCGGTTTGTGGAAACCCGGTGTGTCAAGGAAAACCACCTGTGCATCATCGTCTGACATTATAGCAAGTATTTTATTTCTTGTTGTCTGAGGCTTGTCCGATATTATTGCTATCTTCTGCCCTACCATATAGTTTAAAAGTGTAGACTTACCCACGTTTGGTCTGCCAACTATTCCAACATATCCTGATTTAAAATTGTTTTCCATTTAATTACTCCTTGTCTATGTATTTTAAGAACATTTTTCCGCGTACAAATAAAACCATTATAACAGTATAGATAGTTACTATTACCCACATATAAGGTCTTGAAATAACAAACATTATAACCTCATAGATTTTTTCAGGTTTTAAAAATATAAGTAGTGCTACTATTACCGCCATCATTGCAGAAAACAACACTGCACCTGATGATACATCTTTAGCTATTTTTGCATATTTATTATACTCGGTACAATTCATATCAACAGTGCTTTCGATAGCGGTGTTAATCATTTCGCATATCACAACAAATCCTACCGTAAATATAAGTACAACAAATTGATTTAAATCGAGCCTATACATTATACCAACTATAAAGACTGTAAGTGCTGCTACAAGGTGAAATCTAAAATTTCTTTGCGTTCTTATACAATACCAAAGTCCGTCAAGAGAGTGTTTAAAACTTTGCAAAAAAGATGGATTTTTAAACATACACCCCACCCCTATCTTCTTAAGTCTATACTATCAAGTATAGCCTCTTCCTTTTGACGCATTACAGTTCGTTCATCCTCATCCTCGTGGTCATAGCCTAAAAGATGAAGTACACTGTGACATAGTAGAAAACCAAGCTCACGTTCAAATGAATGTCCATATTCCTCTGCCTGCGAAATTGCTCTTTCAACGGATATAATAATATCGCCTAATATAAGCACATCATCAAAGTAGTCACCCACATCGTCTATCATTTCACCATTTTCAAATTCGAGCATAGGAAAAGACAACACATCAGTAGGCATATCCTTGTCACGATGGTCACGATTTAAAATGCGAATATTTTCATTATCAGTAAGCGTAACACTTACTTCCATATCCTTTTGGACCTTCTCATAATTTAATGCAGCATTAACTACTGTGTCAATTAGTTTTTCAATTTTATCAGTCAGCTCAACATCAGTTTGCTCATTGTTTATATAAATATATGCTGTCATTTGTTATCTCCTCGCGATTTTGATTTACTCGCACGCATATTTTCATATTTTTCATACGCTTTAATTATCTTTTGAACAAGTGCGTGACGTACTACGTCTTTCTCTGTCAAGTGACATATACCGATATCCTCAATATTTTTAAGTATCTTCTCTGCATCTTTAAGTCCCGATTTCTTTCCATCAGGAAGGTCTATCTGCGTGATGTCACCTGTAACTATCGCACGCGAGTTCATACCAATACGCGTTAAAAACATCTTCATTTGCTCAGGTGTAGTATTCTGTGCTTCATCTAAGATAATAAAGCTATCATCAAGGGTTCTTCCACGCATATATGCAAGAGGTGCTATTTCAATCGCACCTTTTTCAAAATGCTTCTGGTATGTTTCAAATCCAAACATATCATAAAGTGCGTCGTATAATGGTCTTAAATAAGGGTCTACTTTATTTTGAAGATCACCGGGCAAAAAGCCAAGCTTCTCTCCCGCTTCAACCGCAGGACGTGTAAGAATAATTCTAGATACTTCCTTATTTTTAAATGCCTTAACCGCCATAGCAACTGCAAGGTATGTTTTACCTGTACCTGCAGGACCTATTCCAAATGTAATAGTATTTTTCTTTATGCTCTCTATATATTGCTTTTGACCAAGCGTTTTACTTTTTATTGGTCTTCCTTTTGAAGTAATACATATTACATCACCGTTATAAAGCGTACTTTGGTCTACGCCTGTTTTGGTCATAGAAATTGTATAATTTATCATTTGTTCAGTTAGTTCAGGCTCTGTTGACAATATTTTTTCAAGTGATTTAATTACTTTAACTGCTGTTTCGACATTTTTTTCATCACCGCTGATTTTTATAGTATCTTCTCGATTAACTATATTTACATCAAGCTCTTTTTGAATGATATTAACATTTTTATCAAACTGTCCAAAAATATCTATTATTTTTTGCATATCATCAAACTGTATGTTTTTATCCAAAAATATACCTCCTATTCCCCTTGAGGGTCTTCTGTAATATTTTGTTCAACATCCTTTAATTCTATAAGAGTTGAAATTTCTTCAATACATTCATATCTAGCTGTTATCCGAAGAGTATCATCATCTATTCGTTCATAAAATCCGTCTATGTTTATAACTGCGGTATCATCCGAAAACTCTTTTTCCATTTCAACCTGAAGTGTTTTCATACCAATATCAAAAGCTTCATTCTCATTAAGGACAATTAATTCCTTTGAAAGTTCTTCGTAAACATTTGTTGAAAACGAAAAAGGCATATAGTAATTCCCGAAAAGCTTTAATCTTTTAATATTTCCGGATGATTTATAATATTCAAACGGAATATCCTTTGACAAATATAATTTTACACCAAAACCGAACAAATTTACAGTATTTTTTTTAATTTTTTTATTCGTTTGAACAAAATTATCTTTTTTTAGAGAAACATTAGTTGATTTTTCATACCACGTTCTTGCTTTCACACTTCCGGCAGAGTGCATATATTTATATCCCGCTTCTCTGCTTCCTACTATTCCGCTTATAAGAAGGTCACCCTTTGATACAACATCTCCCACTCCAACCACACGTTTTCCATTTGTGGCAGATATAGCGGTTATTACGCCATCCTTACTTGATATTATATTACATGGCGCATTTTTGTCAATAATTTTCGGTATAGGAACTTTCTCTTTTACCTCTACAGTTGCACATATACCCGACAAATCAATCCATGCCCATGATAGCTCATCAATATTTAGAAGGATATCATTTTGAAGCTTTGAAGGGTCAACCTTACTTTTTTTAACACCGGGTTTAAAACCGTGATTTTCAAGGGTTTCTATAATTAATTCGTCGCTAACCGACATATTTCCTTTTATATCTACCACTAAAACAAGAGAAGTAATATACCACACGAAAAGCATCATAAGTAATATACCCGCAAAAAACAGTTTTCTGTTTTTAAATTTATAAAGGACAAACGGCAAACCGCTTTTATTAAGCATCCTTACCTTTGTCCTTGTTTTATAAGCAACCTGACGGAGTTTCCTGTATCCTGATATACTTACCGATACATTTAGTGAATTATTATCCGTATTTTCAATATCCCATAAATGAATATTTCGCTTCATACATACATTTATAAATCGCTCAAGATATTTTCCACTAATATTTATTTTAACATATCCTTTTGCATATTCAATTAAGTCAACTATACTCACTAAAACTTCCTCCTATGATTTAAATTCGACAGAAGAAATATTACCTGCTATACATACATCTTCGGGTGAAATTGATGAAATAGTAAGGTTAATTCCTGAAAGTGCGATGATAAAATCGGATGTATTTATCCTGACAACCGTATCAGAATACTCTATAATGCCTTTGTAATTTTCTATCCACACACTTTTATTTGAATCAAATTCAATTCTGGGAGTACCGCATATAAGTTCATCCGGAATATTCATTATATCGGACAATTTTTCCTTTAGTTTTCTTGGCATACACATTCCTCCACAAACTATATGCTAAAATCTATGTTTATTTGTGCCAACTTATGAATAATTATATATCACAACATAAAAGCATTGAGGATGATTGATATGATAAAAAAACATTTTAAAGTTATTGTTATAGCTATTGCAATAAGTGCATTGGTGATATTTTCCCAAAACTCTATAAATGCATCTAAAAACGCACTGGAAACATGTCTTAACATATTACTTCCATCGTTATTTCCTTTTTTTGTTATGTCAAGGCTTTTTACTTTATCTGGCGGACCGGAGATATTAAAAAAAATCTTTTCGCCTCTTATTCGATTTTTATTTGGGATAAACGGAAATGGAGCTACTCCGTTTATACTTGGTATAATAAGTGGATATCCCGTCGGGGCACAAAGCACTTGTGAGTTATACGAAAAAAAGCTAATATCAAAAAGCGAAGCTGAAAACCTACTTTGTTTTTGCAACAATTCAGGTCCTCTTTTTATTATTGGTGCTGTTGGAATAGGAATGTTTAAAAGCAAAGAAATCGGATTACTCCTTTATATTACTCATATTTTTTCAGCAATTTTAACGGGTATTGTTTTAAGAAAAATATCTACACCTAATCAATTAAAAACATCTACATCCATAAAAAATATCAAATACGAAAATATATTCACACAAGCTGTTGAAAAAAGTGTTTCTACAACGCTCAACATATTTGGATATGTAATATTTTTTGCGGTAATTATGGATATTTTAAAATCACTTGGCACTACAGAATTTATATCATCGTCCTTGAGATTTCTTAATATACCCCAAGATGTAATAAATGCATGTATATGTTCAGTAATAGAAATAACAATGGGCATAAAAAAACTAAGCGAATGTGATTATCCGCTTAGCATGATAATAGTATTATGTGCATCTATCATTGGTTGGGGTGGCATATCTGTACACGCACAGGTAAAAAGCATTATATCAAAAACCAATCTATCGTTTAAAAAATATATTTTTGGAAAAATGATTCATTCATTTATATCTTTTATTTGTGCCGGCATAACATTTACCTTATTTCCAATATCTGTACAGACGTTTTCCGGTATTTCTATCAATCAAAACGCAAATAACGATACTTCGGCTTTTTTCATAATAATATCATTTTTGGTTTTACTTGGCTATATCGTAAAATATTTATCGGTTAAGCCACCATATAGACGCTGTAAGAACAGTTGCAAAAACAGTCCACAATGCATAAACAGTAAATAAAAATCCTGAAAGTGAATCAATTTTTTCAAATTTTACAGTTGTAATTATAGTGCTTATTGTAAGTGCTATAACCCACAAAAGTGCTATTCCTATAAGCTGAAATCTAAAAAATATTATAGGCCATAAAAAATTTAGTATAAGGTTGATAGCATAATTTTTAAGCGCGTCTACGCGATCCACTTCACTAGTCGAATAACAATATACTCTATACGCAGCATAAGCTATAATGACGTATATAATTGCCCATACTATAGGAAATATAAATCCCGGTGGTGCAAATGGAGGTTTTATAATGCTATCATAAAACTCACTTGTATCACCAGCTAAAAAACTCGCCAAAAATCCACCACCAAGTGTAATCAAAAGGCTTACTGCAAATTTTTTAAGCTTACATAAATTAATTGCTTTTATCATATAATCACTCCTATTTTAAATATAATAAGAGTATATGCTTATTTTTAAATATCATTACACAAAAGAAGAGCAAGTACCAAAAATGATACTTGCTCAAAAAATTTTTATTTTACACTTCCATCGGGATTAAATAGCGGAAGAGGTTCAAGATAAGTAATATCTTCTCTGCCAATAGCATCGCCCTCTGCTAAAACTGCCATTTTTCCGACTATGTTGCCTCCAACCTGTGTAACTAGTTTTTCTATAGATGAAAGCGAATCGCCTGTACTTATAACGTCATCGACAATTAACACTCTCTTTCCCTTCATAGCCTGCGCTTCATGCTCGCCAATGCAAAGAACCTGTTCTTTTTCAGTGGTGATAGAATTAACATCAGTAAAAATAATGTTTTTCATATAAAGCTTCGGACCTTTTCTGGCAACAACATAATCATTTAGCCCAGCCTGTCTTGTCATTTCATGAATAAGCGGAATACCCTTTGATTCTGCTGTAATCATAATATCAAATTCAGGTGCTTTTGCAAGCAGTTCTTTTGCAGCTGCAACTGTAACTTCAACATCACCGAACATTACAAAAGCTGCGATATATAGCGTATCATTCACTTTACATAGCGGAAGTGATCTTTTAACACCCGCGATGGTCATATCATAGGTTGACTTCATTTTACCTTAATATCCTTTCAAGATGTTATTCTAAATTACAGTACAAGTGTTGCAATATATGCAACAAATAAAAGGAATGATACCCACATAATAGCGCTGATGTCTTTAATTTTACCTGTAGCAACTTTTAGTATTACCCAAGAAACTATACCAAACATAATTCCTGTAGCAATTGAGTATGCAAATGGCATCATTATAACTGCAAGGAATCCACCAATAACGTCTGCAATATCGCCTTCAAAATTCATATTCTTTATAGCACTAAGCATTAGAATACCAACGTAAAGCATTGCAGGTGTAGTCGCAAATGATGGGATAGCAAGGAATATTGGTGCAAATACGATAGCGATAAGGAACATAACACCTGTTGTAAGAGCTGTAAGACCTGTCTTACCGCCTGCAGCAACACCGGCTGATGATTCAACATAGCTTGTTACAGTAGATGTACCAAGACAAGCACCCACAACTGTACCAACAGCATCAGCCATTAGAGCACCGCCGGCTTTTGGAAGTGTACCGTCTTCTTTAGTAAGACCGGCTTTCTGAGTAACACCGATAAGTGTTCCTACTGTATCAAATATATCTGTGTATAAGAATGTAAATACCACTATAGCAAATGCAGCAAAATCTCTTGCTATAAATCCAAAATCAAAATTGAAAAGTGCAGGAGCTGCAAAGTTTGCTTTTATTCCTTCTACAGAAAGTTTTGGAAGTAAATCAGCAGCAAATATGCTCACGCCCATTTTCCAGCCAATCTGCTGAACAATAATACCGATTATCCAAGTAGCGATGATACCGATAAGTATACCGCCAGGAACTTTTTTATGTTGTAATACACCTATAATAAGTAGACCAACTATTGATAAAATTACAGGTGCAGAACCAAGGTCACCAAGAGCAACAGTAGTAGCAGGGTCAGCAACGATAACTTTTGAATTAAGTAGTGCAATGATTGTAATGAATAATCCGATACCTGCTGTAATACCAAATTTTAAATTCTGCGGAATCTTATTTACCAAAGCTTCTCTGAATTTGAAAAATGAAAGTATGATAAATATAATACCTTCTACAAAAACAGCTGTTAAAGCTACCTGATAAGAATATCCCATTGCACCGCAAACTGTAAATGCAAAGAAAGCATTTAGACCCATACCTGAAGCAAGAGCTACAGGATAGTTTGCGAAAAACGCCATACAGATAGTCGCTATAGCAGCAGAAAGAGCTGTTGCCATAAATACACCTGCAGGAGTTGCACCAGGGATACCGCCAAGATAACCAGGGTTAACTGCCAAGATATACGCCATCGCAAGGAATGTAGTAATACCTGCGATTATCTCGGTTTTTACATTTGTACCATTTTCTTTCAACTTAAAAAACTTCTCCATAACCATTCTCCTTTTTTATTGGTTTATTGAAATCATTTTTATTTTACAACATTTAACAAAATTTTTCAAGTTTTTTTTGATTTTTTATTAAAAATCACAACATATATTGTATAATCAAATATTTTTTCACATATAAGTTGTATTTTCGAGATTTTTTTGATAAAATAATGTAAATAAAAACCAATGTGAAATTAAACATTAAAAAGTATATTGCTTTTTCAAGGAGGAATAGCTTTGCTTAAATTATTGATAAAAAAATTCATTGAAAATCACGATGATTACTCAAATATGAAGGTAAGAGAAAAATACTGTTTAATAAGTGGCGTAATAGGTATTATATCAAATATTTTACTTTTCGCCATTAAATTCATCATTGGTTCAATCACAAACAGCATAGCTATTATATCAGATGCATTTAACAACTTATCCGATATAGGTACATCCTGTGTTACTATCGTTGGAAGCAAGCTAAGCGGAAAAAAGCCTGACAAAGAGCATCCGTTTGGTCACGGACGAGTTGAATACGTTTCAACATTATTTATTTCATTTTTGATTATGCTTGTTGGCTTTGAGCTTATACAAACTTCGTATGATAAAATAATAAACCCATCAGAAAGTATTTTAAGCATTCCACTTACCATTATTTTAATAGCCTCCATACTCGTTAAAATATATTTATTTTTTGCTAACAGATATATGGGAAAATGTATAAATTCATCCGTATTAAACGCCACTGCATTTGACTGCTTAAATGACGTAATATCAACCAGTGCAGTTATTATATCCACAATTATAGGACATTTTATAAATATACCGATTGACGGCATTATGGGTATGATAGTATCTGTTATGATTATTTTAACAGGCTATGGCGTAGCAAAAGATACCATTACTTCACTTTTAGGTTCACCGCCTGATGAAGAAGTGGTAAAAAGCATAAAAGATATCATTATAAATAGCGACGGCATCCTTGGTGTGCACGACCTTATAGTGCATGACTATGGTCCGGGCAGAACTATGGCATCAGTTCACGCAGAGGTGCCTGTGGATATAAACATTATTACTATTCACGAAACAATCGATGCACTCGAGAAAAAAATTCAAGATGAGCTAAATATTCATATAGTTATTCACATGGATCCTATTTTAAGTAACTGCGAACGTACAAACGAGATAAAATCCATTGTTAAAGAAATACTTGGAGAATTTGATATTGAGATTGGTATTCACGATTTTAGGATAACTGACGGTGAAAACAATATCAATTTGATATTTGACATAGAACTTCCAATAGCTACAGATGACAAAAAACAAGCTGAAATAATTGACACTATTAACCAAAAATTAAAAGAAAAAGACAAAAGATATAATACAGTAATTAATGTTGATTATATTATATGATTATTGACATTAATTGACATGTGTATTATTCTATTATAGGTACATATAAAAAGAGAGGACTAATATTAAATGAGTACAAGAGAAGATTTAAGAAATGTTGCAATAATTGCTCACGTTGACCACGGTAAAACTACCCTTGTTGACGCAATGCTTAAACAAAGCGGCATATTCAGAGATAATCAAAAAGTAGATGAAAGAGTAATGGACAATGGCGACCTTGAAAAGGAACGAGGCATCACAATTCTTTCAAAAAACACATCACTTATGTATAATGATATAAAAATAAATATAGTAGACACGCCGGGGCATGCTGACTTTGGCGGTGAGGTAGAACGTGTACTTAAAATGGTAGACGGAGTTCTAGTGCTTGTTGATGCTTTTGAAGGCTGTATGCCACAGACTAGATTTGTACTTAAAAAAGCGCTTGCACTTGATTTAAAGCCTATTATAGTTGTAAATAAGATAGACAGACCAAATGCCAGACCTTATGAAGTGGTTGATGAAGTGCTTGAATTATTTCTTGACCTTGAAGCTACCGATGATCAGTTTAATTCTCCTGTTGTATATGCATCAGGAAGAGATGGATATGCCACTTTGGCTCCTGAAAATCATGGCAATGATATGATTCCGCTATTTGATGCAATTATAAAAAACGTTCCTGCACCAACAGGTGAAATGGAAGAACCTACTCAGTTTCTTATTTCTAACATTGACTATGATGAATATGTAGGTGCAATGGCTGTTGGACGTGTAGAAAGAGGAAGTATTTCGGTTGGTCAGTCGTGTGTTGTATGTAAAAAAGACGGCACTACTTCTAACATTAGAATTTCTAAAATTTATCAGTACGAAGGACTTAAAAAGGTTGAATCACAAACTGCTAAGCTTGGTGATATAGTAGCTATATCAGGTGTTGGAAATGTAAATATTGGTGAAACCATCTGTGATGTAAACTGTCCTGAACCACTTCCATTTATAGAAATAGACGAACCTACCCTATCTATGAATTTCTGTGTAAATGATTCGCCATTTGCAGGGCAGGACGGAACGTATGTTACTTCGCGTCATCTTCGCGACAGACTTATGAAGGAAACTGAAACAAATGTAAGTCTAAAGGTAGAAGAAACAGATTCTGCTGATTCGTTTAAGGTATCAGGCAGAGGTGAGCTTCACTTATCTATACTTATAGAAACAATGCGTAGACAAGGTTATGAATTTCAGGTGTCAAAACCTCTTGTAATAAATAAAGTAATTGACGGAAAGGTTATGGAGCCTGTTGAGCACCTTATGATAGATGTTCCTGAAGAATATGTTGGAACAGTTATTGACAGACTTAACGAAAGAAAAGGTCAGATGACCAATATGACACCCGGTGCTGCGGGATATACCCGTCTTGAATTTTCTATTCCTTCAAGAGGACTTATAGGATATCGTTCACAGCTTTTAACTGACACTCGCGGAAATGGTATTATGAACCACATACTTAGTGGTTACGAAGAGTACAAGGGCGAAATATCATCAAGACAGAGAGGTTCTCTTATAGCATTTGAAACAGGCGAGTCAATAACCTACGGTCTATATAATGCACAGGAAAGAGGCACAATGTTTATCGGTCCTGGCGAGAAGGTATATGCAGGTATGGTTGTCGGCGAAAACTCACGTGTAGATGATGTTGAAGTAAACGTATGTAAGAAAAAGCACGTTACCAACACTCGTGCTGCTGGCTCTGACGATGCGTTAAGACTAGTACCGCATGTAAATATGTCACTTGAGCAGTGCATAGAATTTATAGCAGATGATGAGCTATTGGAGGTTACACCTGAGCATCTTAGACTTAGAAAGAAAATTCTCGACAAGAGTCTTCGTGCTAAAGCAAGAAATAAATAATACCGGGAGATTATTATGGTATCATTAGGTAACAGCTGGGATAATCTTCTTGAAGAAGAATTTAAGAAAGAATATTATCTTAAGCTTAGAGAATTTTTAAAAACTGAATACTCTACCAAAACTATCTACCCTCACATGAATAATATTTTTAATGCGTTAAAATATACTGCGTACGAGGATGTAAAGGTAGTAATACTTGGTCAGGATCCATACCACGGTCCAAATCAGGCACACGGACTTGCATTTTCTGTTACAGAAGGCGTACAAGCTCCACCATCGCTAGTAAACATATATAAAGAGCTTAACAGAAGTCTTGGTCTGTACATACCAAACAACGGAAATCTTGAAAAATGGGCAAAAAACGGTGTACTGCTTTTAAACACTTCACTCACTGTTCGTGAAGCAAGTCCAAACTCACACAAAAACATTGGCTGGGAAATATTTACCGACCATATTATTAAGCTGTTAAACGACAGAGAAAAGCCTGTGATATTTATGCTGTGGGGAAACAATGCTAAAAACAAAGCATGGCTTATTGATAATCCACATCATCACATATTAACTTCTGTGCATCCAAGCCCGTTATCAGCAAGTCGAGGCTTTATAGGATGTGACCATTTTAAAACAGCAAATGAGATTCTAACATCTCAGGGAGATACGCCTATAGACTGGCAAATAGAAAATATATAAAATAGTAAAAAGTATCAAATCATTCATTTGATACTTTTTTTGTTTCATCAAATACTATCTCAATTGATTTTGTAAGAAGGTCCGCATACGAAAACGAAATTATTTTATCTGCTAAACGAATTACAAATATACTTTGATAGGTTTTTTCAAGTACACCTTTTGTTGTATCATCCTTCCTTCTTCCTCTGTTAAATCTCAGATGAATTTCTTTTCCTATATTTTCTTCCAGATTTTTCTTTATTGTTAAAAGTTCATTCATGTATATCACCTTTTTTATATTATATACATATATTTTCCAAAACTTTAAAAATTTATTCAGGTATAAAACATTTATTTCCAAGCAATACTAAGGCATATTATAAATGGGAGAATATCATATGATTCGAGATTATTTATTTTATAAAGAGCCTGTAAAAAAGCATCATTTTACTCTATCGGAAAATCCCGATCCGTACAAACCTGACTACGAAAAGCTCGACAAAATAAATTCAAATATAGAAGTAAATAAAAAATATATCGAAAATGTTTTTTCGGTGCCTAAAAACAGTGATGTTGTACTTCGAGATGCAGAAATATATATAAACAATAAAATCACCGCCGTGCTTCTGCTCTATTGCGAAGGATTAGCAAGAAGCGACAGTGTAAATGAATGCATATTAAAGCCGTTTATGTATTTAAAAGACAAGATAAAACCAGAAGATGAGGACGTAATATCATTTGTAAAAAAGCAGCTTTTACCACAGGGACAGACTAAAACAAGCGACGATATAAATACAGCTATAGAATCTGCAAACTACGGAAATGCTGTAGTATTTATCGATGGTGAAACAACTGCATTTATCATAGATGTAAAAGGCTGGGCAAACAGAGGTATAGGCACTCCAAAGGGTGAAACAGTTATCCAGGGACCACATGAAGGGTTTAATGAAATGATACGAATGAACACTGCCCTTCTTCGAAAAACCCTAAACACATCCAATCTTGTAATGGAGGGTATTACACTTGGAAAAACAAGTAAAACTCCATCGGTAATAGCATACTTAAAAAACGTAGCCGACCCAAATATAATAAACGAAGTAAAAAGACGTCTTGAAAGCATTGATGCAGAGTATATACTAACATCTCTTGATGCAGAGCAGTTTATAGAAGATGAGCCTTATGTATCTGTACCTCAAATACTTTCAACAGAACGTCCCGACAGAGTATCTCAAAGCCTTATCGAAGGCAGAGTCGCTATAATGGTAAGCGGTAGTCCGCACGTGCTTATTGTACCATCTACCATATTTGATTTTACACGCTCAACAGAGGATGAATATTTAAGATACCCCTACTCTGTTTTTATCAAAATTATAAGAACTATCGCAATAATATTATCAGTATTTTCGCCTGCGATATTTATAGCTATAACAACTTACCACCAGGATATTCTACTTACAAACTTGCTTTTTTCCATTGAAGCATCAAGACAGCTTGTACCGTTTCCTGCAATAATTGAGCTTATACTGCTCGAAATATCGTTTGAACTTATTAAAGAAGCAGGAGTTCGTGTACCCGACCCTATTGGACAGACACTAGGTATTGTAGGCGGTCTTATAATAGGTCAGGCGGCAGTATCTGCAAACATAGTAAGTCCTATAATGATTATTGTAGTAGCAATAACCGGAATAGCTTCATTTGCTATACCATCGTATGAATTGTCTTTTTCATTTAGAGTATCAAGATTTATATACACAATAGGTGCAGCACTTGCAGGATTTCTTGGAATACTGACTGTATTTTTCATAGATGCACTTTTGGTTATGAGCTGTAAATCAATTGGTGCTCCATACACTGCACCAATAGTGCCAAGAGAAAAGCAATCATTTATATCCACCATATTAAATGTTCCAATATGGAAAAAAGAATACAGACCGGAATATCTTAAAACACGTGACAAACAAAATCAAGGTAAAATAAGCAGAAAATGGATGTACAAAAGAAAATAGGTGAACAATTATGAACAATTCTATTGCAAATAACGAGGGCAAATGGTTGATGTTATCACTTTTTATACCAAAGCTTTTATTTACATCAATATATACCCTTATCATGCGTTGTGGTACAGGTGCATATATTGAGGTAATTTATTTATCGCTGATTATATTTGTTCTTGCGGGTGTTTTGCTAAAGCTATATTCCGTTTTTGGAAGTAATGATATATTCTCTATTACACATTTTGCCGGCGGAAGATTTGGTGAAATATTGTTTGGCGCATTAATGATTATCTTGTCTATAGCAAATACATCGATAATGCTTAGAATATTTTCAAGTGTAATCTCTCTTCTTGTGTTAAAAAGCTCAAGCGTATTTTTTGTAATGCTATTTATCGCACTTACAATGTATGCATCAGCCATTAAAGGTATACAAGCAGTGTCTAAGGTAAGCGTTCTATGGGGCGGAATTATATTTACAATATTTGCGATAATACTTATAATGAGTATTTCGAAGATTGACATTAACAATATCTTTCCTGTTTTAGGAAAAGGTACAGAAGAAATCATTGGTGGATACAAAGATTTACCTTTTTTCTTTGAGATAATATATTTTGTATTCCTTATTCCATACCTTGGAAAAGGCTTTAAAAAAGTGTGTTACAAAAGCATAATAACCTTTTCAGCAGTGTTTTTTACACTTACATTATTTTATATATTTCTTGTACCCTATCCAGCATCAGAAGATTTTAAATTTCCTCTGCTTCATATTGCGAGCTTAGTAAACATTGATGTGTTGTTTCAAAGAATAGAATCGCTTTATCTGATTGCACTAATATTTTCAGCATTTATGTATCTTAGTACAACATTTACTATATCTATTAACATCGCAGAAAAAACATTTTGTTTATCAAATTCAAAAGCAATTGCGGGTGCATTATTGATTATAATATTTTCACTTGCATTATCAATTGGCACCACACAAGATGCATTTATATATCACAATTTACTTGAAAACATTTTCTTTGTTATAGGCTTTTCGGTAATCACGATCATCCTTACTATCGCAAACATAAAAAAGAAATTAACGAAGGAAGAGATAAAAAAATGAAAAGATTATTATATTTACCTATAATAATATGTATATTGTTTTCATCATGTACTTCTATGCACGAGGTGGATGACTATGCATATATGATTGCTTTGGGTGTTGATACAAACAATGAAGGAAAGCTTCTTTTAACATATAGTTTTGCAAATTCATTAAGCATAGGCGGTAGTTCAGGTAGCGGTGAAAATGGCGAAAGCTCATCTGATAGCTCCCTTTTGAACATTTCACTTTTAGCTGATGATGTATTTGAAGGAATTGATATGTTAAACAAAAGCCTTAGCAAGTCGGTGGAAATGTCACATTTAAAGCTAATAGTATTTTCAAAAGAAATTGCAAAATCAGGATTAAAGGACTATTTAAACGATTTTATGCTCGATATGAGTGTACGTCCCCGAATTATTATGGCGATATCTGATGTACCTCCAAAAGATTATCTTGACAACCTAAAAATGTCATTTGAAGTTAATCCTGAAAAATATCTGAATGATATATTTAAAGACAACACATCCTCGCTTGTAACCAAATGTACAATGAATGAATTTTACAACAATATAAATTCATCAAATATTGTGCCTTTAGTAACAGTAAACACCAAAGAAGAAAAATCTCTTATTTCGGGAATGTGTGTATTTAAGAAAGACAGATTAAAAGAAATATACACAGATACCGATATTGTTTGCCACAAAGTCTTAAATGGAAAGTTAAAAACTACCAACTACACCATAACCCAAAATAATTCAACAATATCGTATGAGCTAAATCAGGATACTCCACCAAAAATTAAAGTAATCACAAACGACAATGGACCTTATATAAATATAACAATACCAATAGATTGTAAAATTAAATCACATTCTGCAAATGATTTAATCCCAGATAAAGCACTGGAAAATGACCTGGAAACAAAACTAAGACAATATCTGCACAAGTCATCAAAAACTCTTAACACTGACATTGAGCACTTTGAAAAATATGCCAAAAGAAGTTTTTTGACATTAAATGATTTTGATGAATATAGATGGAGTGAAAAGTATAAAAATGCCACATTCAACATTGTCATAGACGCTAAAATCCAAACAGAATAAGGAGAAATATTATGTATTATATATTGCTTGTAATCATTGCATTATATGTATTCTTATACACTGCAAGTTATAGCTTTTGGGAGCTTAAGCACAAAAAAATAACAGCCGCAATATTTTCGTTTATATTATGTTTGGCAGAGCTTATACTGCCATTATATTTGTGCTTTGTAAGCTTGAAATAATTTATAATTTATATTGAAAAATATTTCCAAATATGTTACAATATTGTTAATTTTCTGTTTCTTTTGTAAATTCTTATACAGAATTTTTATATATAAACAAAGAAATACACAGGAGGACTAAAAATGCAATACACATGCAAAAAACTTCTTTCACTACTTCTGGTCATTACTATGCTTATTTCTACATTTCCTATGCAGATATTTGCGTATGATGATACAGAAACCACTACACTATATATGCCTATAGAGGCAAGCAGTGATGAGGAATTTTACTTGCCTACACTGTTTTCAGTTGGAGATGAGCCTATATATGCAAATACTACTTCAACTAATGTCGAATTGCCGGATATGAAATTATCATTTACTGATGGTGACAGGGTTCAGGCCATTGACAGTACAGGAAACGTTGTAGCACAAACTACATCTATCCAATCAAATCATGTTGATACTCTTTACTTTTTCGATTCTTTGCCTGTTGGTGAATATCAATTGCAAAGAGTAACCGGAGATTATCAGAATCTTAAAACAGAAAAGCTAAATTATCTGCTTAATATTGTTGATTCACCGGTTATAATAGATGCAAGAATCAACACTCTAAACACAGGAACTACCCCTTCAACACTTACCCTTACTCTAGCAGGATATGATGGTAATCCGGACGCATACAAATTTGCTCTTACTGATGACAATATGAATACAATACCATGTACTGCGATGTGTGAAAAAGTAACTGACAATTCATATAATCAGTCTACAAGTATTAAATATGTTTTCACACCAAGCCAGGCTTTAATTGCGGGTACTAAATATTATCTTGAAATATCTGCAAACGGTACACTATATTCTAATGTCAGCTCAGTATCAAAGAAAGCAACTACCAAAACTACAAATAGCATAGCAATTCTTGAAATAAAGCCAAACAATAGCGTTATTGGCGGTCTTGTTATAAAAGTTGGCGGTGTAACCGCAAATAAAAATTATAACATAACTGCCAGCACAAGCAATTATGCAGTAAATAGTGATGAGATACTGTTTGAATCATCAATTACTCCTGTTATGAGTGGTTCAAACGGCATATTTTACGTAAATCTAACAAGAAACGGTATACAGCTTCCGCTATATTCATACGAAAACATTTATGTTGATATATCAGATGATATGAATGTTGCAAGCGACTCATATTATTTTTCTGGTGCAGAATCACAGTTTTCACGTCTGTCTCTTGAAAAAACAGGTTACAACGCATATTCGTATAAATTAGAAGCTTGCAATATGCTTTTGGATGTGTATGAAGCTTCCAACCCTGTATTTATTCTTAAGAGATATGATTCTACTTTAAAAAAATATATTAACGTAAGTACAAACGTTACAATAACAAGCAAAAATACATATAATAAAACAGGTTCAACATACTATGAATTTAACGGTAATATTACCACTTCATCAGCTCTTGCAGATGGTATAAGCTATAGATTAGACTATAACAATACTTCAATTGCCAGCACCAAAACCGTAAAAGGCGAAAATGGTAATTTACGTGTTACATCTGTAAGCTTTGGTCAATTTGATTACGACAATAATTCGTTTTATGCTAACCTTGATATGATACCAGTAAATGTTACACTAGCTAACTCTGCTTCTGTAGTAACAGCTCAGTTATATGATAAAACAGCAAACACTGTTGTATCAACAAGCAAAGCTACGCAAGGTGTTAGCGGTGACAATGGATATGTTTTTGACTTTCTAATTCCGATGACCACTGCTATAAACAGCACACATAAATATGACATTCACATTGTTTCTGGTAATGAAACAATAAGTCTTGGTGAATATAGTAGTTCATATAGTGATATGACATACGACAGTAATGTTGTCATTCCAAATAGATTTTATATGAACTCAAATGTATATGAAGGCGATACTTCGCTTTTAATTGACATCTCAGAAGCAAAAAATATTCCATCAGGATATTTTATAAATAATCCTTTAAACATTGTAAATATTGCAACAGAAACAGGTTTAATATATACATCATCAGAGATATATCTTAATAATTATAACGTATATGCAAAGCTTAACCTTTCAGAACCAATAAAAAAAGGAAACTATAGAATTTTTGACGATCAATTTGTTGTATATTCATCACAGAAAGAATACTTCGGCTCAGCTAAGTTAAATACAAATAATAAAATTGAAGTTATAAACTGTAGTAATCTTAACAAAAATTCATACAACGGTATACTTTATAATACTGCTTCGCCAAGAGCGAAAATAGCTAATTTAACATTTACAAAAACAAACAATTCGCTTACTTCAAACGAAACAGTAACAGGAATCGTACCTGCAGGTTACTCACTTGAAATATGGTCAGGTGATGAGTATATCGGTGCAAAAAACTTTACAGTGTCCGAAACACCTACTGATACCCTTTCAATCATTGGATACGATCCTGAAACTTATGATAAAATCGTTTATCAGACAAGCAGTTCAAGTGTCTATCTTATGACAATACTTTCGGGTTACTCGCAAGTAAGATACTCAGAAAACAGAGCATTTTCAGGAGTTAACTACGCACCAATTAAAAGTTATTCCAACCAGGAATATACCCTATCAAGCGGTAATGGTGTAAAGACTATTTATGTCCAGTTCAAAAACAGTGCAGGAAGAGAAAGTGCTGTATATTCTTGGAGCTGCGAAAAGGTTCAAGAGATAAAAAAACCTGAAATTTTAGATGCATACATTACTGTTAATGGAAATAAAGTTGACTCTGCACCAGTTGACTCAGACTTCACCTTAAATGTTGTATTAAACTCAAAAATGGCAAGTACCTGGGCTACACTTTATCAGGATTGGAATGGTGATGGAATCGGCGATTATGATGAACAATTCGCACTTAGCTATGTTGGCGAAACTTCAATTTCAGCATCATCTGTCGGATATGTATTTCAGGAAACATTCTTCAATGAAGAATATAGTCCATACGTTACAGCTCTACTTGAAGCATACGACTTTAATAATGAAGATACACCATGCGATGATATGAATTTGTCATTGTACTCAGCTGACACGGGAATTACATTGGATAACTGGAAAGAAACCAGCGATTTAATTATTAATAAAGACAACATTACAATAACCGGTACAGCTACACCTGATTCTACTGTAAATATCTCACTAGGAATGCTATATGAAAGTGCTATATGTGACAACAAAGGTAATTTCTCAATTACCTTCACAGACCTTGATGAAGATTCTTACTATGTATACGCCGATGACGATGAAGGGCTATACTATGATGGATATGCTACATTAGTTGTTGACTATACCGCCCCTCGTATTACATCTATTCATGCTACACTGGGAGATAACGGAAATGCTGCAGTAACATGGTCTTGTCAGGATTCATCAGATTGTCACTACCTATTATATCGTGATGATGTATTAATAAAGGGAAGCGAAACTTCAGAATACGAGAAATTTATTGATACAAACTATATAGCAGCAAATGCAGCCGGTTCAGTATTTAAGGTAGTTGCTATTGATATTGCCGGCAATAAATCTCAACCTGTTACTACAAATATGGATGATGATGAATCACCAAGTGTACCTGGTACGCCAACATTAACTGCACATGGTACAAAATCTATATCGCTTAAATGGGACAAAGCAACAGACAATGTAGCTGTGTATAAATATAAAATTTATCGTGATGATACTGAGATTGCGACTGTTCCATACACCACACTAAGCTTTAAGGACGAAAACCTTACTGAAAACACTGACTATACATATAAAATATATGCTCTTGACCGTGCAGAAAACATTTCAAACCCTGCCACAGCAACACTTTCAACTGCAACTCTTTCTATAAAAAGTACATCGCAGTTCGAAGAAAAATATATAAAAGAGCTTACACCAAATGGAATTAACGTTGAATTAAATATCGACTTTAGTGATGCTCTATATGACATAGGCCTTATCAATGCATCACTCAAGTACAAAAAAGAAGACGCAACCGAGTGGTCTACCCTATCTCTTGCCAAAGCTTCTTCAAATAGTTCACGTCATACCGGAACTCTGTTAATAGAAGATTTAGAATCAGCTACTTATGATATGAAGTTTTACGTGGTAGATACCGAAGGAACTGAAAAAGAAACACTTCCTGTTAAGGTTATAATATCTCATGACACAGTTCCTCCTACTGTTTCGGTTACATCACCTAAGAATGATACATTAGGCGGAAAGAAAGCTATAAATGTTTCATTCAAATCATCAGATAATGTAGAAATGAAAAAGGTTGACCTATACTATTCTACAGATGAAGGTAATACATGGACAAAATTCAAAACAGCTAACGTTGAGGAAAAAGGCACAACAACCTTTAACAGTACTGTTTCTTTCGAAGAAGCTGCTACTCTTCCGTCAGGAATAATATTCCTAAAAGCAAAGGCTTATGACTTACGTGATAACGAGGGAGAATCAGAGGCTGTTTCATTTAAGCTTGATAATACACCTCCATCAACACCATTTAACTTCTACGCAGGCGGAGATAAAGATAAAATTAGTGTTATATGGGAATATCCTGACCAGGCAATCTATTCTGATTTTTCAAAATTCAACGTATACAGAGCAGTATCAGTTGATGGTGACTACACATGTGTTAGCTCGCAAAAAAGTATAAATTATTATGATACCGTTGAAACAGGAATTAACAAAGATACTGCATATTACTACTATGTTACTGCGGTAGATAAATATGGTAACGAAAGTAATCCTACTATAAAATTAAGTGCACAGCTGATTGATGATAATGAGTCACCGGAGATTCACGGAGTAATGCCATCAGCAAATGACACACTTATAAAATCTACATCATTTACAGTAAGTGCAACAGACAACTACTTGCTTAATAAATGTGTTATTGAGTATAAAAAAGATGGAACTAATAGCTGGACTACTCTTACAACACTTTCAAATGAATATTCTACAAGAAGTCATATTTACACTTATGACTGGAATTTAAATGGTGTTCCTGCTGGAAAATACAACTTCCGTATAAGTGTATATGACCAGCCGGGAAATGAACCAGCTGTAAATACATTTGACTGCAATATTAAAGAGTACACTGAGCCTGTATCTCCTGTGCTTAGTGCATCGTCTAACGGTCACAAATCAATAGGACTTTCATGGACTTATGGTGGCGACGCGTCACTTGTTAAAAGTTATACTATTTATCGTTCTTCAAATGGTGTAGATTTTGATTATGTTACATCAGTTAAGAGTACCACAACAACATATACAGATACACTAAAATTCACAGGTGAATCTGCAAATTATAAATATTACATTACAGTAAATGATAATTACGATGCCAATAAAAACAGCAATACTGTGTCTGCGCAGGCTGTATCAAGCGACACAGAAAAACCTGTTCCGGTTATAAATCCGGATAATCTTGCTTATGTTGAAGTAAACACAAATATTAACTTCAGCGCAAAAGCATCTAAAGACAATGATGAAATTGTATCATACGAGTGGAACTTTGGAGATGGAAACACTTCAAATAGTCAAGAGGTTTCGCACACATATACTGCAGTTGGTGATTATACAGTAACACTAAAAGTTACCGATGCATACGGAAACTTTGACACAACCACTTCTACAGTTAAGGTTGTTGACTTAAGCGGAGAAAATCCTGACTACACAAAATTTGATATAACAGTATGCGATGCTACTACAACCAATCCGGTTGCAAATGCTCAGGTAATAGTTAAAAACACTGACAGTGAGGAAACATTTACAACAGATGCAAACGGAAAAGTAAGCTGTGTTGTTCCTAACGGCGGATACATAATCAGCGTATGTTCCGACGACTACATTATAAGAACTGTAACAGTAGAGGCTAAAGGTGGCGTTGCCGAACATACTATTGGTCTTACAAATGGTAGTATAATAGGCGGAGAGCTTACTGCAAAAGAGCTTACTTATGATGAGATAATCGCAGCCGGAATTGATCCTAATGCTGAAGGTAACCAACATGTATTTAAATTTGCAGCTACTCTAACATTTGTTGCCGGACCAAGCACATATACACTTCCGTATGAAATATTTAAAAACGCTAACGGAAAATACTTCACCGGTGGTGGCTCTGGCGGTGGCGGATTTTTATCGCTTGCCGGCAGTGGTGGCTCTGGTAGTGGCGGCGGAGGAGGATTATCAATAGGTATCTTCCCTATCACAGAAAACTTTGCGCTTGTAATATACGGTGAGGCTCGTTGGCTTAAGGAAATGTACAAAGTTGAGCTTGTAGTATTTAACAAATCTCAGACAGATACACTTGAAAATGTTAAAGCATCAATTGACCTTCCAGCAGGATTATCTCTTGCTGACATGGTATCAGGAAAACAGGATGTTATACAAGATATTGGAACAGTTACATACGACAACGACAAAAATGCTGTATGGTATGTACGTGGTGACCAAGCCGGTGAATACAAGCTTAAAGCAAACGTAAGTGCTGTATCTATGCCTTATGGAGAAATAATAGAACAGACATACGAAACAAAAGATACTATCAAAGTATATGCAGGCAATGCACTTAAGCTTACAATAACTGCCCAAGATATGGTTAAACGAGGTCAGGATTATACAGTTAAGTTCAAGCTTGAAAACGTATCAGATAAATCTATATACAATCTTACATTTGGAATAACCGGTTCTGAACAGTATAAGGTTATAGGTTTTGGTGGTAGCAAGGAAGCACACCTTCCTATTACATCTACTGACTATGGTGATTCATTCACTAAAACCGTTAAAGAATTAGCACCGGGCGGATATTTGGAATACGAGCTTACAACTACAATATGGTTTAATTCAGCACTTGAGCTTGTAGAATTTACAAAATTCGGAGCATTTATAGATGCCGCATATTATCTAAAGGATATATCTTTGACCGGACTTGAAGGAAGTACTACTTCTATTCCATACGATATAGTTATAGAACGTGCTGAAAGACCAAATATTATAGATAAGATAGTTGATGATGTTGTCGGACTTATATACAAAGATATCGTAGGATCAGATATGCCGGGTGGTTCTCTTGGCGGAACAATGATTGAAGTTGCCGGAGATATTATAGGGCTTGACTCTACATTGGTTAAAGGTGCTAAAACTACCCTTAAGCTTATGCAGGGTGAAACTAATAACAGAATGTATATAAAGATTGACGATGGTACAGGTAGTTCAAATTCGATCTATAATGACATCGTATCTATAACTACAGGAACTGATGCTCAGGCAGTAGTTGATACATTAAATGGTACTAAGCTTACTGTAAGTGCCGGAGAAGTTTCAATTCAGGCAAAAGGCAGCGGAAGCACAAACATCAAAGTAGGTGTAGAAAACAAATTTGGTGAAGTTGAAAAAGAATGGTCATACAAAATCAACGTATCTGATCAGGAGCTAAAAGGAAGCATTTCCGTTGGCAAGGATTCAGCTTCGGGCAACTTCCAGGTAAACGAAAATGAATTTAACGCAGTTATATCTAAGCAACACAATGACGAGGCTGCAGCTATTACGCAAAACCGTTATATGGACCCTAACTCATCAATTGATATTAACTTAAACGGTCAGACAGACAATTCAAAATATGATGTAACTATCAGCGGAGATTCGTTAGGTTCAATACTAACTAACACTGCGACAAAAACCGTATCAATAAACGGAACAACTGCAAACCTTTCGTTTGACAGAAATGCTATCACTTCAATAAACTCAACATCAGGTAATGAGTATACAATAAAAGCACATAAGCTTGATAATGATGAGGCAACCTCTACTTACGGTTCAGGTGACCCAACTTATGTATTTAACGTTTCTGACAATAATAGCACAATCACAGATTTTGGTACAGGTAAAGTAACAGTCAGCGTTCCTTATGTCCTACCTTCAGGCATAAACTCTGATAGACTTTATGTTGAACATATTAAAGCAGATGGAACAAAAGAAGAACTTAAAGCTACTTATGATGGTACCAACAATAGATTAACATTTGAAACAGATTCATTCTCAGCCTTCAGAATATTAGTTAAGCCGGAATCTAGCTCCGACCAAGGCAGCGGAGGAGGTGGAGGTGGCGGTGGTGCCACAATTCCGCCTAAGGACAACAGTGTAACAAACGAAGATGGCTCTGTAACAACTACAGTAAAGGATAAAAAGACCGGAACTGTAACAGAAACAACAAAGTACACTGATGGAACTGAGATTATAAAAGAAACCAAAAAGGATGGTACTGTTATAGAAACCATCAAAAACACAGATGGTTCTGAAGTTGTTAAAGAAACCAAAAAAGATGGTACATCAACTCAAACAACTAAAAATACTGATGGTACTACAACTGTTAAAAATACCGCTAAAAATGGAACAGTTACCACTACAATAACAAACACAGACGGAGCAGTAACTACAATTGAAACAACCAAGAAAAATAAAACAAAGATTTCGGTTACTGTACCTGAAGGTGTTGAAAAAACAAACATAAAACTGCCTGCCGATCTTGGCATTGAAGAAGGAACTGTAAGCATAAAACTTACTTATTCTGATAAACAAACAGAAATTATTAAGGCTAAATACACAACAGGTGTAATAAGTGCAGATTTAACTAAATCAGCAACAATAGAAGTTCTTGATGACTTTAAGGTTATAAAGAAATTTAATGACGTATCTCCTAATTCATATTATTATGATGCAGTAATATGGGCTATTGAAAATGATATTACAACCGGTATGTCTGACACTGAATTTTCACCTGAATATGAGTGTACAAGAGCACAGCTTGTTACATTCCTATGGCGTGCAGCTGGATGTCCTAAGGTATCGCCTACAAAAAATAATAACTTTACCGATATAGCTAAGAATAGTTATTACTATGATGCTATAATATGGGCTATTGAAAATGGCATCACTAACGGTATATCAGATGATTTATTCGCACCTGATATGATAGTTACACGTGGTCAAGTAGCAACATTTATATATCGTTACTCAAATGCAAAGGATGTATCTACATCAAGTGATTTTGATGATATAGATTCAAACGATTATTACTATAACGCAGTTAACTGGGCTGCAGCAAACAATATCACAAATGGTACTTCATCAAATACATTTAGTCCTTCAAACCCTTGTGTTAGAGGACAAATCGTAACATTCCTTTATCGTTTGTTGACAAAATAATATTTCGGTAAACAAATAAAAATCCCGTTACCATAATATTGGTAACGGGATTTAATTTTAAAATTAGATGTTATAAAAATAATATAACTATTAACAATTAAATTATAAATTACGCTTTGTTTATTGAACCGAAAAGCTCCATTTTTTCTTTAACTGTTTCTTTGATAGCATCAAAGCCAGGAGCAAGAAGCTTACGAGGGTCAAAACCTTTACCTTCAAGGTCTTTACCAGCTTCAACGTATTTTCTTGTAGCAGCAGCAAATGCAAGCTGACATTCAGTATTAACGTTGATTTTAGATACGCCAAGAGAAATAGCTTTCTTAATCATATCTTCAGGAATACCTGTACCACCATGAAGAACTAGTGGCATATCCCCTACTTTTTCGCTTATTTTAGCTAGAGCATCAAAGTTTAATCCTGCCCAGTTTGCAGGGTATTTACCGTGAATATTACCGATACCTGCAGCAAGCATATCTACACCAAGGTCAGCAATCATTTTACATTCGTTAGGGTCAGCAACTTCGCCTGCACCAACAACGCCGTCTTCTTCACCGCCGATTGAACCAACTTCAGCTTCAACGCTGATGCCTTTTTCATTTGCTATGCGGATGATTTCTTTAGTCTTTTCGTTATTTTCTTCGATTGGATAGTGTGAACCATCAAACATTACAGAAGAAAAACCTGCTTCAATAGTCTTAAGTGCACCTTCATAGCTACCATGGTCTAGGTGAATAGCTACAGGAACTGTGATATTTAGCTCCTCTATCATACCTTTAACCATACCAACTACTGTCTTATAACCGCACATATACTTTCCAGCACCCTCAGATACACCAAGGATAACCGGTGAATTGTTTTCCTGTGCAGTAAGAAGTATAGCCTTTGTCCATTCAAGGTTGTTGATGTTGAACTGTCCAACAGCATACTTACCCTGTTTTGCTTTGATAAGCATTTCTTTTGCAGATACTAACATTTATAATATCCTCCTTAAGATATAGTATATAATATTGAAAAAGTATACGGTGTGACAATGTTTAAATAGGCTCTTGCCTCACCAATCACTTAATTTCCTAGTTTATTTTCTCTGGCGTAGTAAAATAGATACTGCTGTGCAAATCCGCCTAGATTACCAAATTTCTTTGTTCCGTAATCAAAAATCTCATTAACAGTAGCCTTATCATCTACATAAAAGTATTTCATTACTCTTTCCACCCACACATCAACAGGAAAAGCTTCTCTTTTCTTAAGTGCGAATAAAAGCACGCAATTTGCAACCTTTGGTCCAACGCCGGTAAGCTTTAAAAGATTTTCCTTTGCATTATCATACGGCATATCCATAAGCTTATCAAGCTCAATGTCGCCATTTTTTATAGCATGAGCACACGATAATATGTATGCCGCTCTGTAGCCTGCCTTAATAGGCTCAAAATCTTTTTCTGTAAGTGAGCACAATGTATCCACGTCAGGAAATGAATAATACGTTTTTCCATTATATTCAATAGGTTTTCCAAAAAGAAGTGACATATTCTCTATAATCTTTTTGATTCTTGGAATACCATTTTGAGTAGACAGTATAAACGAAATAAGACATTCATATATATCCTGATTAAGTATCTTAAGTCCCGAGCCAAAGTTTATGGCATCAGTCATAGGTTTATCGTCTTTTGAAAGAATTTTCTTTATTTCATCGTAATCGGTTTCGAGGTCAAGGTAATTTTTCCATATACTTTCAAAATCCTCAAGAGTTGAGTTATCAATGATTATTTTATTGTCAATACACTTTATATTTACCACTCTTCCGTGAGCAACACCTGTAAAGCTACCATCAGCCTCTTCATTCCACCTGAAGCACTGGCCGCAAAGGAAAGTGTGCACCGGATTAAAGTCTGTGACATTTTCTACTATAACTTTACCTTTTTCCTCATAAACCTTCATAAAATCACCTGAAATATTATACCACAAAATATATAGTTATGCAATATATTATTTACCTTCTTTTAACATATCCATATATTTTTTAAAGTTGTCCTCGGTTTTATTTGGTCGAGGCTCGTAGTATGTTTTATCTTTCAAATTATCAGGCAAATACTGTTGTTTTACATAAGCGTTTTTAAATGAATGTGGATATTTATATTCAGTTCCCCTTCCAAGCTTTGATGCACCGCCGTAGTGAGCATCACGAAGATGTGCAGGAACTGGTCCTACTGTACCATTCGTAATATCACTCATAGCATCGTCTATAGCACATATAGCAGAGTTTGACTTTGGAAGGCATGATAAAAATATCACCGCTTCCGAAAGTGGTATTCTCGCCTCCGGAAGTCCAAGCTGAAGTGCCGAATCAACACACGCCTTGGCAACAACAATAGCATTTGGGTATGCCAAACCAATATCTTCTGATGCAACAACAAGCAGTCTTCTGCAGGCAGTTATAAGGTCACCACCCTCAAGTAGTCTTGCAAGATAATGAACAGCAGCATTAGGGTCACTACCGCGTATCGATTTTTGAAACGCACTTATAACATCATAGTGACTGTCACCGCTTTTATCGTGTGCAAATGAGCTTCTCTGCGTGCATGATTTAGCAACTTCCAAATCAACCTTTATATCATCATCTATGTTAAAAAGCTGCGATTTAACACATACCTCAACAGCATTTAATGCACGTCTTACGTCACCGCCACTGCAAAATGCTATATGCTCTTTTGCGTCATCGTCAAATAAAATTGTTTTGCCGGGATAATCGTCTTTAATCAGCTCGATACCGCGTTCAACGGCTTTGTATATATCACTGTCATCAACAGGTTTAAATTCAACAACCAAGCTTCGTGAAAGTATCGCATTATACACATAAAAATACGGATTTTCAGTAGTACTTGCTATAAGGGTTATACTTCCGTTTTCTATAAATTCTAGTATGGATTGCTGTTGCTTTTTATTAAAGTTTTGTATCTCGTCTAAATACAAAAGCACACCTGATGCATTTTCTTCTTTGTCAAGGTCTTCAATTACTTCTTTTATGTCTTTGATTGACGAGTTAGTTGCATTTATCTTATAAAATGTCTTATTGGAAACAGACGCACAAATGTTGGCAAGCGTAGTCTTACCCGTGCCTGATGGGCCATAAAATATCATATTTGGAATATCACCCGTTTTTATTATATTTGTAAGAAGTTTTCCTTCACCCAGAATATGATGCTGTCCAACAACATTATCAAGGCTATCTGGTCTTATTCTGTCCGCAAGCGGTCTTGACATAATACAACTCTCCGTTCAAATTACATATATAATACATTATATACTTTTTAGGTGATATTTTCAAGACAAAAAATAAAAGAGATGATTACTCATCTCTTTTAAAATCATTAAAATTTAACCACTTTACCTGTTGAAATACTTTCATATACTGCATTCATAGCTTCAATAGTTCTCTTGTGCCATTTTAGATTGATAAGTGGAGTTTTACTGTTTCTGATATTATCAACAAATTCATCTATTAGTCCAATCCATTCATCAAAATATGTATACTGAACAGTGTATCTGTCATTTGGACAACCATTATGATATACATTTGGACCAAAGCAATCTGCCATAAGTGTACCTTTTTCGCCGTTCAATGTGATATTTACTTCCATTCTCTTTGGAAATACTTCCCAACCAGGACCTGGTACTTTTAATCTTTCTTCCATTTTAGACCAAGATGGGTCAAGTGAGAATACTGTACCATCTTTCATTCTACCGATAACAGAAAGCATATCCTCTTCCTCTATATCAGGACGAATATTAGGTGCAACTTCAGCATAAATGCTTTCAAAATCACTACCAGTCATATGTCTTATCATATCAAATATATGCGGATGGTCACAAAGTGCGCCGCCTCTAAAACGGCTATCTCCTTCTTTTACAGGCACTCTCTTGCCATAGCTTTTTTCGGGAACACCCTGCCATGGAAACGCCCATACAGGAGAAAGTGTGATGTTTGTTGCGTTAAATGACTTAATTTTTCCAATTTCGCCGTTTTTAATAAGCTCTTTCATTCTTACTATAACAGGGTTATAGTGCATTTCAAGCTCAATCTGACATACAAGATTGTTTTCGTCAACAATTTTAATCATTTCATCATATTCATCCATATCAAATGTAGGTATCTTCATAGATAGAATATGTATGCCTCTTTCGGCACAAAGTTTCATTTGACGAAGATGTTCTGAGTTTTCACTTGCAAGAACAACTGCCTCGATTTCAGGATGAGCATCTAACATTTCAAGCTCGCTGTCATAACACGGAATACCCTTTACGCTGTTTAAAAATATTTCTTTAACTTCGTCGTTGGCAGTAGCTACGGCAACCCAGTCAAGCTTAGGATTTTCCATAAGGGTTTGATAATATTTTCTTGTATGGCCGTGTGTCATACTCATCATTGCAATTTTAAGTGGTTTCATAATTACATTACCTCCCTTTCGCCGTTTTTGGCTGATTTTTTTGCCATATCAACTAATGTATTTAGATTTTCGTTTATCTTTAAAATTTCGTCTGCGTTCTTGTTTTGAGCAATAGAAAATGCATTTCTTACTATTGCAGTTTCTTCGATTGACAATCCAAATATTTCAAAATCAACGTCAGTATATTTAGCATTATTTTCACCAAATATGTAGATAGAATCCTGCTTAAGCTGTGCATCAACCACTACATCGCAGGCAATACCTCTTTGTGAGATTATTTCGTGTTTGTCTTTTGGAATCTCACCATTTTTTAGTGTTGCAGAAACCTCTATAGTACAAACAATTCCATCTTCTGTTGTGGCAATAGCATTTAATACATTATCGTTTTGCATTACTGTTACTGATTTGATTTTTCTTTGAAGCACATACTGACATATATCAAATTCACGGTAAAGTTCATCATATATATCCTTACCTTTTTCAACTATTCTTGCCACTCTCATAACACTTATTCCAACAAGTGTTCCGTTGTTTACAATGTTTTTAAGTTCAATAAATCTTCTTTCATTTCTATGAGGCAATAGCGGAATATTTTTGCCGTCTATTACAACTTCTCTATCACTTTTTAATTCTGCTTTTGCATTAACTGAATATTTTTCAATTAGAAAGTCCAGTTTTTCTTGTAGTTTATTCATTTGAATTTCTCCCTTATAACATTTTTATTCTTGGTTTATATTTTTCAAGATAAGCCGCGTTCTTTTCATCACCGCCAGGAGTGTTTGCACTAGACCATACAGGTGGTGTTATTCCTCTGTCTATACACTGCTTAACACATTCAATTTCTAGTAAATGTGCAATGTAAAAATCAATAATATTTGAAACCGGTGCTATTGGTGTATCAAGGCCGGGAACATTTACAACCGCATCTCCTACAGGGTTAAAATCTTCTATGCATACGTCTGCATAATCAAAAAGATTAGTTTTATTTGGATGTCTTATAAAGTGGTCTTCAGGCATTTCTTCCTGCCAAGCACTGCTTGACACAGCAATAACTTTTACACCATTCTTTTTAGCTTCCATAGCGGCGTCTATAGTCGCAGGGTTAATACCGATGTTATGGAATATTATAAGAACGTCATCTTTTTTAAGGTCATAATATTTCATTATCGCACTACCATAATTTACAGTTCTTTCAAGCTCAAGATACTTTAGCGCCTGATTAAATACCGAAAGACCTGTTTCCATTATAGGATTTATGCACGAAAGTCCTCCTGCTCTGAAAAACATTTCGCCCATACATAAAGTTGTATGTCCGCCACCACCATATACATTTATAAGCCTGTCATTTGCAATAGCATCACACATAAGCTCAGCAGCTTTTTTTATGTTTTCGCTTTGTGTATCATTTACTTTTTTAAAATTTTCTAAAAGATATTCATAATATCCGAAATCATTCATTTTTAAGCATCCTTTCTATTTCTTTTCTACGTGGAATTGCATTAAGTACGTATCTTTTTCCTACACTTATCCCTGATGCAGTTACAGCGTATCTGCATGCCGTTTTTAAATCCGCGCCTTCTGCGATACATACTGCAAGAACACCATTAAAAGTATCTCCGGCTCCGGTAGTATCTACTGCGTTAACTTCTATCCCAGAAACAATTTCTCTTCCGTTAATCATACACCCTTTTTTACCTAGTGTAGTTATGCATTTTTTAAATCTTTTGATATCTATCGCCTGCATTTCCTGTTCATTAGGTGTTACCAAAAAAACTGCATTTGCAATTTCGTCTGAAATACTTCTTATTGGTGCGGGATTCAAAATAATCTTTACATTATGTTTCTGTGCCAACTTAACAGCGGTTTCGTTAACTTCCTTGGGTACTTCCTGCTGAATAAGGAGTATATCACTTGATGCAATTTCATCCTCGAACGACAATACATCATTTTCATCAAGCTCTGCACTTTTATATTCTGTTACACGATTTTCGCCTGTTTTATCTGTTAAAATAACTGCAAATGGTGTTATTTTACTATCTTTTATTTTAAAGCTAGCATTAATACCATTTTCTTTTGCAGTTTTTATACACTTTTCTCCATTATCGTCATCGCCTATTGCCGCAAGGAAAGAAACTTCTGCACCCATACGTTTAGCCGCGATAGCTTGGTTTATTCCCTTTCCGCCAATCTCTTCGAAAAAAGAATCTGCTACAAGAGTTTCGCCATTTTCATGGAAATGGTCAACATACATAAAGGTTGAATTCCCGCATATTCCGATAACTGATATTTTAGACATACTAACTCTCCTTTACAGATGTTTTATTCTTGGCAAGTATTCTTTGATAAGCTTTTTGTTATATTCAGCACCGCCGTCAATGTTACCACTCATATACACAGGTATTTTCATACCTGCTTTAGAAGATATCTGTGCAGCTTCTAAAAGAATTGACTGGATAACAAATGAGCTTGCAGTGGTAGAAACACTACCCATTTTAGCCTCGCATCCATCAATACTGATAACTGCATCACCATGAGGCACACAATTGTCTATATACAAATCAGTACATTCATAGAGCTTTGGCATATCAGTTTTGTCATTAAAATAATCTGACGAAACCACAGATATATTTTTTATGTTATTCTTTGATGCAATCTGTGCCATCTCAACAGGAACAGCGTTTTTGCCTGAAGTTGAAAAAATAAATAGCACATCTTTTTCGGTAATGCAATAACGCTCAAAAATTGCCTCTGCAATACCTTGTGTTTTTTCCATCTTACTGCTCTTTGCCGCACCATTGTGAAGCATAAGGTCTGTATCAAGCATTGCGCTTACATTTGCAAGTCCGCCTGCTCGATAAAAACAATCAAGAGCAATTAAATGTGAATGACCGCAGCCAAACATATAGATAATGCCATCATTATCTATTGTTTCAGAAACCATTTTGGCAGCCGTTTTAATTTTATCCGCTTGCGTATTTTTAATGTTATTTAGTACTGATACTATATTTTCAAAATACATTTCTGTAATCATTTTTTAAGCACTCTCTTATAATTTCTGCCTATATTATCCCATAATTCGATTGGGTCTTTTGCTGCAACTGATGTACCAAGCCCGCCTCTGTATGTCCATGTAGCAAGTCTGTCAACACCAAGTGATTCATACAT
>JAZQHR010000002.1:0-4425 GCA_045540695.1 Clostridia bacterium | reverse complement strand
TTTTTTGTCAAAAACGGACGCTGTTTGTCTTGACAAAAATCAATATAAAAGGTATAGTTAATATAGTGGGTTTTGTATAAACTACACAAAAAATTAATCGATTTATTCGAGAAGAGGGGTAAATTATGAAATTAGTTTATGGCGTTAAAGACAAACCAAAGTTTGGTCAGCTGATTATTTTTGCAATTCAGCAGTTACTTGCAATTATGACAGCTACACTTGTTGTACCGGTTATCATCGGTAATGGTATGAGCCCTGCTGCAGCTTTAGTAGGCGCAGGTATAGGTACACTTTTCTATGTACTATGCACAAAAGCGAAAAGCCCGGTTTTCCTTGGCTCATCATTTGCATTTATCAATTCAATGTTTGCAGCTTTTGCAGGCGGTGTGTCTATGAGTCTTGGTTACCTTGGACTTATCCTTGGTGCACTTTTCGCAGGACTTGTTTATGTTATCATTGCAATCGTTGTTAAATTTGCAGGCGTTAAATGGATAAACAAACTAATGCCTCCTGCAGTTATCGGACCTACAGTTGCTATCATCGGTCTTTCTCTTGCAGGTAATGCGATTGGCGACCTTACAAAAGGTAGTGTTCCTGATGTAGTAGCTTCTCCGCTTATCACCGTTCTTTGCGGTCTTGTTACTCTTATCATCACTATCGTATGCTCTGTATATGGTAAGAAAATGGGCAAGCTTATTCCATTTATTTTTGGTATTCTTGGCGGATACGCTGTATCGCTTATATTCACACTTATCGGTAATGCTATGGGTATAGATGCTATAAGAGTTTTAAATCTTGAACCTCTTAAAGCACTTTTTGCAGACGGTGTTACAATAAACACTTTCTTCTCTGTACCTGACTTTACATTCTTTAAAGCTATAGGTGGTTTTGGTGAATTAAATGGTGCATATATTGGCACAATAGCAGTAGCATACATTCCTGTTGCGTTTGTTGTATTTGCTGAACATATTGCAGACCATAAAAACATTTCTTCTATCATAGAAACAGACCTTCTTGAAGAGCCTGGTCTTCACAGAACACTTCTTGGTGATGGTATTGGTTCATTCCTTGGTGCTATATTTGGCGGATGCCCTAACACTACTTACGGTGAATCTGTTGGTTGTGTAGCTATCACAAAGAATGCTTCTATATACACTATCATTACTGCAGCTATTATGGCGATAATCATTGCGTTTATTTCACCATTTATCGCATTTGTTAACTCTATCCCATCTTGCGTAATGGGCGGTGTATGTATGGCACTTTACGGATTTATCGCTGTATCAGGTCTTAAGATGGTACAGGGCGTAAATCTTAACCTTAACAAGAATCTATTCGTTGTTTCAACTATCCTTATCGCAGGTATAGGCGGTCTTACTCTAAACTTTGGACAAATCACAATCACTTCTATCGCTTGTGCTCTTATCCTTGGTATTATAGTAAATCTTATAGTTGCAAAAGCATCAGACGAAGAATAGGAGGAAATTATGAAAAACGTTGTAATATTTGATCACCCACTTATCCAGCACAAGACAACGATACTTCGTCAAAAAGAAACAACTAACAAAGAGTTTCGCGAGTCAGTTGAAGAGATAACAATGCTTATGTGCTACGAAGCACTTCGCGACCTTCCGCTTATGGACGTGGAAATAGAAACACCTATTACAAAGACTACGCAGAAAATGCTAAAGGGCGAGAAAATTGCCATAGTACCAATTCTTCGTGCAGGTCTTGGAATGGTAAGCGGAATGCTTAATTTGGTTCCTACCGCAAAGGTTGGACACATAGGTATGTACAGAGATGAAGAAACTATGCTTCCTCAGCCGTACTATTGTAAGCTTCCTTCAGATATAGACAAAAGACTTATTGTTGTAGTAGACCCTATGCTTGCTACAGGTGGTTCTGCTATAGATGCTATATCGCAGATTAAATCTTGCGGCGGAACAAATATCAAGTTCCTTTGCCTTATAGCTGCACCTGAAGGTATAGAGGCACTTACAAAAGCACATCCTGATGTGCAGATATACTGTGCAAACGTTGACGAGTGCTTAAACGATAAATGTTATATCGTTCCTGGCCTTGGCGACGCTGGCGACAGAATATTCGGTACAAAATAATTTGTTCTGATATTAGACATTATATTAAATAATTAAACCTCCCGTGATACCACGGGAGGTTTTTCGCTATATTATTCAATAATTTCCAGCTTATCATAAACAAAATAATGTTTTTCATCTTTCTTTTTGCATATATGCCAATGTCCTGCATACCACTTTTTATAAGAAACGTTTTCTTCTATGTAGTGGGCTAATTTCTGCAAATCCTCGCATACTGTCCCTTCGGCATGCGTTTCTTCATACTTGTGCGTTAATATATAATCCACACTATAATTATATTTTTCAAGATTGTCATACGCATATTCAAGTTCAGCTTTTTCAGGCTCTTCGCCGTAATGCCAAAGTCCCATTTCCTTCCACTTTGGCGAACTTTTGCATCCGCCAAACACAAAGAATGTTTTATCTTCAATATCATATATGCTTCCGCGTTTAAGAAGAATAATACTATCTGTCAATCTTCCAACCATACCGCCATTCCATTCTTCCTCAGGAAAGCTATTTAAATACTCGAAATTTTCGTGATTTCCGTCAATAATTGCTATGTTTTTCTTTATTGACAAAAATCTCTCTGTAAACCTTTTGTTTTCTTCTGTATTTTCAAAGCTAAGTCCTACGTCTCCAAGAATAATGAGCAAATCATCTTCAGTGGCTATGTTAACGTATTTCCATAGAGCAGGAAAATCAATTTCTCCATGCAAATCACTTATTAAATATATCATATTATTCGACCTCTAATAACGCAATTATAAATTAACATTATAATATCACACTTTATCCGCAATATCAATCTCATTTTTGGCCTTTATATCTCACAAAACAAAAGCCTTGGGTGAATCTCACTCAAGGCTTAAATAAATTTCATTTGGTTATTTCAAAAATGTCTTATTCGATTGTAGGAACAGGCTTCATCGACTGTCCGCAAAACAAATATTATTTTTCTTCCAAAATTGTTCTTAATGTAGAAAGCTTAACTCCATTTTTACCATCCATGACTGTGTATTCTTCATAAGCTCCAAATCCTCTTTGCACCATCATAGGCACATCCAGACTGTTTGCAATCATTTTAACTACATCGCCACGTACCGCTTCGGCATCCAAGTTTAAATTTATGCCATTTGTTAGACCATTTTGCGATGCTACCATCACATAACCTTGCGGATAACCCATTCTCTCCGCCATTGGCTTGTATCCCAATAACGTTACTAACATCTTGATAAATTCTGCATTTGTCACTTCTCTTTCGGGTTCAAATGTTGTTTCGCTTGTACCATCAACTAATCCATTTTGCATAGCAAAACTTATCTCATTAGCTGCCCAATGATTTTCAATATCTGTAAATTTCACATCAAAAACTTCATTTTGTGCAATCTCGTTTAGCTCAGCGTTTGCTCTGATTATAAGCACTATTGCCTCTGCTCTTGTTATATTATCTTCTAGCCTCATATTTCCATCCGGGTCGCCCTTTAAAATGCCGTATCCCTTTAGCTCGTTAACACTTTGTTCAAGCTCTATTATCGACACATCCCCAGCAGAATCTTTTGCCAATACACTACCAAAGCACATAGATAGTGTCATCACACCTACTAAAACCACTGAAATTATTCTTTTCATATTATTCATCCTCTCGTTATTTTTTGCACCTATATAGGTGCATAATTATTTTAGCATACGCATATAATAAAGTCAAGAAATATTTGCACTTAAATAAGTGCAGGAGGACGAAAAATGAATATAGAAATAGAAAAAAAGATTGGAAACAACATCCGAACTCTTCGCGAAAAAGCCGGTCTTACCCAGGAAATGCTGTCTGCAAAATTACAGGTGAATGGTTGCGACATAACACGAAGTGCAGTTGCCAAAATTGAAGTTGGTCAACGTCATCTTTATCCCGATGAGATAATACTAATAAAACAAATATTAAATGTAACATATGAAGATATATTTAATGTGTGATATATTATATCGTAGTGAACGCTCAGTGTGGTGTTTCGTTATATAAAATTTTATGGTAATACCTGAGTATACTTTTTTTATATAAGCTTTTTGCAACGAAATACATGAGTATCGTTCCTTTTGTGGGGAACAACCTGTGTGTCGTTCCGTATTATCTAACCCAATTTGCTTACTGTAGGGAACGGATTTATCCGTTCCGTTTTAAATAAAACTTTTTTTCACAATATAAAAAGCCTTGAGAATTATCTCAAGGCTTTACTTTGTCTTAGCGACTTCCTACCTTCCCGGGCGGTCTCCCACCAAGTATTATCGGCACTACAGAGCTTAACTGCTGTGTTCGGTATGGGTACAGGTG
>JAZQHR010000001.1:0-43083 GCA_045540695.1 Clostridia bacterium | reverse complement strand
AAAACGAAGGCTATCATTTATAGAGAAAGCTCCTCGTGAGATACCTTGAGCTTCGGTAATAGCTTTTAGATATATGCCCTTGTTTGATGAGCAAAAACCCATAGTAATCATAACCACCAAAAAGCTAATGGCAACTATCACCCATTTGTAGTCAAATCCTTTTTTCTTAAGCCCTGTTGTCTTCATTTTATTAAACCTCTTTCGCTAATAATAACATTCTATTTTTAAATTTTATCACACGCAAAACCAAAAGTCAATAGAAACCAAAACGAAAGATTTACGAAATTTACAAACATGATAAAAAGGGGCTGTTTCAATAAACAAAACCCTCCGAATAACATCAGCAATAATTTCTGTAGGGAACGCATTTAGGCGTTTCGAGAAATGGATAAATCCATTCCCTACGATTTATATTGTATAATTACTCGAACTATCTGATTATTGAGACAGCCCCTTTTATTTTATAGATTATAGTATTTATCAAATTCTGCCGGATGAGGAATAGCAGCAAGCTGACGGACTTCATCTCTTTTTGTAGCAATGAAGTTTTCAATAAGCTCAATAGGGAATACTCCTCCGGCTGTTAAATAATCGTGGTCTGCTTCAAGTGCATCAAGTGCCTGCTCAAGCGATGTAGGCAGATGTTTAAGCTTAGCTTTTTCTTCAGCAGGAAGATGGAAAAGGTTAACGTCATAAGGTCCCCATCCATTTTCGTGTGGATCAATTTTATTTTTGATACCGTCTATACCTGCCATAAGGATAGCTGCATAACAGAAATATGGATTACAAGTAGCATCCGGATTTCTAAGTTCAAATCTTCTTAGCGCCGGTTCCTTTGCATAAGCAGGAATACGAATAACAGCACTACGGTTTGATGTAGCATAACCAACTGTAACAGGTGCTTCAAAACCGGGTACAAGTCTTTTAAATGAATTTGTACTTGGATTTGTTAGTGCGCAAAGTGACGCAATATGCTTCAACAATCCGCCCATAAAGTAGTGAGCTTCCTTACTTAAGTTAGAATATCCATTATCATCAGAGAATACAGGCTGACCGTCTTTTAATAGAAGCATATGCACGTGCATACCATTTCCCGCTTCACCCATTACAGGCTTTGGCATAAATGTTGCAGAAAGTCCGTATTTTCTGGCGGTATTATGGATTATGTATTTTATCATCATAGTGGCATCTGCCATCTTTGACATTTGTCCAAGCTCAGGTTCGATTTCAAATTGACCGCCTGCACCAACCTCAGGATGGTGATAGTTAAGAGCGATACCTGCATCGTCTATTAGCATACACATTTCACTACGTGCTTCATAAGATACATCAAACGGCTTTGCTATATGATAGTTTTTCTGTTTTGCAACCACATTTCCAAGTCCTTCTTCGGCGCTATTCCAATGTGCCTGCTTTGCATCTAATGCTACACCGATTGATTCTGGCTTTACCTCCCAGCCAACAGTGTCAAAAAGATAAAACTCAAATTCCGGTAAAATAAGCATAGTATCTGCTATACCGCTATCTTTAAGATACTTTTCAGCGGCAAGAACGATGTTTCGTGGATACTGTGCAAGTGGTCTGTTTTCAGGATTGTCTATAATCATAGCATTACCTGTCATTGACAATGTAGCGATTTCGCAAAATGGGTCAATAACAGCAGTGTCAGGATCAGGTATAAACACCATATCACTTTTCTCAACCACAGCATAACCATAGTTTGAAGCGTCAAATCCTATACCGTTTTTCATAGTTTTTTCTGAGAAATTCTTTGCAGGAATTGTTACATGGCGGAACTGACCGTTTATATCAACCATCTTAAAGTCCACCATTTTTATGTCATTATCTTTGATGAGTTTTAAAATGTCATTTACTGTTTTCATGCTATCCTCCCTTTCGGTTATATTTAATTTTTATCATTTACTTTATATATTCATTATTGTAACATTATGGAAAATATTTGTAAATATATTTGTTGGAAAAATTGCTAATTCAGAGAAAAGTTAAAAGATAAGAGAACAAAAAACGACAACTTTCGGAATGAAAATTGTCGTTTTTTTCTGGTGCCGATGGCCGGAGTCGAACCGGCACGGTATCGCTACCGGCGGATTTTGAGTCCGCTACGTCTGCCAATTCCATCACATCGGCGTCTAAATTACTATGATATGATAACACAAATCGTAAATAATTTCAATAGTTAATTCAAAAAAATTTTACAAAAACATGTTTAATATAAAGTTATTGTTATACATTTCTATAACATAACGCGACATTTCTATAAAGTTTATAATGCCAGCTACCGGCTTTGTAAAGGAAAACGCACTTAAAACTGCAAGTATCACATACAGCCACACAACACCTATAAGTATACCACAGATAAAGCCAAGGTATTTATTAGCCTGTTTCAAAAACGGAAGCTTGGCGCAAACGTCTATAAGTTTTATAAGAAGTGACACCACAATTTTTGAAAGGATAAATAGCAGTATTACCGCAACGATAGTAAGTAGAAGTCCTGTAATCATCTCAGCTATTACTACCGCACCCGATGATACTATTTCCTCGGATTTTAATACTATATCCTGTATAAACTTTGGTATGCCCGATATATATCCGCCATTCGCCTCTACCATCTCCTCGGCAACCTTAACCGATAATGCATCAGTAAGAAGCTTACCAAGTGGTCCGTTTTTTAGAAATAACGCCAGTCTTTCATAGAAAAAGAATGTAGTCATAACAGAAATCAAAAACGAACATGCGTTTAGCACAGAATATATAAGTCCTTTTTTCGAAAAATATCTTCCGCACCACAAAAGCATTACAAGTGCGAGTATATCTATAATCATTTATTTCTTCCTCCTGCAAAAATTAAATGCATAAGTTTTTTGATTTATCTTAACTTTATAAGCTCTACACTTGAACCGCTAACAACAAAAGCTGATCTTTTATTTTCAAAAAGAAGTGCATTTTTTATATCCTTATTAAGGTTAAAGGTTTTCTGCTCTTTTCCGCTTTTTGATATAAGCTTAAGCTTTCTGCCAAGTGAAAGCATTATCTTGCTGTCAACCACATCAACACCTGTTACAGTGTCCTCGCTTTCGTATATACCGCATTCTTTACCGGATGCCTTATATATCTTAACCACGCTTCCGCTTACTACTGAATCATCCTTATTAAACACGAGCACCATATTATTGCCGGAATTTATATTATATGTAGTAAGCTTCATATTGTCGTATGGCACCTCAAACACCTTTTCGCCAACCGCATTATAGCCGTAAAAACCTGTATCACTTACAGCTACCACCCTACTCTTACTTACATATTCAATATCCATCACAATGCTGTTTTCTATCACGTGTCCCACGTGCGGTTTTTCCTGAGTAAAGTTAAATAGCATTACCCCACCCGATACCGAGCTTTTGCTAAAATCGACTGTAGCTACTGCCATGCTTTTGTTATTTGGCGAAATCTCTGCATCAACTACATAATTTTCAGCACTGTGCCATTTGTACAGCACCTCACAATCAGGACTGTACACTGTAACTAGCGATTTATATCCTGTTTCACCGGTAACTATGCAAAAATATCCGTCTGCATTTATAGATGCTGTAGATATCTCGCCTTCTGTTTCCACCTTCTGCGTAGTCTTGCCGTCTGTTACAAGTGCAACCTTTTCATTCATATAGTATATGATGGCTCTTTCGTCTTTAGACTTTATAAATGGACTTGAGCCATTAGACTCTATACTCCATTTTGATACAAGCTTATCCGAATACGCATAAGTTCCGTTATTTTTCACCATAACGATATTACTTCCGCATCTGCTAAAATCTAGGCTTTCATTTGCCTCGACAGGGATAACGTCATATCCGCTTTCCACATTTTTTTCTGTGCCGGAAGACATATTCATCCAGAAAACTATTCCTGCTACAATCACAGCCAGTATTACAACACCTGCTACAATTTTAAGCACAGTATTTTTATTTATCTTCTCCATAAGTATATCTCCCTTTTAATAATTTATATCGTACAAAAATAGGCCTTGAGGCGGAGCAGTTTTTCCTGCCTTTGTTCTGTCCTTTGCCTCTATCACCTTTGCTACGTCATCTATCTTACCACAGCCCGCATACACAAGTGTACCTGCTATAATCCTCACCATATTGTATAAATACCCGTCAGCTGTAATGTACATATTTATAAAATCGCCATCACACACAAGCTTTAAATCTGTCACAGTACGCTCGGCATTTACAATATCGCTTCCCGCCGCCATAAACGACGTAAAATCGTGCTTACCTATAATTTTCTTAGCCTCTTTTTGCATTTTTTCCACATCAAGTTCATAAGTACAATGCCAGCTATAGCGAAGGTTAAATACATCCGCCGTTTTAGATGTGTTTATTCTATACATATATGTCTTTGATACAGTAGAAAATCTTGCGTTAAACTCATCGTCTGCAATTTCGCACTTTGATACTCTTATATCGGACGGCAAAGATGAATTAAGTGCGTTTGGTATCTTATCACATGGGATATTTGTATCCGAATGGAAACTGCACACATACATTTTTGCGTGAACGCCTGCATCTGTACGGCTGCAACCGACAACCTTTACATTTTCACCGGTTATTTTGCTTACGGCATTTTGCATAAGCTCTTGCACAGTTTCGGCGTTTGGCTGTATCTGCCATCCATGATAATTTGTTCCGTCAAAAGACAATGTAAGTTTAAAATTATTCACAATATTCTCCTAAACCGCAATTACTATTGCAGTTAAAAAATTATATTTATTACTATCAGCACCGCTACAAATGCTATCATAACAAATGACGATACTATGTCAAGCTTTGTTATTTTAAGCTCTCTTAGTCTGGTTCTGCCCTCACCGCCATGATAACAACGGCACTCCATAGCTGTTGCAAGCTCGTCGGCACGTCTGAATGAGCTTAAAAACAGCGGTACAAGTATTGGCACCATAGCCTTTGCACGCGAGAAGATATTTCCACTTTCAAAATCTGCACCTCTTGACATCTGAGCTTTCATTATCTTGTCAGTTTCCTCAACTAATGTAGGTATAAATCTTATAGCTATTGTCATCATCATAGCTATCTCGTGCGACGGAAGTCCTATTTTTGAAAATGGTGACAAAAGCTTCTCTATACCGTCTGTAAGTACGATAGGTGAAGTGGTAAATGTAAGTATAGATGTACCCATTACCAAAAGTATAAGCCTTACAGACATTGATGCCGCAAGTATAAGCCCTTCATAAGTGATTTTTAAAAATCCCGCTTCCCAAAGCACCCTGCCGGGTGTCATAAATACATTTAAAATAGATGTAAACACTATAATAAACGCAAGCGGTTTTACCCCTTTAAGCACAAGTCCAAGCTTTATCGTTGACAGCTTAATCACCAACAAAAGCGAAACAGCTGCAAATAAATATCCTACAAAATTATCCACGAAAAATATAGCGAACACAAACACAATAGTAGCTAGTATCTTAACTCTCGGGTCAAGCTTGTGCACGGGGGAAGATGCAGGATAATACTGTCCGAGTGTAATATCTCTTATCATTTATGCACACCCCTTATATATTTTTCTATTTCATCAGCCGCCTTTTCAACGGTAAATGTGTCTTTGTCTATGTTTATGCCTTTTTCTATAAGGCTGTTTACCACCATACTTATCTGTGGAATGTTAAGACCTATTTTTTTAAGCTCATCGCTTCTTTTAAAAATATCCGACACACTACCTGACATTTTTACACTGCCATCAGCCATTACTATAACATTGTTTACAGTCTTAGCAATGTCCTCCATGCTGTGCGACACAAGTACAATGGTGATATTTTTCTCCTTATGCAGCTTTTTAAGACAAGATAGTATGTCATCTCTTCCCTTCGGGTCAAGTCCTGCAGTCGGCTCATCTAAAATAAGTATATCAGGCTCCATAGCAAGTATTCCTGCTATTGCCACACGTCTTTTCTGTCCGCCTGAAAGTTCAAACGGCGACTTTTCAAGAACGCTTTCCTTAAGCCCAACTATGCTTATTACCTCATAAACCTTGTTTTTTATCTCATCTTCCGACATACCTATATTTTTTGGTCCGTAAGCGATATCCTTGTATACCGTTTCCTCAAAAAGCTGATACTCGGGATATTGAAATACCAAACCAACCATACGTCTTATGTCTGATAATTTAACATCCTTGGCGGTAATATCTATACCATTTATAATTATCTGGCCGTCTGTAGGCTTTAAAAGTCCGTTTATATGCTGGATAAGCGTAGACTTTCCCGAGCCCGTATGACCTATGAGTCCGACGAAATCTCCCGTTTCTATTTTTAGTGAAATATCATGGAGTGCTATCTTTTCAAACGGACTGTTTTTAGAGTATATGTGACTTACATTTCTAAGTTCTATTGACATAGTCTCATTATCTCCTCCACACATTCGTCCACATCTATAACATTAGTCTTTATATCTATTCCCCGTTTTTTTAGCTCATGGCAAAGTGCCGTTACCTGAGGCACATCAAGTCCAAGCTCTTTCATTTTATCAGCCTGCGAAAACACCTTTTTTGGTTCATCCTCTATCACAATCTCGCCATCGTTTATAACCACTACTCTGTCTGCACATACTGCCTCGTCCATATTGTGTGTGATAAGAACTATCGTGGTGTTGTGCTCTTTGTTAAGCCTCTTTATAGTAGAAATAAACTCGCGTCTGCCCTTTGGGTCAAGCATAGCTGTAGGTTCATCAAATACTATCACCTTTGGATTCATAGCAAGTACACCAGCTATTGCCACCCTCTGCTTTTGTCCACCAGACAAAAGATGCGGAGCGTGGTGTTTAAACTTACTCATTCCAACCGCTTCTAGTGCTTCGTCTACCCTTTTTCTTATTTCTGCCGGCTCTACACCAAGATTTTCTGCGGCAAATGCCACATCCTCCTCGACAATGGTCGCCACTATCTGGTTGTCGGGATTTTGAAAAACCATAGCAACATTTTGTCGAATATTTAAAAGCTTGTCCTCGTCTTTTGTATCTATTCCGCCGACAAGCACCCTTCCGCCAACGGGAAGAAGTATAGCATTTAGATGCTTTGCAAAAGTCGACTTACCTGAGCCGTTATGTCCAAGAACTGCGACAAACTCTCCGTCATTTATTTCGAGGTCAATACCTTTTAATATAAGCTTTTCAATTGTTTCTTCATTTTCACGATATAAGTATGTTAATCCATTAACCTCTATCAATGAGTACCCTTCTTTCTCGTGGTGTTAGTTTTTTATGGTTTAATCGTTTGCAAACCATCTTGTAGTAGCACCGCACGGAAGATTTAGTCCAAGCTTTGTGATAGGAAGACCTATCTCGCTATGCGTTACCTCACCTTTATACTTTCTGCCAACTGTAAGGTTAAGCACGTTTGCCACTACTGTAGATGAAATGCCTGTAGTATATGAATTGATAATAAAGAAAAGCGGATTGTCGCTCATTATCTTCATACACTTTTGTATAAGTGAATACAGTTCATCTTCAAATTTCCATATTTCACCCTTTGGTCCTCTGCCATAAGACGGCGGGTCCATAATGATGCAATCGTATTTATTTCCACGTCTGCCTTCGCGGTCTACAAATTTTATAACATCGTCTACTATATATCTGACAGGTGCTTCTCTAAGCCCTGAGCTTAATGCATTTTCCTTCGCCCACTGCACCATACCTTTTGCAGCGTCTACGTGCACAACCTCAGCTCCTGCATAAGCAGCGGCTATTGTAGCACCGCCTGTATATGCAAATAGGTTTAACACCTTTATAGGTCGTTTAGCTTTTTTTATCTTATCTATTATAAAATCCCAGTTAACAGCCTGCTCGGGAAATATTCCCATATGCTTAAATCCCATAGGCTTTACGTTAAATACTAAATCGCGGTATTTTATCTGCCAAGCCTCTGGAAGGCTTGAATGGTATTCCCAGCTGCCGCCGCCTGATTTGCTTCTATGATAATGGGCATCTGCCTTACCCCATATTTTTTCATCGCCCTTTTCCATCCATATAGCCTGAGGGTCAGGTCGTCTGAGTATAACATTTCCCCAACGTTCAAGCTTTTCTCCGTTTGATGCATCTATAAGTTCATAATCCTTCCAGCCGTCTGAAAGTAACACTCATAAAACCCCCGTCCTGCGTAAAACAGGCAAACGCAAAAAAATCGCCCATTTCACCTAAATAATATCATCTTTTATTTTACCATTTTATCGGTATATCGTCAATTATATTTTTTGCAAAAAAGGGATGATATGGCGGCATTTGCACAAAATAAAACAAAATGCAGGGAGATATATGTGATATGATATATAAAAAACCAAGAATCACTTCGCACAAGATAAATTTTTCAAGTAGCGATGGATATGCAGTTGTCAATCATCCGTTTTATTATATTATTTTTTTCCTGTTTGCACTTTCGGTATTTTTAAAGTTCGGGTTTTATCACTTTAAATATTATCCGATTTTGGACGACTATATCCAATATGGCACATACCAACTATACCCCGACAAAAATTATGTTCTTTTCACTATAGGTACCATATTCCAGCGTCCGTTTGCGGCTGTTTTAGATATGTATTTATGGGGAATGTTTAAAAACAATCTGTCTATAGTATTTATCATAATAACCATTCTTCACATATCATCGGTATTTTTCTTAAAAAAAGCTCTTGATTATATAAATATTCACCTTGGAAATGTGTTTTTGATTTTTTGCCTGCTATCACCGATTCTCTCCGAAGCTACTTACTGGATAAGTGCTTCAACGCGAATAGTACCAGGAATTTTTCTTGCCTCTCTTTCTCTTGTGCTTTGTAAAAACTATTTTGAAAAAAAGAAAAAACACCTATTCTTTTTAACCTGTATAACCCATTTTTTATCGTATGGATTTTACGAACAAACAATGGTATTTTCGTTTTGCATTTTTATCTTCTTTGCAGGCTTTCACGCACATCAATCGGGAGATAAGATACTATCTGTGATAGCAATACCTATAGTGTGTATGCTTATTTTTTCATTATATTATTTGCTTAACAAAAACTACGGTAGCTTTTCAAGCAGAGCACAGCTTGGTTTGTCGTGGGAGCATATTTACTCTACTGCGGAAAGGATTATCAAAATATTTACTATAAGAAACCTTGAGCTGACTTTAAATGGATTTATACGAGGAATACCCCTTATACTAGAAAGGCTTATTTATCTTTTTATGATTATCGCCGTTTCACTTGGAGCATTATTCTTACCAAGTGAGCATTTTAAAAACAAAATCGCACCAAAGCTTTTAATTGGATTTATGATTATTCTTTTTCCTTTTTTACCATATTTCATTGTGGAAAATTCATATCCTGAGTTTCGCAGTATGTATACTGCTGTGATTGGCGCTGCGATAATTTTCGATGCCTTTTTTGCACGGTTCAGATATCAAAACATCATTTGCAGCATGCTTATATTTATTTTTATAGTAGCTAATATATCGGAAATCCACGATTACAAAACGGCACATCTCACCGATATGCGTATTATAAACGATATATGCTCGTCCGAAAATTACTATCCTGACTTGGAAACTATAGTAACAGGTGTAAAGGAAGAATATTTTGGCACAAACGCACATTTAGGTGCACACATTCAATGCATAACCTCAAGTGACTGGGCACTTACAGGTGCGATAAGAAGTAAAACCAACGACATTACTGCAAAAAAACTCACTCCCGTTTCAAATGCGGATATCATTCCTTCTGGCAGGAACCGAAATACTCATTTTCAAAATGTTATAGATATAAGTCACATCAATTAAGTATTGAAAGAAATGAGGGTTTTTGATATAATTATATGTAATAAATTACAATTAACCTATACTGACACACGGGAGTGCTATTATGTTTTGGAAATTTTTAAGCTATTATAAACCGCACAAAAAAATATTCTGTTTAGACCTTGGTGCATCATTTTTAGTTGCAATGATTGGTGTGCTATACCCTATCATCACACGCACTATGCTAAACGACCTGATACCGACTAAAAACTACAAAATGATAGTAATATCAGGACTTATGCTGTTCGCACTGTATTTTGTGAGAATGATGCTAAACTACTTTATACAGTATCAAGGTCACATGATGGGTGTGCGAATGCAGGCGCAAATGAGAAGTGATATGTTTAATCATCTTCAGTCACTTCCATATAAATTTTATGACAACAACGAAACAGGAAAGATAATGTCGCGTCTTACAAATGACCTTATGGACATATCCGAGCTTGCACATCATGGTCCTGAAAGCACCATTATATCTCTTGTATCGGTTATAATATCATTTACATATCTTTCTACTATAAACATATACCTTTCGCTTATAATATTTGCGTGTGTACCGCTTTTGGTGGTGGTATCCACTACCCTTAGAAAAAAGATGCGTGCGGCATTTAGAAAAAGCCGTCAGGCTATAGCAGTTATAAACGCATCACTCGAAAGCAGTATATCGGGCATAAGAGTAACAAAAGCATTTACCAACAGAGAAAAAGAAGCTGAAAAGTTTGAGATAGGCAACGAAAAGTTTAAAGAGGCAAGCAGAGAATCATACCAAAATATGGGTAAATTCCACTCGTCTACTACATTTATCACCGATGTATTTAACGTAATAGTACTAATTGCAGGCGGTCTTTTCCTATACAACGGGCACATTAACTTTGCTGATTACTCGGCATTTATAGTATCAATAAATCTATTCCTAAACCCTATAAACACACTCATCCGCTTTATGGAGCAGTTCCAAAGCGGTGCGGCAGGTTTTTCACGTTTTGTTGAAATAATGGAGGAAAAGCCTGAAGTGGAAAACGAAGATGTTATTGACATTGGAGTAGCTGAGGGACATATAGAATTTAAAAACGTTTCGCACGGCTACGAAGACGATAAAGATGTACTTAAGAACGTAAGCTTAAACATTGAAAAAGGCAAAACTTATGCACTTGTTGGTCCAAGCGGCGGCGGTAAAACTACGATATGTCACCTTATACCGAGATTTTACGATTTTCATAATGGTGAGATACTTATAGATGGCGTAGACATAAATAAGATTTCACTTAAGTCATTAAGACAAAACATAGGAATAGTTCAGCAGGATAATTTTCTGTTTAACGCAAGTATAAGAGAAAACATTTTATACGGAAAGCTTGACGCAACCGACGAAGAGATAATCGAGGCTGCAAAAAGGGCAAACATACACGACTTTGTAATGAGCCTTGATGACGGCTATGACACAGAAATAGGCGAACGCGGTGTTAGGCTGTCGGGCGGTCAAAAGCAAAGGCTTTGTATAGCGAGGGTTTTCCTTAAAAATCCGCCTATACTTATCCTTGATGAAGCAACAAGTGCACTTGACAACTCTACTGAAATACTTATTCAAAAATCACTCGACGAGCTTTGCAAAGGAAGAACTACCATAGTGGTAGCACACAGGCTATCGACCATCAAAAACGCCGATGAGATAGCGCTAATATCCGATGGAGAAATTATCGAACAAGGCTCTCACGACGAGCTTATGGAAGTAAACAATATTTACGCAAAGTTATATAATCAGCAATTTAGAGAAAAGGCAGAATAATGTGATATGTGTAAAAAGACATTAAAGCACGTATGTGTATTTTTTTCGTTGATTGCAGTTCTTTACTTATTTTTGGTAGGCACGTCAGCCATACCGAACGATGCAATAAAGGCTAATATGAAAAAAAGCACAGGTACATACAGCAAACAAGAAGCATTTTCATATACCGACGGAAATAAGCTAAACGCCATACAGGACAATTATGCAGATGTTATCCTTTTAGGTGTAGCATGGAATATGGGTGAGGGTAATCCTTTCGTGTCGGCACTTGATACAAAGTATTATAAAGAGCCACAGTATGGCGAAGCAATAGGTCTTGCAGAAAACATTAACAACGGTGTCAAGCCCAACATAGATTACACCAGGTACTGGCATGGAATGGCAGGCTTTGTAAGAATAATACATCTCTTTGCAAATGTAAATTTTGTTAAAAATGCAGGTTTTATATTTGCACTTATCTTTGCAATTATTACAGTTATTATGTTTATTTACCGAAAAAAATACCGCATCGGGGTATCGCTTGTTATATCCATACTACTAGTACATATATGGAACATCCGCATAAGTATGGAATATCAAAGTCCGTTTGTTGTTGGATTTATGATGTGCATTCTTTACCTGATATTTGAAAGAAAGGGCGACAAATATTTAAGCTATTTATCGCTGATTGGCGGTGTATTGGTTGCATTTTTTGATTTTCTTACCACCGAAACAATCACAATCCTGTTACCGCTTATTATGGTGGTGGCAGTACGTGCAGAAGAAAACAGGCTTGGCGAAACAAAACCGCTTGTATACCTTATTATAACCAACCTCATAGCTTGGGGAGCAGCTTATGGTGGTACATTTATTGTAAAGTGGACAGCCGCAAGTGTAGTAACTGGCGAAAACAAGTTTATAACTGCGTTAAATTCTGCCCAGATACACTTTACTGCAAACGGAGATATTGTGGAGGAAATCCCTAAAAATACACTTGAAAGAATCCCCGGAGCAATTGCCGCTTGCTTTACAGTATTGTTTGGCGGTGAACAACGACTCGATATGGGGCTTGTAGTTACAGCACTTATTATTGTTATAGCGATAATTGGACTTTTGTATCTTATTTTCAACAAGAAAAGGCAGGACAATGCAAAGAGTATTATACTTGCACTTGGCGGATTGGTATTTGTAAGATATATGGTGCTTAGCAGTCATTCGTATGTACATGAATTTTTCACATACCGTGCACTTATATCGGTATTTTTTGCGATACTGTGTGCTATTACACTTAGCGGAAATATGCCTTTGAGCAGAAACGAAAAGAGGAGATTAAACAAATGACAAACACACCGGAGCTTACCGTTTTAATGCCATGCTTAAACGAAGAAAATTCTATCCATTACACCATATCAGAAGCTCTAGAATGCATAAAAAAACACAATATCTCAGCTGAAGTTCTTATAGCGGATAATGGGAGCACCGATGGTTCTGTTGAAATAGCGACATCACTTGGAGCACGTGTTGTAAATGTAAGTGAAAAAGGCTATGGCAACGCTCTTATTGGTGGAATAAAGGCTGCAAAAGGAAAATATGTCATTATGGGCGACTGTGACGGAAGCTACGATTTTTCATCACTGGATAAGTTTCTTGAAAAGCTACGTGACGGAAATGCACTTGTAATGGGCAATAGATTTAAGGGTGGTATCGAAAAAGGTGCAATGTCTTTTTCGCACAAATATATCGGTGTACCATTTTTGTCGTTTTTAGCCAGGATTAGATACGGCTGTAAAATAGGCGATTTTCACTGCGGGCTAAGAGGATTTGACAGAGAAAAAGCACTTGAGCTTGATTTATCTTGCGGTGGAATGGAGTTTGCTACTGAGATAATAGGTAAGTTTGCAAAAAGCGGTGCAAAAATTTGCGAGATACCTACCATTCTTAGAAAAGACCTTAGAAAAGGCAAACCGCATCTACGAAGTATCCCTGACGGCTTAAGGCATTTAAGATACATATTTTTTGGTAAATAGAATGATTTCAGACAGTCGAGAACGCCTGTCACTACACATAACCAAACAAAAAGGCTAAACGATTAAATCGTTTAGCCTTTTTTACATAAATAATATTTTAATTATCTTACTTCAAGCTTATTTGCAACTACTGTTAAATCATACTCTTTAGCAGTTATTTTTTCAAATACTTCTACAGGTACGTAAGTTTTATCAACGTTTAGTACAGGAGTGTTTTCAAGTGTGAACACTTCTTCACCGATTGTAAGCTTTTCATCGCCAATTGCAAGTTTGATAGTTGTTTCAAACTTTTTAAGCTCGATTGTCATATCATCGTTCCATAGAACGTTAAATCCTAGGCTTTCAGCAAGTGATCTTAGAGCTACCATACCTACTCCATCGATTTCTTCAATTGCACTTTCAACCTTTGCAGGGAATATGATTACTCTGTTAGCTACTGCCTGTGCTGGTAAGCTTAGTGTCATTATATCAGTATACACTAGTATTTCGCTACCTTCTACGATATCAGCATGAGTTACAATGTTTCTTGTCTTGTATGGTTCAAATACAGTTTCGCTTGTTAGAGTGATGATGTAGTTATCATCTTTATCGTAAAGCTTAACGCCATCTTCTGTTTCTTCCTTCTTTGATACCTCTACATATAGTGGAGCAGCTTTACCCTCTTCATTTACAACGATAACTCTTGCAAAGCTCTGCGGTGGAAGGCTTCTTGTAGTAGCAGCGTTATGTGTAGCTGTGATAGTATCGCCTACTTTGATATCTGCAAAGTTTATTGGCATACCGTCAGCGTTTACAACCTTAGTTGAGTTACCAACGTTTAGTGCAAATGCGTTGCCTTCAAAATCGATTACTACCTGATTTTCAAGTATTTCTGTTACTTCACCAACTACTGTAAAGTAAGTGTGCTCTTTTTCAATAACGTCTACATCTGCAATTTCAGGAGTTTCAGTTTCTTCTACTGCAACCTCTGCCGGAAGAATGATTACCTTGTTTGCTACTGCTTGTGCAGGTAGGCTTAGTGTCATTACATCAAAGAATGCAAGAACTCTTGAACCTTCTACGATATCATCGGCAGTTACGATGTTTCTTGTTTTGTATGGTTCAACTACTGTTTCATTTACTAGAGTAATGATGTAGTTGTTAGCTTTGTCATAAAGCTTAATGCCATCTTCTGTTTCTTCCTTCTTAGCTACTTCGATATACGCAGGAGCGCCTTTTTCTTCAGATACTACTGCGATAACCTTTGCATAGCTCTGTGGTGGGATGCTCATTGTCATTGCCTCGTTGTGTACGCCTGTGATAACTTCACCGACTTTAATTTCCTCAAGTGCTACTGGCATTCCGTCAGCATTTATAATTACTGTCGCATCGTCTACGTTTAGTGTGTATTCTTCACCCTCTGTATCGATTGTAACACTTTTAAATTCTTCAGTAACTACTTCTGTAACTTTACCTGTCTTTGTAAAATATGTACTTTCCTGTACCGCTACCTCATTTTCTTCTGAGATAAGCATTGTGTCATATTCATTTGCTAATGCCACTGTGAAAAGTGACGCTGTTGCAACCGCAAGTGCAGTTGCTTTTTTCAATACATTTATCATTTTGTATATCCTCCTTTTGTTTTTCACACTCTTATGACGAAAGAGTTTTAAAAAAGTTCCATGATTTTTAAAATTTTTTACAAATCTATACTTTTATATAAAAGAATAATAAAATCTGCTCTTGTAATTTCATTTAACGGATTAAAGTTACCCATACCATCACCATTTATAACGCCAAGTCCTTTTAGAATTGCGATATATCCTTCATATCCATCGGATATAGTGTGACGGTCATTAAATCCTGAGTCAAATATCTTAAGAGATGCAATTTCATCATAATTGCTTCTCTCTTTTACTATAAACATTGCCGCTTGCTCACGGGTAACTATGGCATTTTCGTCATATTTCTCATCACCAAATATATCCGAAACCATACGGCTGTATGGATATTTTGTAATATCATATGGTACATATCCATCATCAAGACAATTTAAAAATTCCAGTGCTTCTTTTACAGTCACTTTGTCATCAGGACGGAATTTTTCCTCGTATTTGATAATTCCACATTGCATAAGTTTATCAATATATTCTTTTGCGTAATGTCCGTCAAGGTCTGATGCTATACCCGTTACGATTTTTTCATCTTCCACATATTCATCAAGATTGTAATCAAGAATTTTTCCGCTTACAGCATCTATATAATACGGTGTGTTGGATTTTAATGAATATCCTATCTTTACACCATCTTCGGTATTAAAGTAGTATTTGTCAAAGCCTATCTTTTCACAAAGAAAATCAAACGCCTCCTGGTTTGATATGATATTATCAGCACTTGCAAATGTTACTTCATCATCCCATTTATAATAAAAATCCGTTACTTTACCTGTATATAGATTAACTCTTATATTAATGTAGTTATCGGCATATTCTATATCGTTTTCACTTCTTAAATAGTTGTAGTAATAATCTGAGTTCTCATTGAACAAGTTAACTTTTTCGGCGATATCAGGCGCATATTTTTTCTTAAATTCATCTGCACTTTCTTTAAGCACTTCACTTGATAACTTGTCTGCATCGTTATAATATGTACTGTTGTACGATGAAAGTGATAACAATTTCGCAGTTGTTGCATCAAGGGTAACTCGCGAATTTCCCTTATCAGATTCAAATGAAACTTTCACTTCGTACTTGGCATCATCTTCACATTTCACTTTATAGTACTTGATGTCTTCAAACTCATATTCCTTTGTATATGTATTTTCTATTTCCTGTGCTGTAGTTATGGCTGTCTGCGATGAAATAAGATTATTCATTCTATCTATTTCTTCAGTCTCTTCCTTAGTAAGAGTGGCAGATTCATTTTTTGAAGTAACAGAATCCGCCATCAAACCATATTCTCTATAATGATTATCTATTATTTTGGACGTGTTTTCTTCTCCTGTGAGTGCATCTATAATAAGCTCTTCTTTATTTGGAATATAAATAATCTGTGCATTTTTACTATCATTCTTAGTCTTGTACACCGCGCGAACCCCGGAATATTTTCCAAATGCATTTTTTAAAATTTCTTCATCTAGCACATCATTTATATCAGCAATAACATCCGAATATGTCCAGTTTGAACTTACTCTGGTAATTTCTCCTGAATATTTATTTATATTGAAACTTACATAATTAGAGCAGAAATTAAGACCATTTATCACTCTATTAAAGTGTACAGATATCGAACTTGAATATATACTTGATAAATCTACATTCGTATCAAAGTCAAGCTCATCCACCCAGCTTGGATTAACCTTTTCAATCCACGCCTTTGCTGTTTCGATATAATAGTCTTTATCAAACTTTGAAATTCCTATGCCTGGGTATTCCTTGTTATCTAATCCCCATTTTGAATAACTGATTATATCATCCTTATCATTTACTGTTATCGATATCTGCTTGTTATTATCTTCCTTGTTTGTCCATATAAGGCTATATGTTGAATTTCCTTCTTTATCAGTTTGAACATTGCTTTTAAATTTATTAAGCTCGTCAGGAATTTCTATCCTGTTTTTTACACTTAATGTTACCGCTGCAAGCTCCTCGCTGGCTGCAAACGCAACATTTGGAATAAGCATAATAATGCTTAAAAGTATTGCTATAAATTTTTTCATACTTTATCGCTCCTTTGTAATTTTGTCTATTAGACGAAATTAATTTCCAAAAAGTTCCGTTTTTATTCGTCAAACTCACAAATAAATTATACATTACACTCGTATAAATTGCAAACGCTTGGAGATAATGTTACTATCAGGTTATGAGCTCAAAACCTTCACGAAAAGGGAGGTTTTAAAATGATAAATAAAGTTGAAATTTGCGGTGTTAATACATCAAAGCTTCCTGTACTTACAGCGAACGAAAAAAAGGAGCTTTTTGAAAAAATAAAAAATGGTGACAAAACTGCCAGAGAAACCTTTGTTCAGGGTAATTTAAGGCTGGTGCTGTCGGTCATACAAAGGTTTAACAATCGTGGCGAGAACATTGATGATTTATTTCAGGTGGGTTGCATCGGTCTTATAAAATCCATAGACAATTTTGATTTAAGTCAGAATGTCCAATTTTCCACCTACGCCGTTCCTATGATTATAGGTGAGGTGCGAAGATACCTAAGGGATAACAATTCTATTAGAGTATCAAGGTCACTTAGAGATACAGCATATAAAGCTCTTCAGGCAAAGGAAAAGCTTACAAATCAAAATGGAAAAGAGCCTACCATATCGGAAATAGCAAAAGAACTTGATATTCCTAAAAAAGATGTGGTGTTTGCACTTGATGCTATTCAGGACCCGATATCACTATTTGAGCCTGTATACAACGACTCGGGCGACACGATATATGTTATGGACCAGGTGAGCGACGAAAAAAATCACGACGACAGCTGGATAGAGGAAATATCGTTAAAGGAAGCAATGAAAAAGCTTAACGAACGAGAAAAGCACATACTTGGCCTTCGTTTTTTCAAAGGAAAAACTCAAACAGAGGTGGCAAGCGAGATAGGCATATCGCAGGCGCAGGTATCACGCCTTGAAAAAAGTGCCATAGAACAAATGAAGAAATATATATAAGCACCTATACAAATCACAGCGGAACGACACACAGGTCGTTCCCTACGAGATTAAAAAGAATAATGCATATTCGGCAGGAGCAAGCCCCTGCCATATCTATTGTTTTCAAAGCATAAAAAATCCAAACCGAAAATAAATTCGATTTGGATTTTTAATTTTTATTAAAAGTAATATTATACCAATTCCAAAATAGCCATTTCTGCAGCGTCACCGCGTCTTGGTCCTATTTTAACTATTCTGGTATAACCGCCGTTACGATCAGCGTACTTAGGCGCAATCTCTTCGAAAACTTTAGTTACAACATCTTCTTTTGTGATGTATGCAAGTGCCTGTCTTCTTGTGTGAAGAGTATTTTCTTTGCCTAGAGTAATCATCTTTTCAGCGATACTTCTTACTTCCTTTGCTTTCTGCAAAGTAGTTTCAATTTTGCCGTGCTCAAGTAGCTGTGTTACCTGAGTTCTAAGCATAGAAAGTCTATGGTCAGTTGAACGGCCTAATTTTCTTGTACCGGGCATGTCTTATACCTCCTTCTGCAATTATGGTCTTAAATTATCAGTCGTCATAAGAATCCTTTGTAAAGCACAAATCAAGAGCAGCAAGCTTTGCTATTACCTCTTCAAGTGACTTTCTACCAAGGTTTCTTACCTTCATCATTTCGCTTTCAGATCTGTTTACAAGATCTTCTACTGTATTGATACCAGCACGCTTCAAGCAGTTAAATGATCTAACTGACAAGTCAAGCTCTTCGATAGTTAATTCCAATACTTTATCTTTTTTGTTTTCTTCTTTTTCAACCATAATGTCTGTGTGTTTGATTTCTTCTGTTAAATCAACAAACAAGTTCATGTGGTCTGTAAGAATTTTCGCACTCAAGCTAAGTGCCTGATCAGGAGTGATAGTTCCGTCTGACCATATTTCAAGAGTTAACTTATCGTAGTCTGTAACGTTTCCTACACGAGTGTCTGTTACAAAGTAGTTAACCTTGTTGATTGGTGAATAAATAGAGTCTACAGGAATTATTCCGATGATATCCTGAATCTTTTCTTTATTTTTTTCAGCTGAAACATATCCTCTGCCGTTTGATAAGGTTATCTCCATATAAAGATGTGCATCTTTAGATAGAGTAGCAATGTGTAAATCGCCATTGATAACTTCTACGTCCTGGTCACATTTGATATCCCTTGCGCATACTTCACACTCACCTGTAGCGTCAATGTATACTGTCTTTGGAACATCTGAATGAACCTTAGTTATCAATCTTTTTATATTCAAAATAATTTCGGTTACGTCTTCCTTTACGCCGTCAATAGATGAAAATTCGTGAAGAACTCCGTCTATCTTAACAGCTGTAGGTGCCGAACCCGGCAAAGAAGACAATAATACACGTCTTAATGAATTTCCAAGAGTTGTACCATAACCTCTTTCTAAAGGCTCAACTTCAAACTTCGCATAAGTTTTGTCGTCGCTGATTTCAACACACTCAACTTTTGGTTTTTCCATTTCTATCATATTATAACCCTCCATCTTAAGCATTTTTTTATTTTATCCCTGAGGGCAAACCTATTATTTAGAATACAACTCAACGATTAAGTGTTCCTTAATGTCAACATCAATGTCTTCTCTAGAAGAAAGTGTAACTACTTTCGCCTGCATTGTTTTTGCATCCAGGTCAAGCCATTTTGGAATATTTTTACCTTCGTTTGCTTCCAATATTGCTTTTATCTTAGGAAGATTTCTGCTTGTTTCTTTAAGAGTGATTATATCGCCTTCTTTTACTAGGTATGAAGGGATATCCACCTTATGTCCATTTACTTCGAAATGTCCATGCATAACAAGCTGTCTAGATTCTGCTCTTGACATACCAAAACCTAGTCTGTAGACTACGTTGTCAAGTCTGCTTTCAAGAATCTGAAGTAAGTTTTCACCGGTAACACCTTTTTTCTTGTTAGCCATTTCAAAGTATTTTGCGAACTGGCTCTCAAGAACACCGTAAAATCTTTTAACTTTCTGTTTTTCTCTAAGCTGTAATCCGTATTCAGATAGTTTCTTTCTGCCCTGACCGTGCTGGCCTGGAGCATAAGCTCTTCTACCTATACTACATTTATCACTATAACATCTCTGACCTTTTAAGAAAAGTTTCTGACCTTCTCTTCGGCAAAGACGGCATACTGCACCTGTGTATCTTGCCATAAAAACACCTCCTCGTAATTATACTCTTCTTCTTTTTGGTGGTCTGCAGCCGTTGTGTGGGATTGGAGTTACGTCTTTGATAAGTGTAACTTCAAGTCCTGCAGTCTGAAGTGCTCTGATAGCAGCTTCTCTGCCGGCGCCAGGACCTTTAACATAAACTTCTACTGTCTTTAGACCATGTTCCATAGCTGCTTTAGCTGCAGTTTCCGCTGCCATCTGTGATGCGAACGGTGTGCTCTTCTTAGAGCCTCTGAAGCCTAGACCGCCTGAACTAGCCCATGATAATGCGTTACCTTCTGTATCAGTGATAGTAACGATTGTATTGTTAAAAGTGGAACGAATATGTGCAGCTCCACGTTCAATATTTTTTCTCTCACGTCTCTTACGTGTCTTTTTAGGTTGAGCCATACTGTACTCCCTCCTCTATTATTTCTTCTTATTAGCGATTGTTCTCTTTGGACCTTTTCTGGTTCTAGCGTTAGTTTTTGTACGCTGACCTCTGCAAGGCAATCCACGTCTGTGACGAAGACCTCTGTAGCATCCGATTTCAATTAGTCTCTTGATATCAAGTGCTGTCTGACGTCTTAGGTCACCCTCAACTGTGTAATCTTTATCGATTACTGCTCTTAGCTTTGATACCTCATCTTCTGTAAGGTCTTTTACTCTTGTATCAGGATTGATACCAGTTTCAGCTAGGATTTTAGTTGCCGCGCTTCTGCCTATACCATATATATAAGTTAAGCCGATTTCTACTCTTTTCTCGTTTGGTAAATCTACACCTGCTATTCTTGCCATACTTTACACCTCCTGTTATACATTATTTTTTTAATATATGAATAACCTTAAGGTTACAAGGAATACTTCCTCGTACAGCCGCCCTTATAGGTTAAAAGCTAAAATTAATCAGCCTTGTTTCTGTTTGTGCTTAGGGTTCTGACAAATCACCATGATGTTACCTTTTCTTTTGATGATTTTGCATTTTTCACACATAGGTTTAACTGATGGTCTTACTTTCATCTTTGTTACCTCCTACCTTTAAAACTTGAGCTTATTTTGCTCGCCATGTAATACGACCTTTATTTAAGTCATACGGTGACATTTCTACCGTTACTTTATCGCCTGGAAGAATTCTTATAAAATTCATTCTAAGCTTACCCGATAAATGGGCTAATACTTTGTGTCCGTTCTCGAACTCTACCTGGAACATTGCATTTGGAAGTGCTTCCACAACTGTTCCTTCTAATTCCAAAACATCTTCTTTTGCCAAGGTCATAACCTCCCTTATAACTAAATCTCACTATTTTATATAACCCAAGAATTTTGATATTTCACGTTTGATTTCGTTATTGGTAATTTCTTTGTTTTCAAATGCCTTACCCTTAATAAAATCACTTTTTTCTCCGGTAAAGCTTATATGCTTTACGCTTTTTTTCTTAGGTGTTGTCACTTTTCTTCCCTTTCCATTGCACAGATAAACATACTTGTCATCTGCGGAAAGGATTATAAAGCATTTCCCCTTATCTCGCCCGGCTATAACATATACAAACTCGCCTATATGAGTTTTCAACATTATCACCTCAACCGTTAAATAGTTAAAATTTCCGGTTCGCCGTCAGTAACAAGGATTGTATTTTCATAATGGGCAGCAAGTTTTCCGTCCATTGTAACAACCGTCCATCCATCATCCAATGTCTTAGTACGGTAGTCACCTTCGGTAACCATAGGCTCTATTGCGAGCGTCATACCTTTACACAATCTGTTTCCACGTCCAAACGTTCCGTAATTTGGGATTTCGGGATCTTCGTGAAGATTTTTTCCCACGCCATGTCCACAGTAATGCCTTACTATTCCAAAGCCATTTGATTCAATATAATCTTGAATGGTTGCGGAGATGGAAAAAAGTCGTTCTCCGTGCTTAGCATATTTTATGCCTTCAAAGAAGCTCTTTTCAGTGTCCTCTACAAGCTTTCTTGCAGAGTCGCTTACATCACCGACTATAAAAGTCCTGGCTGCATCTGTATGGTATCCATCAAGACAGGCTCCTACATCAATACTGATAATATCGCCTTCTTTTAGTTTTTTTAAACCACTTGGAATACCATGAATGACAACCTCGTTTATGGATGCACACACACTTCCGGGAAATCCGTTATAATTTAAGAATGATGGTTTTGCACCCTGACTTAAGATATAATTTTTTGCAATCTTATCAAGTTCAAGAGTTGATACATTCGGTTTCAGATAAGGCTTTATCGCCTCAAATGTACCGCTGACTATCTTTCCCGACTGACGCATTTTAGATATTTCGGCGGTAGACTTAATATATATCATATATTATTCCTCCGCACCAAGAAGTCTTAACACTTCCTTGGTAGTATCCTCAATTTTGTCTTTACCGCTCACTGTTACCAGCTTACCTTCATTCCTATAGTATTCTATAAGAGGTTCGGTAGTTGAGTGATATACCACAAGTCTTTCTCTTATGGTATCGGGATCATCGTCCTGACGAATTTTAAGCTTTCCGTCACATTTATCACACAAATTTCCTTTCGCAGAAGGCTTGTTTATAATATGGAATGTTGCTCCACATTTTTCACATTCACGCCTTCCCGAAAGTCTTTCGATTATATCTTCGTCTCTCACTTCAAAGTATAATACTTTATCAATGTCAATGCCTAGATTATTTCCGAGCTCTATTGCCTGGCTTACCGTTCTTGGAAAACCGTCAAGTATAAATCCATTTTCACAGTCTTTTTGAGAAAGTCTAAGTTTAATCATCTTTATAACCATCTCATCCGGAACCAAGTGACCATCGTCAATATACTTTTTAGCCTCCACGCCAAGCGGTGTCTGAGATTTTATCTCATGTCTTATCATAGCGCCCGTTGATATAGTAGGTATATTGTATTTTTCTTTTAAAATCTCTGCCTGCGTACCTTTGCCGGCACCCGGTGCTCCTAACAATACAAGTTTCATTTTACTACATCTCCTTAAATATCAGACATCAACTTATTCTAAAAAGCCTTTGTAATGTCTCATCATCATCTGAGCCTCAAGCTGTTTAACAGTCTCAAGAGCAACACCGACCATGATTAGCATTGAAGTACCACCGATAGTTAGGTTGAAGTGCATAAACTTACCAAGTATTAGTGGTATAATAGCTATTACACCAAGGAATAATGCACCTGATAGTGTAATTCTTGTAAGAACCTTGCTGATATATTCGCTTGTTGGTCTTCCAGGTCTGATACCAGGAATGAAACCACCGTTATTCTTCATATTGTTAGCTATTTCAATTGGATTGAACTGAATAGCTGTATAGAAATATGTGAAGAAGATGATTAGTAAGAAGTATGCTACAATGTAGAACCATGAATTTGGTGTGAACCAGCTTAGCCATCCGGCAGTAGTATCTTTACCAAATAGTCCCGCAATAGTTGCAGGGAATGACATGATTGACATAGCAAAGATAATTGGAATAACACCAGCAAGTGAAACCTTTATTGGAATATGGCTTGACTGGCCGCCGTACATTTTTCTTCCAACCATTCTCTTTGCATACTGTACTGGAAGTCTTCTTTCAGCATCGTTAATGAAGATAACGAATACAACCATTGCAAGAATTATTGCTACGATTGCAACCGCGCCAAAGATATTTAGCTGTCCTACTTTAATGCTGTTGTATATATCAGATCCAAGTGAAGGTATACTTGCTACGATACCTGCAAAGATGATCATTGATATACCGTTTCCTATACCCTTTTCAGTAATAAGTTCACCAAGCCACATTAGGAATGCTGTACCCGCTGTGAACGATACTGCAAGAGTGATATAAGAACCTAAACCAGGGTTATCTAGTGCACCGCGAAGTGCAAAGTATAGTCCTGTTGCCTGGATGAAAGCAAGGATAACAGTAAGGAATCTAGTCCATTTTGCTATTACCTTTCTGCCTTCTTCTCCGTCTTTTGCAATTCTTTCAAGTGCAGGAATTGCTACAGTCAAAAGCTGCAATATGATCGAAGAGTTGATGTATGGTGTGATACCCATTGCAAAGATAGTTGCGTTTGAAAACGCACCGCCTGAGAATGCATCAAACAATCCAAATAGTGTATTTCCATCTCCCATTAGAGTCTGAAGCGCATTACTGTTTAAGCCGGGAACCGGAATAAAAGTACCTAATCTAAACACGAATATCATCATTAGGGTGAAAAGTATCTTCTTTCTTAGATCAGGTATTTTCCATGCATTTCTAAGAGTCTGAAACACTTATATCACCTCAGCCTTTCCACCAGCTGCTTCGATTTTTTCTACGGCGCTCTTAGTAAACTTCTTAGCCTGAACTGTTAGCTTTTTATCAAGTTCACCATTTCCAAGCACCTTAATTCCGTCGCATATTTTACTGATTATGCCTGCTTCCTTCAAACTTTCTGCTGTAACTACTGTGCCTGCTTCAAGTTTGTTAAGCTGTGCAAGATTTACTTCTGTATATTCTTTTGCAAATATATTTGTAAAACCACGTTTTGGAAGTCTTCTGTATAGAGGCATCTGTCCGCCTTCGAAGCCAACTCTTACGCCGCCGCCTGAACGAGCCTTCTGACCTTTGTGACCGCGACCTGCAGTTTTACCATTTCCTGTGCCATGTCCTCTACCTTTTCTCTTAGAGTCTTTAGTAGAGCCCTCGCTAGGAGTTAGTTCATATAATTTCATGTAAGGCACCTCCTTTTAGTTTATATTTCTTCAACATTCACCAAGTGGCAAACTTTTTTAACCATTCCTCTTATCTGAGGAGTGTCGTTGTGTATTTTTTCGTCTCTAATTTTCTTTAGACCAAGAGCTTCTACTGTTGCAATCTGATCTTTTTTGCAAGAGATTGTGCTCTTAACTAAAGTAACTTTTAAATTAGCCATAACTTTATTCCTCCTAATATATTTCAGTAATACTGTCGATTAACCCAACAATTCTTCTACAGTTTTGCCTCTTAATTTAGCAACTTCTTCTGCTACTTTAAGACTCTTTAAACCTTCAATTGTTGCATTAACCATATTACGAGGGTTATTTGAACGAAGTGATTTTGTTCTGATATCACGGATACCTGCAAGCTCAAGTACGGCTCTAACACCGCCGCCTGCGATAACTCCTGTACCTAGGCTAGCTGGTTTTAAAAGTACTCTACCAGCACCAAACTCACCAATTACTTCGTGAGGGATAGTTGTATCAACCATTGGTACAGATATCATATTTTTCTTTGCATCGTCTATTGCTTTTCTTACAGCATCAGGAATTTCTGCTGCTTTTCCTGTTCCTGCTCCTACGTGACCGTTAGCATCGCCGACTACAACTAGAACGCTGAATCTGAAAGTTCTACCGCCCTTTACAACCTTTGCAACACGATTTATGCTAACAACTGTTTCCTTTAAATCTAAAGTACTAGCGTCTATAGTATTATTCATAAAGAACCTTTACCTCCTTTTTAGACTTTTATAAATTCAATTGGGATGAAATTAGAATTCCAATCCGCCTTCTCTTGCACCTTCTGCAAGCTGTTCTACTCTACCGTGGTAGATGTATCCGCCTCTGTCGAATACTACTTTCTTTATGCCTTTTTCAATAGCTCTCTTTGCAACTAGCTCACCAACTGCTTTTGCAGCATCTTTGTTTCCGCCGTTTGCAAGACCAAGCTCTTTGTCAAGTGATGATGCAGAAACTAAAGTTTTACCTGTTTCGTCATCAATAACCTGAGCGTAAATGTTTTTAAGGCTTCTATAAACATTAAGTCTAGGACGTTCCTGAGTTCCTGAAATATTTTTTCTAACTCTAAAATGTCTTTTTACTCTTGAAACATTACTTGATTTTTTGTTGATCATTTGTTATTCGCTCCTTTCTGGGTAGAATTGATTAGGCAACTTTACTAAGATTATTTCTTAGCACCAGTCTTACCTTCTTTTCTTCTGATAACTTCATCAGCATACTTGATACCTTTACCCTTGTATGGTTCAGGCAATCTCTTTTCTCTGATTTTAGCAGCTACCTCACCAACAATTTGCTTGTCGATACCTTTTACAATCAAAGTGTTTGGATTTGGAACTTCTACAGTATAGTCATCAGTGTCCTCAACTTCTACTGGATGTGAATATCCTAGTGAAAGAACAACTTTCTTACCCTGCTTCTGAGCTCTGTAACCAACACCGTTTATTTCCAAAGTCTTTTCATAGCCATCAGTAACACCAACAATCATGTTGTTTAGAAGTGTTCTTGTTAGACCGTGAAGAGCCTTGTGTGCTTTGATTTCAGAAGGTCTTTCTACAACGATTGTAGTACCTTCCTGTTTTATAATCATATCTTTATGAAGTGCTTTTGTAAGTGTACCCTTAGGTCCTTTTACAACTACTTCGTTTTCCGCGCTTATTTTTACGTCAACGCCAGCCGGTAATTCGATTGGCATTCTACCTATTCTAGACAAATTGTTCACCTCCTACGCATTTATAATCTATTACCAAACAAATGCTAGAACTTCGCCGCCTATGTTAAGTTTTCTAGCTTCTTTATCAGTCATAAGACCCTGAGAAGTAGAAATTATTGCGATTCCTAAGCCTTTTAATACTCTTGGTAAATCTTCTTTTCCGGCATATATTCTAAGACCTGGTTTACTAACTCTCTTAAGTCCTGTAATAACTTTCTGCTTGTTAGCACCATATTTTAGAGTGATGTTAATCATGCCCTGTTTGTTATCCTCTATAACTTCATATCCGCTTATATAACCTTCATCAAGTAGGATTCTAGCTATTTCAACTTTAATCTTTGATGCAGGTACACTAACAGATTCATGTTTTGAAGCATTTGCGTTTCTGATACGAGTAAGCATATCAGCAATTGGATCAGTTATTTGCATTGTGCTACCTCCTTTTTAATTTCTCGTTCCTAAATCTTACCAGCTTGCTTTCTTTACACCAGGAATCTGGCCCTTGTAAGCCAATTCTCTGAAGCATATACGGCAAATACCAAATTTTCTAAGATAAGCATGAGGTCTTCCGCATATTTTGCATCTGTTATATTCTCTGGTTTTAAACTTCTGTGTCTTCTGCTGTTTTAATACCATCGCTTTTTTAGCCATGCCTTATATCCTCCCCTCACGCCTTGATGAATGGTGCACCCATAAGTGTTAACAATTCTCTAGCTTCCTCATCAGTGTTAGCTGTTGTTACCATTATGATATCCATTCCTCTAACTTTATCAATTTTATCGTAATCTATTTCAGGGAAAATCAACTGTTCTTTAATACCCATAGAGTAGTTACCTCTACCGTCGAATGAGTTAGGGTTGATACCTCTGAAGTCTCTTACTCGAGGAAGTGCAATGTTGAAAAATCTATCTAGAAATTCATACATTTTGTCGCTTCTGAGTGTTACCTTACAACCAAGGTTCATACCTTCTCTGATTTTAAAGTTAGCAACTGATTTTCTTGCTTTAGTAACGATTGGTTTCTGACCAGTGATTAGGCCAAGGTCGTTTACAGCAGCTTCTAATGCTTTTGCATTGTCTTTTGCTTCGCCTACACCAATGTTAATAATAATTTTTTCAATCTTTGGAATCTGCATCGGACTTTTATAGCCGAACTTTTCCATAAGAGCGCCTCTTACTTCTTCTTCATATTTTGCTCTCAATCTACTTGCCATTAGCGATATTCCTCCTCTCTTTATTAGTCATCCAATACTTCTGAGCATTTTTTACATACTCTTGATTTGCCGCCATCGTTTAGCATTTTATAGCCTGCACGAGTTGGCTGTCCGCATTTATCACAGATGTGCATAACCTTACATGCATATATTGCACCTTCCTGGTGGATTATGCCGCCTGTTTCGCCTTGACGTCTTGGTTTTGTATGCTTTGTAAGCATATTTATACCTTCAACGATTACTTTACCTTTTTTAGGGTCAACTGATAGTACTTTACCTTTTTTGCCTTTGTCGGCGCCAGAGATAACTACTACATTATCGCCTTTTTTGATATGAAGTTTATTATTCAAAACTCGACACCTCCTTGTATTATAAAACTTCCGGTGCTAGTGACAATATTTTCATATATTCTTTATCTCTTAGCTCTCTAGCTATTGGGCCAAATATACGAGTACCTCTTGGGTTCTTGTCATCTCTTATTATAACAGCTGCGTTTTCGTCAAACTTAATGTGTGTGCCATCTGCACGTCTTAAGCCTTTTACCGATCTAACTACAACAGCTTTAACTACATCACCTTTTTTAACAACACCGCCGGGTGTTGCTTTTTTAACAGAAGCTACTACTACATCACCGATATTAGCGAATTTTCTTTTACTTCCGCCTAAAACTCTGATGCACATGATTTCCTTTGCTCCGGTATTATCCGCAACTTTTAGTCTAGTCTGTTCCTGGATCATGTTTATTCTCCTTCCTTATATGATTACTGAGCTTTTTCAACAATCTTAGTCAATCTCCATCTCTTATCCTTGGAAATTGGTCTTGTTTCCATAACCTCTACTCTATCACCCATTCTAGCTTCGCCGTTCTCGTCATGGGCTTTTAATTTATAAGTTCTTTTAACGATTTTGCCGTAAAGTGGATGTTTAACGTTGTATTCGATAGCAACTACGATAGTTTTGTCCATCTTGTCACTTACAACCTTACCAATACGAACTTTTCTATAATTACGTTCCATCTAAAGTATCCTCCTATCTCTTAAATTTGAATTTTCAAGAATTTTGAATTAAACCGACTGTTTTAATTCTCTTTCTCGAAGGATAGTTTTAATTCTAGCGATTGATCTCTTAACATCTGTGATAACTCTAGGATTATCAAGCTGGTTTGTAGCTAACTGAAATCTTAGGTTAAAAAGTTCTTCCTTCAATTCGCCTAGTTTCTGGTTTAATTCCATGTCGGTATAATCTCTAATTTCATTAACTTTCACTCGAATCACCGTCCATTTCCTGCATCTGACGTGTAACGAATCTAGTCTTTATAGGAAGCTTGTGCATAGCAAGACGCATAGCTTCTCTAGCAACTTCCTCAGATACGCCGCCAATTTCAAATAATATTCTGCCTGGTTTAACAACTGCTACCCAGTATTCTGGAGAACCTTTACCACTACCCATTCGAGTTTCAGCAGGTTTCTCTGTTACAGGCTTATCAGGAAATATTTTAATCCAAACCTGACCGCCTCTCTTGATGTAACGAGTCATAGCAACACGGGCTGCTTCTATCTGGTTGCTTGTTATCCAAGCTGGCTCAAGAGCCTGTATAGCGTAATCACCGTAAGCAATCTTATTACCTCTAGTTGCTTTACCAGTCATACGACCTCTCATTACTCTTCTGTATTTAACTCTTTTTGGTAATAACATTATTATTTACCTCCTTCGCCTTTAGTTGCAGGCTTGTTGGCATTTAATACTTCACCGTTGTATATCCAAACCTTAACGCCTAACTTACCGTAAGTTGTATCAGCCTCATAGAAACCGTAATCAATATCAGCTCTAAGTGTCTGTAGAGGAATAGTACCTTCATGATAGTGTTCGCATCTAGCGATTTCAGCACCGCCAAGTCTGCCTGATACAGAAGTCTTTATTCCCTTAACGCCCATTTTCATAGCTCTCTGCATAACCTGCTTCATAGCTCTTCTGAAAGAAATACGTCTTTCAAGCTGTGCAGCAATATTTTCAGCAACTAGCTGTGCGTTAGTTTCAGAACGCTTAACCTCAACGATATTTACGATAACGCTCTTACCGATAAGCTTTTCAACATTTGCTTTGATTTTATCTTTTTCTGCTCCGCCTTTACCGATAATGATACCTGGTTTTGCAGCATAGATATTTACTCTTACTTTATTGTCGTTTCTCTCTATTTCAATTTTAGCAATACCTGCCTGGAATAGAGATTTTTTAAGATATTTTCTTATTTTATAGTCTTCAACTAAGTTGTCGCCGAAATCTCTTTTATCAGCATACCATTTAGAATCCCAATCTTTGATAACGCCGACTCTTAATCCGTGTGGATGTACTTTCTGACCCAAAATCTTTACCTCCTTCTCTTATTCCTTTTCTTTTAATACAACAGTGATGTGGCTTGTTCTCTTTCTGATTCTGAAGGCCCTTCCCTGTGCTCTAGGCATAATTCTCTTTAGTGTTGGACCCTGGTTAGCATAAATCTCAGAAACATATAGCTTTGTTACATCCATGTTGTGGTTGTTTTCTGCGTTTGCAATTGCTGAGTTAAGAAGTTTCTCAACTATTGGAGCTGCGCCCTTAGGAGTTAGCTTCAATATCGCAAGTGCTTCGCCAACTGGTTTATTTCTTATTAAATCAATAACGATTTTAACTTTTCTAGACGAAATACGTGCATAGCTAAGTTTAGCTCTTGCTTCCATTCTAAAATCCTCCTTCCATAGTATAGGATATTTATTAAATCTTCTATTATCTTACACCTGATGTTTTTGAACCTGCATGTCCTTTATAAGTTCTTGTAGGTGCAAACTCACCTAATTTATGACCAACCATATCTTCGCTTACATATACAGGCACGTGTTTTCTGCCGTCGTGTACTGCGATAGTATGACCAACCATTTCAGGGAATATAGTAGACGCTCTTGACCAAGTCTTAACTACTTTCTTTTCACCAACGCTGTTCATATCGTTGATTCTCTTTAGTAGACGCTCGTCGACAAAAGGTCCTTTTTTAAGTGATCTTCCCATGATAAACCTCCTTCCGAAAATAGGTTAACTATTATTACCGTTAAAATATTATTTACCTTTTCTTGTTTTAACGATGTATTTGTTGCTGTGTTTGTTTTTCTTACGAGTCTTGTATCCAAGAGTAGGTTTACCCCAAGGAGTAACCGGACTTGGTCTACCGATAGGTGATTTACCTTCACCACCACCATGAGGGTGATCGCAAGGGTTCATAACAACACCACGTACAGTTGGTTTCCAACCCATGTGTCTCTTACGACCTGCTTTACCGATAGAGATGTTCTCGTGATCAAGGTTACCAACCTGACCGATTGTTGCACGGCAGTCAGTTCTGATCATTCTAACTTCGCCTGATGGAAGTCTAACCTGAGCATATTCGCCCTCTTTAGCCATAAGCTGTGCGCAGTTACCTGCTGATCTTACTAGCTGTGCACCTCTGCCTGGGAACAATTCAACATTGTGAATTAGTGTACCAACAGGGATGTCTTTAATCATTAGTGCGTTACCTGGTTTGATATCCGCATCTGAACCTGAACGTACAACGTCATCTTTCTTTAGACCATCTGGAGCTATGATATAGCTTTTTACTCCGTCTTCGTACTGAATAAGAGCTATATTAGCACTTCTGTTTGGATCGTATTCGATAGAAAGAACTGTAGCGTTCATGCCATCTTTATTTCTTTTAAAATCGATTACTCTGTATTTTCTCTTATTTCCGCCGCCTCTGTGACGAACAGTGATTCTGCCGTAAGAGTTTCTGCCTGACTTTTTGTTAAGCGGTTCAAGCAGTGATTTTTCAGGAGCAACTTTTGTAAGTTCTTCAAAAGTTGAAACTGTCATAAATCTACGAGCGGGAGATGTAGGATTATACTTTTTAATCGCCATTCCTTATTCACTCCTTAACTTTCAATTAATTATTACGCCATGCCATCAAAGAACTCGATTGTCTTGCTGTCAGCTGTTAGCTTAACAGTAGCTTTTTTCCAATCTGCTCTCTTACCTGATGTAGCGCCCATTCTTTTGATTTTTCCAAGTACTCTTGAAGTAGTAACCTTCTCAACTTTTACTTTGAAAATCTGCTCTATAGCCTGTTTGATTTCGATTTTGTTAGCATCTAGTTTAACTTCGAAGGTGTATTTTTTGTCTGCAATCTGTCTCATGCTTTTTTCTGAAATAATAGGCTTTACAATGATATCGTGTGCATTAGTCATTATGCATACACCTCCTCGATCTTTTCTATTGCATTTTTAGCAATGATTAACTGACTATTATTTAATATTTCATAAACATTAAGTGTGCCTACGAAAGAAGTAGATACGCCTTCAATGTTTCTGCTTGAAAGAACAACATTATTGTCTTTGTCTGCAGTTACGATAAGAGCTTTTCCTTCAACACCAAGGTTTTTAAGAAGTGTAACAACCTCTTTAGTCTTGATTTCGTTTATTGTAAGCTCATCTAAAACGATAATTTCGTTTTCAAGCACTTTTGCACTAAGTGCTGATTTCATAGCTAATCTCTTAACCTTCTTATTTAAAGTGTAGCTGTAATCTCTTGGCTTAGGACCTAGTGCTATACCGCCTTTAATCCACTGCGGAGCTCTTATGCTACCCTGTCTTGCACGGCCGGTACCTTTTTGTCTCCAAGGTTTGATGCCACCGCCTCTAACCTCTGAACGAGTCTTTGTGCTCTGAGTACCCTGTCTCTGATTTGCTAGGTAATTTACTACTACCTGGTGAAGTACACTTTTGTTTACTTCCTGACCGAATACGTTTTCGCTAAGCTCGATATCACCGATCTGGCTACCTGCCATATTATATAAACCTACTTTAGGCATTTTTTAGTCCTCCTTTCCGATATTCTATTACGCTTTCACTGTATTTTTTATAGTTAACAATCCGCCTTTAGGACCTGGAACAGCACCTTTTACTAGAATAAGGTTCTTTTCAACGTCAACTTTAACTACATCAAGGTTCTGTACTGTAACCTGTTCAACACCCATGTGTCCAGGAAGCTTTTTGTTCTTCATAACTCTTGAAGGAGTTGAACAAGCGCCTAGTGAACCTGGTCTTCTGTGGTAACCTGAACCGTGAGTCATAGGACCTCTGTGGCTACCCCATCTTTTGATTGAACCGGCAAAACCTTTACCTTTGCTTATGCCTGTAACATCAATTTTGTCACCTTCAGCGAAGATATCAACTTTGATTTCGTCACCTACGTTGTAAGTGATTTCATCTTCAAATCTGAATTCTCTAAGATATCTCTTAGGTGCGATGCCCGCTTTGTCAAGATGACCTTTTTCCGGTTTTGTAAGTTTTACTTCTTTAACATCAGTATAACCTACCTGAATTGCTTCATAGCCGTCGTTTTCAACTGTTTTTCTCTGAGTAACAGTGATAGGACCAGCTTCAATAACGGTTACAGGAATTACTAAACCGTCTTCGGTAAAAACTTGAGTCATTCCAAGCTTTTTTCCTAAAATTGCTTTTTGCATTTTACATTTCCTCCTATATGGTTATTGGTTGAGGCCTAACCCCCAACATTACCCGCCGCTTATCTCAAGCGACTTGCACATTGTAGCTTGTGCTACGTTAAATCACACCTGCTTGATTTCGATGTCAACGCCTGCTGGCAAAGAAATTTTAAGAAGAGTGTCGATTGTCTTAGATGTTGGTTCTAGTATGTCTATAAGTCTTTTGTGAGTTCTCATTTCGAACTGCTCACGAGAGTCCTTATATTTGTGTACCGCTCTAAGAATAGTGATAACTTCTTTCTTAGTTGGTAGTGGAATAGGACCAGACACCTTTGCACCAGTTCTTTCAGCAGTCTCAACTATTTTCTGAGCTGACTGATCGATTAGCTGATGGTCATAAGCTTTAAGCTTAATTCTGATTTTCTGACTTTTAGCCACTTTGTGTTACCTCCTTTGAGTATTTTTACATGCTAATGACAAACATAAAAACAGTACACTTAGCCGAGTGTGTCGTGCCTTTCGCATTAAATTACCCAGTCAAACCTACGACTGGGCACAATACTCCTGTACTGTGACTTATGGCGCCCAAATTCCAGATTCGGACATTCTCCACGGAAATTAGCAAAACCGCAGTATTGCTGTAACCTCCCGCTTCATCGTATGTCATGTCACACATAGAATATTTTACATTATTTAATATAAAATTGCAAGTTTTTTTTGAATTTTTTTAAAAAAATCGGCGTTTTTTTGAAATTTCGTTAAAAGTACACATATAAAAGTACAAAACCTGCGTTTTACATAGTCATTTTGCACATATAAATGATAATAAAACACGACACAAATGATATTTGTACACTTTTCCAGCATAACAACGCATCCTTTAGCGTCTTTACAGTGTGTTAGTATTAACTATATTTTCTCTATTTGTCTCCGACGGGGACTTTTGAGGCCAAAAGTCCAAAAAGCCTCGGGGCGTTCCGGAGCGCCCCGCCCTCCGGCCAAGGCTTCGCCCTGGACCCAAAAAAAGCTTTCTCGGCTGAGAAAGCTTTTTTAACGCTATATGAAATTATGCTCTTGGATGAGTTTTTGAGTAAACCTCTTTTATTCTTGTCTTTACAAGTCGCGAATAAATATGTGTGGAAGATATATCGCTATGTCCAAGCATTTCTTTTATAGCTCCAAGGTCTGCACCATTTTCTATCATGTGTGCAGCAACCGAGTGTCTTAGCGTATGCGGTGTAATCTCATCAGTAATACCCGCTTTAGTTCCATACTCTTTTATTATCTTCCAAAATCCCTGTCTTGTAAGCTTTGCTCCGTTGCAGTTTACAAACAAAGCAGTTTCTTCTTTATTATTATATATAAGTATATTTCTTGCATCATTTATGTATGCCTTAAGTGCGTTTACGCATGTTCTGCCAAGAGGGATAATTCTAATATGACCGCTGCTGTTACACTTAAAGAAACCAAGGTCAAGCTCTACATCCTCTACGCTTGCACTTATAAGCTCAGACACCTTTATGCCTGTAGCGTATACAAGCTCAAGCATCGCCTTATCACGCACACCCTTTGCTGATTTACCATCAGGCTGAGCGAGTAACAAATCTATCTGTCCTACTGACAATATATTAGGAAGCTTTTTCTCACGCTTTGGTGTTTCCAGCTTAAATGTAGGGTCCTCCGATATTATTCCTTCTGTATGCATATAGTTATACAGTGACCTTATAGATGCCATACTTCTCGATACGGTAGATGAAGACTTACCTGCTTTTTGCATATACAAAAGAAACGATATTATGTTAGTCTTGTTTGCATTCTCCACCTCAACGCCATTTGATTCCATATATTCTGAAAACTGACGTATATCTCGTTTATATGATACAAGCGTATTATATGCTACTTTTTTTTCAAATTCCAAAAAATTTACAAATTCCTCACAAACCGAGTTCATTTTCCAACCTCTTTCAAATCTCAACTGTCACATTGTCAAATAACATATTTAACTACTAGCGGTGATAAAAATGTATCTATCATACCGCACACAACCAATGCAACGAACAGAAACAACATTATAATAAGAAAGCTTTTAAGTTCTCTTTTTCTTTCACGATAATTTTCGCGAAGCCTGTGCCGTGATATGGCACACCTTGTACACATTACGCACATATACAAATACAACGGAAGCGTAAGAACGCACGAAGGAAGTACAGTCAATATTAGAAACAGCATTCCATTTGCCCCTCGTTCTATAAGTATTAGCCCCACCGTAAAGCCAAGAGAAAAACCCCTCAAGCCGAGCATAAGATACACCGCAAAAAATGTGTAAATACTTAGAGATACTATTGTGCATAAAAGTACGTATTTTAAATTGTACAGCAAACCGCTTTTGAAAATAGCGGCAAATTCAATGTCATTATCCTTATAGTAACTAAAAAAATCAGCTATATAACTGCTCAGTTCTTTTTCTTCATCCACGCCAAGCTTGACCGAACAAAAAGATCCTGCTGCAATTCCCACAACTAAGGCTACGAATGAAAGTACATATAAAAAAGCATTGCCTTTTACGTGACTGGTAAATTCATTATTCAATCTTATATCCTCCGTTCAAGCGGAAGAGTATATGAATAGTGTTGTTCCGAGCACATATAAAGATATATGACTATTTGAACATTATGTATGCTTGTCTTTTCCGCTTACATTTTATAATATGTAAACTAAAAGACTTTGATTACTGTTTTTTACTCATACTGATTGCTTTTTCGGTGCATCTGTCCGACGCTGCAATTACGGCATTTCTAAAACCTTTTTTCTCAAGCTCTGCAACCGCCTCAATGGTAGTACCTGCCGGAGAACACACCATATCCTTAAGCATACCGGGATGCATACCTGTTTCAAGCACCATCTTGGCAGAGCCAAGTACGGTCTGTGCAGCAAGTGTATACGCATCAGCTCTCGCAACTCCGTTTTTACATGCCGCATCCGCCAGTGCCTCAATAAACATAAACACATACGCCGGACCGCTGCCATTTATGGAGATACATTTATTGATGTAATCCTCACCAAGCACGCACATTTTTCCAGAGCCTTCAAATATGCACTTTACTACGTCCATCTGCTCATCAGTAATGCCATCAAACACGCTCACCACCGTCATACCCTCACCCACACACAAAGGAAGGTTTGGCATAGCGCGGACAACACTCACATCACCAAGACATTCTTTGATATAATCAACCGTAATTCCGGCTGCGATAGATATAAACACCTTGTTTTTATAATCAAGCTTTTTTATATCATCAAGCACCTTTGGAAATACATTAGGTTTTACTGCGATTAACAGATAATCAGAGCTTTTTACACACTCCTCAAAATCTACATACAAAACGCCCGATGGTAAATTGTCCGGGCGCTTAATGTCGTACACTCGTATATTTTCATTTTTCACTTCACCGGAATTGCATATACCCTTTAGTATAGCGCCTCCCATATTTCCGGCTCCTATAAAGCCGATATTAAAATCTTTCATTTGTATATATCACTCCTGCGTGTCATATATCTTTTTTCCGCAATTCGAACAATAGTTTGAATTTTGACCTGACATTTTTCCACATTCAGGACACTGTTTTGATTTTTTTAGCTTTGCAAGATCTTCACGAACCGCTATAAGCTCTGTTTTCAAACTATTTACTTCGTCTACATAAGTTTCAAATTCAGAACCTTCACACTCTTCACCATTTGCATTTTTCACAAACAGCTCTCCTATGGTTCTGTATTTCTCGTCAATCTTATCTTTAAGGTCTGCAATCTTTATCTGATATTTTGTATAATCAACAACATCGTTAGACACCTTCACAGCACCTTTAGCAGTCTTTGACATTATCGATTTTAATTCATTCACAAAATTCATACATACACCTCCAAAACAAGTAAATTTATTTTAATACTTATTCTTTTAAAAGTCAACATAACAACATTATTTTTTACATATTCATACAAAATAAAAAAATTTTTTGTATGAAATAACGAATTTTTCTATTTATAATTCGGAAACAACCTTCTTATACTCCTCGTAAGAGTATAGCTGATTAAGCACATCAAGCAGCATATTAGTTGAAATCCTGTCAGGAAGCTTAAGCTTACGCGTTAACTTTTTTCTAAGCATAGCACTGTCTGATTTTCCGCAAAGTCCATCCGAAAACAAATCCTGTTTTGTGATAACTCTGCCCTCTCTTTGTTGCCCCCCAGTAACGCAACCGCTTTGCATAAGTGCGTCTATTATAGCCTTGTCACTTACTCCCTCTACGCCAAGAAAGCCTTCCTTTGACGGAGTGCTTTTACGTTTTTCTTTACCCTTTATATCAGGTATATACGCATGCTTCACACATCCGTTTTTTGCAATATTCTTTACATAATTTCGTATTTGGAAACCCGCCCTGTCACTGTCGGTAAGTATTACTATTCCATTCTTCTCCGAAAGCTTCTTTATAAGCTCGCTCTTTTTACTGTTTTTATATATGTCAAATCCATCAGTTGTAACAATAGTCGCATCCACAAGTCCGCCGAGCTTTATTTTATCATACGTTCCCTCTACTACTATAGCTTCTTTTATCTTTAGCATAAATTATTCCTTGCTTTCGCTTTTCTCAATAAATATATCCTGAACCCCGCTAAACACATTTGATAGGCTTATGTTCATCTCAGGTTTTACCCTGGTGTTTAAGAGTATCGCCTCATTTTCAAAATACAACGAAATGTGCGGAAATTCATTTTCAAAGAAATTTTGAAATTTACCATAATTCTCAATAAGCTGTTCACTGCTTTGCGAAACAGATATATCATTTAAAATACCATCCATCTGCTCGCTTAAATAATTATAATGGTTATTTTTATCCACCACACTTGTGGTCTTAAGCATAAACCTCAAGTCGTTATCATTTGGTATAGTAATGCCGCCAACAAATAAATCATATTCGCCGCTTACTATTTTTGTATTATATGTTTCAAAATCAACAACTGTTACACTTACATTTATTCCGCACTTTTTATACGTTTCCGCAATAAATTCTGCAACAGCAACACGCTCAGGATTGTCCTCATTAACAAGCATATCAAACGAAAGGCTGTACGTACCGTCCTCTATAACCTTGTCAAGCACTCCATCACCATCAAGGTCAAGCCATCCGTCTTTTTCAAGAATGGTTTTTGCCTGTTCTATATCAAAATCAACCTTGTCGTATTTTACAGTTGAAAAATAGCTGTCCGGATTTACCGGTGAATTAACAGGCTTTACGTGCGAATACTTTATATCATCGGCTATTTTAATCTTATCAGTAGCATAGTTAAGTGCATTTCGTACACTTACATTGTCAAGCACTATGTTATTGTGATTAATTCCTATAAACTCATATTTGTTTGACGTATACTCCTTTGTGGCATATTCCACATTGATACCAAAATCGCCCCATTTAAATGTGTCGGTATCAATAATGTCAAGCGAGCCTGAATTAAAAGCATACATTGGAAGGTCAGGACTTGCCATGACATTTACCACAATTGTCTTTATAAGTGGTTTTTCACCTATTTTTCTGTCGTCATTTCGTATAAGAGTGATTTTTTTGCCTTTTACTATATCTTCCACCTTATACTTTCCCGTACCAATCGGAATGAATTTTTCGTTTGTTGTACTAAAGTCCTCAATTTCAAGATTTTCCGGCATAATTGGAAAATCAAGTAAGTTTACAAAGCAGGCGTTTGGCTCATTAAGTATAAATACTACCGTGTCATCGCCCTGTTTTTCCACATTCTTCACTATAGAAAGGGTCTTACTGTATGGGACGCTGAAGTTTTTCGCATAAAACACAGATGCCAAAACATCGTCTGCGGTAAAATCCTTACCGCCATGGAACTTTGTTTTATTTAACTTTATAGTATAAATGGTATTGTTATCATTTACCGTATACTCTTTTGCAAGCACCGGTATGGCACTCATATCCAGTGACACATCAAACAAGCTGTCGTATATAAGCCTTAGCATATCAAGTGTGCTGTCGTAGTTTGTAACATAAGGATTTAGAGTGTTTGGAATATACGAATATAAATTTAACACTCCATCTTTATCCATTTCGGAATTGCCCGGAACAAAGCTCCTGAAATCAGGCATATCCGAACATCCTGTCAACAGTATTATTAAGCTCAAGCATAAAACAATCAATCTTTTCATATCTATCCCCAAAACCGGCAAATTCATTTGCCATATAATCAATCTATTCAACACAAATACGTTTTACCGATTTGCACTTATTGTCATCACCAATTTCAAATACCGCACCCGATATTTTGCATTTTCCATCAGCATTTTCAAACTTCTGCGGTACACTTGTTAAAAATCTTTCCAGTATTATTTCTTTTTTCACACCCAAAACTGAATTGATAACCCCACTCATACCTATGTCAGTGATATAACCTGTGCCCTTTGACAGGACAGTCTCATCTGCTGTCTGTACGTGAGTGTGTGTGCCAAACACGCCCGACACTCTGCCATCAAGGTAATATCCCATAGCTATTTTTTCACTTGTAGCCTCTGCGTGAAAATCAACCATTATTATATCGGCTTTATCTTTCATTTCTTCTATTATTCTGTCGGCACATCTAAACGGACAATCTACATTTATAAGATTAACCCTTCCAAGCAGATTTAATACTCCTACCTTTTTATCTCCTACCGTGCATATCACACTCTCGTTACCCTTATCTATTGGATAGTTAGCAGGTCGAAGCACGCATGAATAATCGTCCATTATTTCAAATATTTCTTTTTTGCCAAATGTATGGTTTCCCATAGTAATAACATCTGCGCCGGCATCAAGTAGTCTTTCAGCATACTTTCGCGTAATACCGCTTCCGGTTGCCGCGTTTTCACCGTTTACAATGGTAAAATCAATATTATAATCCTCAATTATTCCTCTAAGACACATCTCCACAAAATCTGTGCCTGGTGTCCCAACCACGTCGCCTATAGTGAGTATATTCATATCATTTACCACCTTTCTGTTCCATACGTTATATTTGGCGAAAAAAGAGAAGTGAAAAAGCTGCTTCACTTCTCTTATATCCTACTTAGTTATATTACTTAGCATATTCGGTAGAACGCGTTTCTCTTATTACGTTTACCTTAATCTGTCCCGGATATTCCATTTCGCTTTCGATTTTCTTTACTATCTCACGCGCTATAAGAATAGTTTCATCCTCTTTAACACATTCAGGCTTAACCATAATTCTTACTTCTCTACCTGCCTGAATAGCAAACGACTTGTCAACGCCCTCAAATGAGTTTGCAATTTCTTCAAGCTTTTCAAGACGTTTGATGTAAGTTTCAAGATTTTCTCTTCTTGCACCAGGTCTTGCAGCAGATATAGCATCCGCAGCCTGAACTATACAAGCGATAATTGTATTTGCTTCAACGTCACCGTGGTGAGCGTGAATTGCGTGAATAACTTCTGGTGACTCATGGTATTTTTTAGCAATATCAACACCAATGTCGATATGTGAGCCTTCAATTTCATGGTCAACCGCTTTACCGATATCGTGTAGTAAACCTGCTCTTTTTGCAGTCTTGATATCCACCCCAAGTTCTCCTGCCATAATGCCAGCAAGGTTTGCAACCTCGATAGAGTGCTTAAGTACATTCTGACCGTAACTTGTACGATATTTAAGCTTACCAAGAAGCTTAATCTCTTCAGGATGAAGTCCGTGAACACCTGTATCAAATGTAGCCTGTTCACCTTCCTGCTTGATAATAGCTTCCACTTCTTTTCTAGCTTTTTCGACAGTTTCTTCAATTCTTGCAGGATGAATTCTACCATCTACTATTAGCTTTTCAAGAGCTACTCTTGCTATTTCACGTCTTACAGGGTCAAATCCTGAAAGTACAACTGCCTCAGGTGTATCATCAATGATTAAATCAATACCTGTAAGTGTTTCGATAGTTCTTATGTTTCTACCCTCACGACCAATAATTCTACCCTTCATTTCATCGTTTGGTAGAGCTACAACAGTAACTGTTGCCTCTGCAACGTGGTCGGCAGCACATTTAGAAATAGCATTTGAAATAATATTCTTAGCTTCTTTTTCTGCCTCTTCTTTAGCCTGAGTTTTGATATCCTTAATCATTATAGCGGCTTCGTGTCTAACCTCTACCTCTATATTCTTAAGTAGGTAATCTCTTGCTTCTTCAATCGAAAGTCCTGAAATTTTCTCAAGCATTTTAAGCTGTGCCTGTTTCATTTCCTCGATTTTTGCTGTTTCACCTTCAAGCTCTTTAAGCTTCTGGTTTAACTTTTCATCTTTTTTCTCTAATGACTCTGTTTTCTTATCCAGATTTTCTTCTTTTTGCTGAATTCTTCTTTCCTGACGTGATAGTTCATTACGTCTTTCCTTGATTTCTTTATCAAGTTCTGATCTTGATTTATGAATCTCGTCTTTAGCTTCTAAAAGAGCTTCTTTTTTCTTGCTGTCAGCTTCTTTTTCTGCTGCTTTTACTATTTTCTTAGCCTGCTCTTCAGCACCGCCAATCTCAGCTTCTGCAATTTTCTTTCTGTATATAATACCGACTGCAAAGCCGATTAGTATAGCAACCACAGCTACGACGACTGTTATTATAATTTGCATTGGATTCAAAGATTATCGACCTCCTTCTTTTAAAAATTCTCTTATAAAACTTTCAATAACCATTTAATGCAGGGCCAACAGAAGCCCTCATACCATGCATAAATCAAATATATGCATACAAAAAATGTAAAATATTTAACTTTAAAAATATATAAAATTCATATTCAAAATATATAAATATCATACAAGTTCCAGACTTTGTATGCAATACTATACCCGATTATACATAATATTATATAAATTATAACATATAAAAAATAATTTATCAATATTTTTTTGAAAATATTTTGCAAAAGGAAAACAACGTGTGTTATTTTTGAACCACACCAGTTTGTGCAGGCAACATAAAAGCAGCCTAAAGATGTAAGTAATAAAACCGTATGCTTTATAAAATTCCAATTATAACAACAAACTTTCAGTCGAGCGTAAAGACACCATTTGATGAAGTTCTTAGAAAATTCAAACGATATTTTTAAAAATTAATTGCAAAAAAGTCAGGCTTAAGTTTTTTAGCATTGCCTGACTTTTTTAGTGCAACCCGAGGGAACAGAAGATTTTTAATATACACTAAACTTACGTTCCCGAGTTTGCACGTGCAGTTAATTTTTTAAAAATGAGTCTTGATATTTTCTTGAAATTCATCAATAGGTGCGGCAGGGGTTGTTAGGGGCTTTGCTGCCCAAGCCCCAGACATAAAAGAAAAGATAATTAAACTTTAAAAGTGAGATAAACACTTATATCATAGT